>RDXM01000062.1 GCA_004292595.1 Candidatus Kapaibacterium sp. | reverse complement strand
GAGCGCGAGTGCGCCTGTGCCCGCAAGCGTGATGGAGCCTGCGTTCGCGCCGTTCACGCTGGCGATGTTTGCCGCGCCGTTTTGGTTCAGCGTACCGTTGAGCGTGAGTGTGGGATTGCCTGCATTTGTCAGAACAAGTTGCGACATATTGCTGATATTCAAACTTTGCTGAACCGTAGCATTTGCGCTAAGTGTAACGGATTGAGTATTGGAAACAATCATATTTTGTACGCCCGATGCACCGATTTCCCGCGCCGTTGTGGTCTTGGCGGTCGTTGTGCCAGAGTATTCCAACGTCGAACCCCCAATGTAGTTCACATCGGAAGCACTCGCCGCACTCACCTGTCCGTTGTCTTGAATTTCCAATACGCCGCCCGATTGCACGGTAAAACTTGTGGGAGAAGCATTTCCATTGGAAATCGTACCGTTTGCGCTGGCAATCATGCGCCCGCCGCTTGGAATGGTGAGCGTTCCTGTGCCGTTCAAACTCAGCGTTAGCGCATTCGTTTGTAGCCTTCCGTTCAGGGTTATTACTCCCGATGCGGTGAAATTGTGATCCATAACGCGAGTATTTGCGCTTGCAGCAATGTTGAGGTCTGCGCATTGCGTAATGACAGGCTTTCCAGCAACGGCAGCAAAACCCAGCAAACGGTTTGCGGCGTTTGTTGCCGTAAAAACGTAGCTTGTCGTGGGGTTGTAGGTAATTGTTCCCATTACCTGTATTGCACCTGTTCCTGCCGAAGTGCCGTTCACGCCGTCGTTGTTGAAGGTACGAAGAATTGTGTTTGCTCCGAAGGTGAGATTTCCTGCGCCTGCTACGGGGCTGTCGCTAAGGCTGAGTGTGCCGTTTACCGTGAAGGTGGCTCCGGCGGCGATGCCCAGCGTTAGCGTGTTCGCCGGAGCAATACTGAGTGTTCCGCCCGCCGCCACTTGTATGCCGTTTGCGCCAACGCTGAGTGTTTGCGCACCAGCAGAAGTAAGCGTTACGTCCGCACCAGCACTGATGATAAGTTGCTTTATGCTTTGCGAGGGAACGTTGGTCGGGGTGTGCGTTCCAGCGTTGAATTGCAAAATGTCGGATGGGACGGGCGAGGTGCGTGGTGGCGACCAGTTTCCTGCCACTTGCCAATCTGCGCCCGCGCCGCCGCTCCAAACGTAGGTCGCGCCTGAAAGCATTATTTTACGAACAAGGCGCACATTCCGGTCAGCAATCAACAAATTCCCCGCCACATCAAAAACCAAGCCTTCCGGGCCGACACTGAGCTGCCCCGTTGCAAGCGTTCCGTCTGCCGTACCTGCTGTGCCACTTCCAGCCAGCGTCGTAACTGCACCGCCTGGAGAAACGACGCGAATACGACTGTTCACCGCATCGGTCACGTAGAGATTGCCCGAACCGTCTATCGTAAGTCCGCGAGGACCAAAAAATCGTGCAGCCGTCCCTGTGGCATCCGCATAGCCAGAGGTATTTGTTCCCGCCAGTGTTGTTACCACGCCCGCAGGAGTGATTTTGCGAATACAGTGATTGCAATTATCCGCTACATACACATTTCCCGCTGCATCAACGACAAGACCGCGCGGACACTGGAAGCGAGCCACAGTGCCTGTGGCATCCACATAGCCCGTCATACCTGCCGTGCTGCCTGCCAAGGTTGTTACCACGCCGCCCGGGTAGCTAATTTTGCGCACACGATGCCCGCCGTCTTCGCTGACATAGACAAAGCCCGCATGATAGGCAATACCAATCGGAGCTTGAAATTGTGCCAATGCGCCCGTTGCGTCATTCCAGCCTACAACACCACTGCCCGCCAAGGTTGTTACCACGCCACCTGGCGCGATAACCCGAATACGGTGATTGTTGTAATCAGCAACAAAAATGTTTGTGCCGTCCGTCGCCAAGTTATGCGGGTCGGCGAACTGTGCTGCCGTGCCTGTGCCATTGGCAAAGCCACTTGCACCGCTTCCCGCATAGACCGACGATACGCCCGATGGGGTGATTTTCCGAATAAGATGATTCAATACTTCGGCAATGTAGAGGTCGGCACCGATGAATACTGCACCAATAGGCGCATTCGTCTTGATTGCCTGCCCCGCAGCGTCTTGATTGCCCGTAGAACCGTCGCCCATAAACGTTGAAATGGCAGGTGTTGGATTCACAGTAAACATACTCGCCGATAAAGCCGAACCCGCAGGTACTGTTACGCCAATAAAACCATTTGTTGCGCCATTTGGCACAACCGCGCGGATTTGCGTGGGAGAATCAACGATAAACCATGCTGCATTGGTAACGCCGAACTGTACTTGCGATGCTCCAGTTAGGTTTGTGCCTGTAATCGTTACAACCTGCATCGGATAAGCACTGGTGGGAGTAAACATGGTAATTGTCGGCGGTACAGACCCAATACGCCGTATTCGCCTGTTGATTCTATCCATAACATAAATTGTTGCACCATCCATCACAACGTCCGCTGGAACAGAAAACTGCGCTGCTCCTGGCAGACCGTCGGCGAAACCTGCCGTACCGTTCCCGGCAAAGGTCGAGACAGCACCGGTGGCAACCGACACAACACGAATTCTGTTCGATGTAAGATCAGCCACATACAGATTGCCTGCACCATCGAAGGCAATGCCGCCCGGTTGGTTAAACTGTGCCGTTCCCGCCGGACCGTCGGCAAAGCCAGCAACGCCGCTTCCTGACAATGTTGTAACAGTTGCCGAGGCAATATCTATTTTCCGAACTTGATGCCCTAGATTTGAAGTAATATACAGACTGCCTGCGCCGTCCCACGCAATGCCCGTCGGTTCGTTGAACTGTGCTGCCGTACCGATACCGTTTACATTGCCCGCAACACCACTTCCTGCCAGTGTCGAGACCGTCCCACCCGAAATTTTGCGGATACTATGATTGATAATGTCGGTAATGTATAAATTACCGCCACCGTCGAACGCCATACGAAACGGGCGACCAAATTGCGCCGAAAGCAATGCACCATCGGCAGAACCACCCGTACCTGTTCCAGCGTAGGTCGTTACGATTCCTGTGGCAATGACAATTCTCCGAATGACGAAATTACTTGCATCGGCAACATATAAATTGCCAAGACCATCACTGACGATACCGATGGGAGTATTAAACTTTGTCGCGGTGCCGATACCGTTCAACAGCCCTGGCGTACCGTCGCCAGCAATAGTTGTTACCGTTCCAGTAGCAATGTTCAACTTGCGAATACGGTGACCGTTGCTTTCCGTAAAATAAATGTCTCCGCCTACTTTAACGCCTCCTTCGGGTTCGTCAATCCGCACCGCCTGACCAGCAGCATCCACACTGCCCGCAATGCCGTCGCCCGCAATGGTCGAAACCTGCGGCGTTGCTGTAACCGTCAATGAACTACCCGATGTCGCCGTTCCTCCAGGCGCGATAACACTTATCGTGCTAGTCACTGCTGTAAACGGCACAACGGCGCGGATTTGCGTGGGAGAATCAACGGTAAACCATGCTGCATTGACTGCACCAAACTGCACTTGTGAGGTACCCGCAAAGTTTGTTCCCGTGACGGTGACAACTTGCATCGGATACGCGCTTGCGGGTAGAAAACTGCTAATTGTTGGCGGTGCGGCGGTAATTTTGCGAACATTATGGTTACCAGCATCAGCAAGAAAGAGAGTTCCCGAAGCATTAAACGTCAAACCTTCGAGCAAAGAAAATTGCGCTGCAAGCGGCGTTCCATCCAACGCTCCCAATGCACCGCTTCCAGCGTACGTTGAAACATTGCCGAGCGGTGAAACCACGCGAATACGCCTATTTCCAGCATCGCTCACATACAGATTTCCCGTTGCGTCAATCACCATTCCACGAGGAGCGGAAAACTGAGCCGATGCGCCCGCTCCGTCCACATATCCAGCAGCACCCGTTCCTGCAAACGTCGTAACTACGCCCAGGGGAGTAATTTTACGAATACAGTTATTGTTTTGGTCTGTTACAAACACATTTCCCGAGCCGTCCACCGCCACACCAACGGGAAAATTAAAGGTTGCCGCCAAACCTGTCGCATTACCAAATCCCGACGCTCCGACATTACTTCCAGCAAGCGTTGTGACAACACCGCCGGGCATAGAGATTTTGCGAATACGATGCCCACCTGCCTCAGCCACATACATAAAACCGCCGCTTATGGCTATTCCGAATGGGTTCGCAAATTGCGCTGACGTTCCCGTTGCATCATTCCACCCAGCCACGCCACTGCCCGCAAAGGTCGTGACAACGCCTCCGGGCGTGATTGCGCGAATAACGTGATTGCTATAATCGGCAACGTACACATTGTTGCTTGCATCAACGGCAACGCCACGCGGAGCGTTGAACTGCGCCGCCACTCCCGTACCGTTTGCAGAACCAAACGCACCTGCGCCCGCGAAGGTCGTTACTACGCCTGTTGGGGAAATTTTACGAATACGATTATTTGCTCCGCCCGCTAAACCTTCGGCAATAAACATATCGCCTGTTGAATTTACTGCAATCCCGTAAGGATTATTGAATTGCGCACCTTGTCCCGCCGCATCCAGATATAAAGCGGAGCCATTGCCCGCCAAGGTCGAAACCTGCGGCGCAACTGTAACAGTCAAAGAACTACCAGATGTTGCCGTTCCTCCAGGCGCGATAACACTTATGGCACCATTCACTGCCCCAATCGGCACAACGGCGCGGATTTGCGTGGGAGAATCCACCGTAAACCACGCGGCATTGGTAACGCCGAACTGCACTTGCGTTGCGCCCGTGAGGTTTGTTCCTGTGATGGTTACGACTTGCATCGGGTACGCACTGGCGGGCAGGAAGCCTGAAACGGTCGGCGGTGCAGGCGAAACGCGACGAATAGAATTGTTCAGTTGGTCAAAGACGTAGAACACGGCACTTGCGTCATAAACAATGCCTGTGGGATTGTTATAGCGGGCTGCGGTGAGTGATCCATCAATATTCGCGGCTGAATTTGTGCCGGAATAGGTATTAACCGTGTTTGCCATCCCAATATCCATGAGGCGAATGGCGTGGTTGCTGAGGTCGGCGATGTAGAGAAGCCCTCCTACACCGCCATTCACCCATGCAATGCCCGAAGGACGATTGAACCGCGCTGCCGTTCCGACACCATCCGCGAAGCCCGATGTGCCTGCTACGCTGCCCGCAATCGTTACGACGTTCCCCGTGAAGGAAACGCGGCGAATGTTGTGACCGTCGTACCCAGCAACGTAGAGATATGTCGTGCCATCGGAAGTGATGCCGTAAGGACGATTAAACTGTGCCGCCGCACCGATTCCGTCTGCATTTCCCGCCGTACCGCTTCCAGCAAGCGTCGTTACGACTGCCGTAGCAATCACGATTTGGCGAATGCGGTTGTTGTTTACGTCGCAGACAAAAATATTTGTGCCGTCCCATTCTAAGCCTGCGGGAGAGCTGAATTGTGCTGCTGTTCCTGTGGCATCATTGAAGCCCGCTACGCCGCTTCCCGCGAAGGTCGTCACTACGCCTGTTCCAGGAACAATTTTGCGGATGCGGTGATTGCCGCCGTCGGAAACGTAGATATTCCCCGCTCCGTCTCTTGTCAGACCAGACGGAGTATTGAACTGTGCTGCTGCGCCCGTGCCGTCGGCAAAACCCGCCACGCCACTTCCTGCAATGGTCGTTACTACGCCTGTGGCAATGTTGTATTTGCGGACTCTATGATTAAAGTCATCGGTAAAGTAAATATCTCCACCGATTTTGAGACCGCTCGTCGGTTGATTCAGTCGTGCCGCGCCGTTCTGCCCGTCGGCAAAGCCAGCACCAGCCGCATTTCCAACCACCGTCGAAACCTGCGGCACTGTCCCCGTAAAGGTAAAGCCCGCCAGCGAACCCGTACCACCCAGATTGGTAACGCTCACGCTTCCACTCGCCCCACCCGCCGGAACAGCTGCCACAAGCTGTGTTGGGGAAATCACCGTGAAAGATGGCGAATTTACGCCGCCGAACTGCACTTGCGTTACGCCGATGAAGTTTGTGCCGTTTATCACGATGCCGAGACCCGGATAGCCTGTAGTGGCGGTGAAACTGGTAACCGTGGGTGGTTCGGGGATAGTGGAGAATTTTGTAACAAAGCCGTCTGTTGTGCCGCCGCCGTAGGTGGTTTGGTATGCGCCTGGGGTGGTGGGAAAGCCCGTGCTGGCTGTACCTGATAAAAACACGGTATTGGTGGCATTGAAGACGATGAATTTCCCTACATCGTCGTTCGCACCGCCGATGTAGCTTGAGTAGAGGATTGTCGAAGCGGCACTATTGAGTTTCGTCAGAACAATGTCATATCCGCCTGCAAGTGAGGTTTGGTAAGCCCCAAGAGATGTTGGGTAGTTTGTGCTTGTCGTGAAGCCAACCACGTAAATATCGCCCGTGCCACCGTCTCTACAAACACTCTGCAAATCTTCTTGCCCTGAACCACCAATGTAGCGTGAGAAATTTAATGCGCTTCCGGCAGCATTTAGGCTAAAAAGAATACCATCCCAAGTCCCACCAGCGTAGGCAGGACCAAGCGTTGTAGGAAATCCACCTGAACTTAACCCCGAAACATAGACATTATTCGAGGCATCAAGTGCAAGCCCTCGTCCGATTTCGTCTCCCGTACTACCAATGTAAGTAGAATAAAGTAATGTCGTACCTGTTGCGTTTAATTTTGAGAGTGTAATATCCCACATACCGCCCCCATACGTGGTTTGGTACGCGCCGCCTGTAGTGGGGAAACCACCGCTAGTATAGCCCAAGACATAGATATTCCCAGATGCGTCAATTTTGCTGTAAAGAGGATAGTCATTGCCTGTACCGCCAAGAAACGTTGAGTAAACCAGTGCAGACCCAGTTGCATTCAGTTTAGTAACAAATCCTTCATTATTGCCGTTCGCCGTTGTTTGATACGCTCCGCCAGTAACAGGAAGCCCCGTTCCAATACCACAATGCCCTGAAATGTAGGCATTGCCAGAGGCATCCACAGAAATATCATATCCGACAGAGCCACCAGCCCCACCAAAATAGGTTGAATACGAGAGAGCAGTACCAGTAGAATTCAGCTTTGTTATGTAACAACTGTTTGCCCCGCCATACGCTGTTTGGTAAGCACCGCCAGTTGTCGGAAACCCAGCATCCGTGCCGCCTGTAACGTAGATATTATTTGAGGCATCAATGGTCATGGCATTAAGTGAGAACGCCCCGCCACCCAGAAAGGTAGAGAACATTAAACCCGTTCCTGTAGGATTGAGTTTGGTGACAACACCTGCATATAAGCCACCTGGATAGGTGGTTTGATACGCCCCGCCCGATGTTGGAAAGTTTGTACTTTGTGTGCGCCCTGCCGCATAAACGTTGTTGGAAGCATCAAAACTCAAGTTATGGTAAAAATCATCTTCGCCCGTTCCCCCGACAAACGTACTCCACACAAGCGGGTCAATGACAAGCGGGAGTGCGGGGTTGTACGCACCGAGAGCGAAAGAAAAGTGGTGAGTTTTGAGTGGTGAGTTTTGAGTGGTGATAGCAAAGGCGCATGGTATCTGGTGTTTTTTGCCGTTCACGACTTGGTAGGCGAAGAGTTTTCCCTGCATCACCTCGCCAACGCTGGTTTGCAGCACGAGGTCGCCGTTTTTGCCGATGCGTACTTTTTCTTTTTCGATGCCGCCAAACTCCAGCGCAATGCGGTTCGGGTCTGCGCCGGGCGCGACGATGAGGTCGTAGCGTACTGAGCCTTCATCGAAGTAGGTGCGGGCGGAGATGCCTTCCGAAAGAGCATTCATGCGAACTTCAGCGTAGAGCGGGACGTTGGTTGCCCATTTGGTGCTGTCTGCGCCTAAGAAGTAGTTGTGGTAGCCAGGGAGTTTTTGGATGCCCGTCGCACGGCGCGGTTCGTTGCTGTTTTCGGCGATGTCGGCGATGTCGGCGATGTCGGCGAAGCGCATTTTGACGACGTGCCCTTCGTGGTGGGCGGAATCAATCCGCTTTGCGAAGTCATAGACAAAGCCGTCGTCCATCACCCAGACGTTTGCACCACGTGTGCGGGCAAGAAAACGCGGCGTTCCCAAGGTATCATTGCCCTGCCATTGCCCTTTGTTTTCGATAAACATAAGTTGCTGTGGTGGCGTGAATGCTTGCTTTGCAGCGAGATTATGCTTTTTGAGCATTTCGGTAATTGGCGGTGTTACTTGAGCATTTACTTGCGCAAACACAGGCATTGCCGAGGCAACAGCAAACAAGAACGCAGCAAGCATTCGTGCGGTCTGCACGGCACGGTGCTTTTGCGAAAAGCGTATAAAGAGGTTCATAGGAAACTCCCGTTGTGGGATGATAAATAGATGGGTATTTTTTTGCATATTAAGAGAGCGGTATTTAGGAGAAAAATACCGTACAAATGGACTTAGCAAGTTATTCAAAATTCTTGGGATGGGCAAACGTTGGAAGGCGGAAAAGAGTAGTAAAAAAGTAGTAGTTTTTGAGTTTACCTTGCCCATTTTCATTTTCTGAAGAGCAGATTTCCGTTGATTGTAAAACCATTTTTTACCAAATTATACCGTTTTCGATTGTAAAATGAATAGTTTCAATTCTCCGAAACAAGGCAGCATGCTGCCTTGCTCAAATCAAAGTATTCAAAATACAGTCAAAACGGTATTAGTGGCTGTTCTCGGGGCTATTTCGCTTTCAATTCTCTCTTTTTTTAGTGTCCATTTTTATAGGGTTGTATGAACCATTGCGGTCGCTTCCTTTCAGCGTTTACGCTTTTGTTTATTCTTTGGGCGAGCGCAGTTTTTTGCCAAAGCTCCCCGCCAGAGCCAATCACGCTCTCCACGCCCAACGACTACCGCACCGTCTTCGACGGACACGCCGAAATCCTCTTCGATACCAACCGCACACTCACGCCCGAACAAGCAATGGCTCACCCTACCGCTTGGCGGCTCATGAAATCTGAAGCTGAAATCCAATTTTTCACGGGCTATACCTACTGGATTCGCGTTCGCGTTCGGGCTACTCCCGAAACCGTCCGCGCACTGCATGGCGAGGCGATGCTGGCTATTCCCTTTTGCTACGCTCGGCATTTGGACTGTTATCTGCCAAATACTGACTCAAATGCTACAACGCCGTATTCTATCCAGTTTTCTGGTTTGGACGTTCCCGCCGATGACCGCAACATTTGGTGGCTCGGCAACTCCTTTCGTATCCCGCTTGATACCGCGCCACGCGTTGTGTATTTGCGGAGTGAAGGAATTTGCGCTACCTTTACTCAAGGGTATATCATTTCAGAAGTGCAGCTTTTGAACATAATTTCATGGATTCGGTCATTCTATGTTGCAACGACGGGAATAGTACTTGCTCTTTTTCTCTACAACGTGTTTCTGTATGTTATCATACGCGACCGTGTGTATCTCTACTACCTTGGATATGTTTTCTTCTTGGGTGGATTTTTTTTTTTTTTCGAGTCGGGTTTTTTCTTTGAACTTCCACTATTTAGTCGCTTTATAGCCCGCACGAATCCACTCTTTTTTTTCCCTTTTCTGCATTTGGGATTTGCTTTTACTCTGCTGTTTACCGATACACTACTCACCTTGCCTAAAATTGCTCCGCGCTGGAGCAAGGTACTTCATTTCTTGGCAATTATTCAGGTTCTGTTCATGGTTGTTGAATGGGCATTTGTCGGTGCAGATAGATATATCACCTTTCCTATTTTTTATCCCTTGGGAAACCTCAGTTTTGTGATTAATCTTGCTGCTTTTATCATAGCTGCCGTCCTTGCCTTGCGCAAAAAAGTAACAGTTGCATGGTATTATCTTTTGGGATGGGCTGTAACATTTCTTGCAATAATAGGTTTGAATATTTCACTTTTTAATACAACCTACTACAGGTTCACGGTAGCAAATATCATGTACAGAGTCGGCATCATTATTGAAATGATACTCTTCTCCGTCGCTCTCGCCGAGCGCATACGCGTTCTGCAACGCGAAAAAGCCGAAGCTGGTGAGCGCGAGCGGGAGCGTATTTTCCGCGACCTGCACGACGGCTTGGGTGCTCAGATTGTCGAGATTGCGGCTATGTCGGAGCAGCTTCGGGAGGAAGTACAAGCCTTGCAAGAAAACAGCGCGTCGCCCCAACAAAGCGCGGCGTGGGCAACGGCAATAGCAACCAACACCCACGCGCTTCGCAACGGCTTACGCGAGACGATTTGGGTGCTGAATGCCGAAAACGATACGCTGGAAGCACTCACCGCCTATCTCCGCCAAGAAACGACGCGGCTTCTGGAGACGGCTTCCCTGCAAGTGCATTTCAAGGCAAGCGAGAATCTGCCTGCCGAGCGGCGCATCGAACCGGACACACGGCGCAATATCGTGATGGCAGTCCGCGAAGCCTGTACGAATGCGGTCAAACACGCCGAAGCAACAGAATGTACGATTGAAATAACAATGGAATCAAAGAAATTGAAGATTATCGTCCAGGACAACGGACGTGGCTTTGTTCCAAGCGAGGTAGGGCGTTTCTCGAATGGCTTAAAAACGATGCAAAAGCGCATGGATGCTTGCGCAGGAACGGTAACGATAGAATCGGTGCGGGATGGTGGAGGTACGAGCGTAGAATTTGCGGTGTCTCTATAAGGGCATTCTGTAAATACGTACTTGTAGTCCACCTTAAAATCAATGGCATTACGTTAAGGTTTGGAGTGCGGAATTTATTTCGCAGCAAACGTCGTCGAATCTTGCGTGACAGAATAAATTCCGTACTCCAGTTTGCTTCACTTAATGCGATTGACCTTCAAGATAGACTACAAGTATGTATTTGGTTCTTGTTTGATTTAGTTGGAAATCAGCCTCAATACTGAGCTACAAAGGCAAAAAGACAATAGTGGCACAGACCTTTGTACACGACAAATCCTCTGAAAAGCTCGTAGAATCAGGCTTCAGTGGCACAGACATTCTTGTCCGTGTTTTCCGTTTGAAACCCGCTCCAACACTCACAGACAAGAATGCCTGTGCCACTATTGAATAAATTTTGTCGTGTACTTAGCATTTGAATATTCAAATTCTGGGCTAAAATTTATTTCGTCAGTCGATACACTTTCATGACATCAGCACGTGTTCCGATAATACTTTTTTTATCGGGAGCAACTGAAAAATCAACATTATCTCCCTCAAAACTGTCTTGTGCCAATACTTCTCCAGAAGCAATATCAATCGCTACAAATTTTTGCTCTGCCATATACACCAATGCAGAACCAATGATGCGTGGAAAATACTGAATGTTGGAGTGCGCCCATTCTCGTGCCCATCGCATTCCTCCTGTCGTGGGATCGAAACATCCTAAGCCTTTATTTCCAATAACAAGAATCCTCTCTGGAGTGTAATCTACACGTGTTATACGTTCACTCCATGTGCCATACCATGTAGGAAGTCCCGTCAATAAACCGTTGCGTGAAAACTCTTTTACAAAAGTGTCACGACCTGCGTCATTCCACAAGGGAGGAAATTTCTTAAACCATTCTCTACCTCCTATCCACAAATATGTATCATAATATTTTCCATCCGTCCCACGCTCACGAACTATTTTTTGATTACCATCATTTCCAGCACCTAGTTCAATTACAGGTTCATAAAATTCACGCTTAATTTCTTGAATAGGAGTTTTTTGGAGGTCTTGAAGCCAAGCATATTTTCCTCCATCGACTTGGCACTGCAATGCATAGAGTTTTTTGCTTGTTGCGTAGAAAAGTGTTTTTGTTGCGGGATTATAGTTTTCCTCTAGTGAAAATGTTGTCATTGCCTTTTCAGGTGCTTCGGCTTCTTCAATAGGCGCATTCCAAGCAAGTTTACCCTCTTTAAGGTCAATCGCATAGAAACCGCATGGGTCTGGTGCATCAAATGCGCTGTAGCCAATACGAGCTTTTTTGCTCCCAAAATGATAAAGATACATCACGCCTTCCTTAACGATGTAATTTATAGGGTTGATGTCCTGTGGAAATGGCGCAGTCGGTGTCAAAAGCCAGTGACGTTTATTGCTTTTGATGTTGAAGGCAAGTGTATTGGGTCGTCCGACAAGATAGAAAACATCATTATCAGAATAAAAGAGCTTCGCGTCGAGCTGAGAATAATCGCTTGCAACGACTGCCCCTGTCTTGCTATCAAGGACGCATATACCTTCGCCGCCGACCTGCTGCGTCTGAGGATTGATAGTTTCCTCAGCATTTCCTCGTATGATGATAACATCGTTATCGCCGTACTTCTTAGCATTCATAAGAAGGGAGTAATATTGCCCCGAACGTGCCTCTGCAATTTTTGTCTGATAAACAGTTGTACCTTTGAGAATATCAATACTCTGAACATATCCAAATTGTCGGGGATTGAATAGATCATTTTGTGACTTTTTTGTGAGCAAACGTAAATTAGTCCCATCGAAGCCAATAACTTCTATGATAATATCAATACTTGGTTTTTCGACAGGATTTTTCCAAAGTAATTCCCCTGAAGCCATATCAATGGCTGCCGTAATTATTTCTGTTTTTGAATAAAAATTACTCAACGAACCAAGATTTTCGGTGGAGAAGAAAATAGTAACCTCGCGCCCTGCAGCACTATAGGTAGCGGTAGAAGAAGGCGCAAGAGTAAGGGGAATGGTTGTTGTTTTGAGTGTGGGCAGAGCAATATGTAAGGTAGAATTATTATTCCCCAGAACAAGAAACGCATTGTTATATGCAAATATCCGTCGCTCGGATGCGGAGACATCAAACAAAAAGCGTCCGACTTCTTTGTTTGTTGTCATATCAATCACAATGACTTGTTTCTTTTCCAAAATAACTACGGCGAAGCGTTCATCCGAGGTTGTGAGCGAAGCCCATTGTATGGGGATTGTTCCCAGAAATCCTGTTGCCCGTTGTGCCTCGGTATTTGGAAGCGAGGCGAGAACTTCATTTGTTGTGAGGCTGCAAATTTCCAATACTTTTTCTTTAGTATTGAATCGAATATACTTGCCTTGTTTCACAGCATCAATGCGCTCCCGCGCCCGTGCCGCCGCCGATGTATCACTGGGCATCGGTTCTTGTGCGACGAATATCCGTTTGGTCTCGCGCAAAGTATTGTCAATGAGAATGGAATCATACCCTTTGGGCGAAGACAATTTGTATGAACGACTGACCTCGCGGAAGGATTGATTGATAAGAACGGTAATTTCTTGTTTGATTAATTGCGAAGGAAGCGGATGCGAATATTTGAGGCGCAAGAATCCATCCGTTGTGGTATCAATGGTAGAAAGATAGCGTTTTTCCAAGCCATAAAGCCCCGCCGTTGTTGAATCTATAACTTTTCCCGTTAGAATATCATAGCACGTTAGACCAGCATCTTTTACGATGAAGCATTTATTACTACTAATGAACTCAGCTCCAATAGATGTACCCAAAAGAAATTGCTTATTCTCCAAAAGCGGTATTTCCCACAGCTTTTGTCCTGAAACTTGGTCGTATAATCTCATACTACGATTTGCAAGCACAAATACCTTAGAATTATTGTCCAGATAAGAAACGCGGCGTATATTATCCTGCAGTGAAACCTGCCAGAGCGGCTTTTGTGCGATGATAATACCGTGTAAGCCACAGAGAAATGCCAATGTAAGGTTAAACAAAATCTTGTTCATAGTGCTGTTTACAAATAGGGAATGGTAAAAAATAAAGTGTAGTTTTTTTTAGGCTTCAGTGGCTTGAGACTTCTTGTCTGTGAGTCCTGAAGCGGCTTTGAAGGCTCACAGACAAAAATGTCTGTACCACCAATGAAGAGAAATTGCGCATTTCTTTCATCGCCGTTCCAGATCTATCGGACAATATTCAACCATTGTGTTTGCGTCCCGCTATTGCTTTGCACACGAACAGTATATACGCCGCTTGCGATATTCTGAGTTTGCCATTGGAGACGTTGCCGCCCTTGCGCTAGCACACTTCCATCGAAAAGCCGTACCACTTCTGCTCCCAGAGCATTGTACACCGTCACCCGCATGGTTTGGGCTTGCGGCGGTACGGTAAATTCTATGCTTGCGCTTTCGTTTGCAGGATTGGGATGAATGAGTAATTCCATCTCACTCCCTATATTCATACCAACCGAAGTCATGCTACTGATAAGGCTGCCGTTGGTCGTTGTTGCCAGAGGCATCCCTTCATTGAAACTGAATTGGCTGAACTTTAACTCACTCATCCCAGTTCCAATCACCTCTGCATCAAGATTTATCAGCGTTCCCTGCCCTGTCAATGCTCTGGAAGTAAAATAGACAACCCGCACTTCGCCTGAAGTAGCCGTATTGACGCTTACCGTTCCACCTGCCGAGAGTGTTTGCTCGGAAAGCGCACCAGAAATGCGGAGAATGCTTGGGTCGTAGCTCAAACGAAAGGAATAAGCAAGAATATTTTCTCCCGTCATACTTCCAACGCTCATAGGAATCTGAATTTTACTACCGTTTCTACCATTCATTCGTGATAGCGATACAGGAATGGGTGTGGAATGCGTAGAACTACCTGCTTGAGCTTTTGCGCTTGGTGTACCAGCAACAGAATTACCTGTGAGAACTTGACCAACGTAAGCAGATATTGGCGGACACCCATTCGGGAAACTCGTCCGAGAACCATCGGCAAATTGCGCGATGAGAGCCGCATCGAATGCCGTTACTTCACGATTTCCCGATACATCCGCCGCTCGCAACGGTACACCCGTCAGCACTGCGCTACCATCCACGTGCCGAGCAATCAATGCGGCATCAAGAGCAGATATGGTACCGTTTTGAGAAACATCACCACACAGAATCTCTGAAATAACGCGTACCCGACTTCCCGTCGAAACGATAGACGCAGTAGGAGTACCTTCGTTAAATTGCATCGAACGAATTGTTACAGCTCCTTCGCCGCTTGTTGCCGTAAGCTGTCCAGTAAGATTCAGCAACGTACCGCTTCCGCTTAATGCCCGTGAACCAAACGCTACAATCGTCATTTGCCCCGCTACTGAAGTATTGTACGTTACGCTCATACCATCCGAGAGTGTTCCTGTCGCGCTTCCGCCTGTAAGATTGAATATTGAGCCATTGTAGGCAATGACACATTGGTACGAAATGATATTTTGTCCTGATGTATTGCCGACCGAAATGGGAATTGTGAATGTATTTCTAGGTCGAACATCTGTTGTTGCGGGTAGTTGCACGGAAACACCTGAGCCTGTATTGCTGGATGAGGATGTATAATTGATTGTCCAACCATCGCCATTAACAGAACCATCAGTTACAAAGCGCACCACAACTGATGCAGCATTGACCGTAACTGTATTTGGAATTGTTGTTCCAGAAAATCGGTACAAGGGAGTCGCACTTACAGTTGTCCCGCTAAAAATCTCGACATAATCACAGCATGTTTCGGTATTTAAGCGAGAGAAGGCAAGGGTTATGGATGTTGCTGCCGGTGTAGGCTGAATAAGCCAACGGCAATCAAGGTTGTTTGCATATGGAAGTGTACCATTACTACGGTCGGAGAAGCTGCCCGATGCGGCTGTAAACACTGACGGACTAGAGCAGGAAGCGGAGTTAGTCGAGACATTGACATTGACATTGACACTAAAAGAAAGAGAAACCGAACCACCACGCCCATCACTGGCAGTAACGCGAATACTTGTTGTACCAGCAGATTGCCCTTGTATTGTCAGAATGCCGTTATTGATGCCAACCGAAGCAATACTTGGACTATTTGATGTTGCCGTATAGGTAAGAGCATCACCATCGTCATCTATAAAGTACGTGCTGAGAGTGAGCTGTCCCGTTTGCCCATGCTGTATGTTTTGTGTTGCTGGGGCGAAGAGAGTGCGGGGCGTACGATTGCCAATGGACGACGATGAAGAGTAATCAAGCGACCAACCACTCGAAAAAACCGAGCCATCGGTAACAAAACGAATGGTCATTGCCGAAGCATTGATAGATACAGGCGGAGGAATATTGGTTCCCGAAAAACGATAGGCAGGCTGCCCTGTTACGGTTGTCCCCGCATAAATTTCAACAAAATCACAGCACTGCTCAGTGCTAAAGCGTGAGAATGTAGCTGTAATAGAGCCAGTCGCAGAAGAAGGCTGAATCACCCAACGGCAATCAAGATTGTTTGTGTAAGTGGCAAGAGCATTGGTGCGGTCAGAGAAAGTGCCTGATGCAGAAGTAAGCGTTGTTGTGCCAGCACAGCTCAATGCTTCCACTGTTACAAGAAACGTTGTTGTCACCATGCCTCCGCGTCCGTCATTTGCGGTAATACTTATTGTCGAGGTTCCTGTATTCACGCCTTGAATAGTCAGCAGACCGCTATTGCTTATACTTACTACTGTTACTATATTGGAAACGCTTGAGCTAGCACTGTACGTAAGCGTATCTCGGTCATCATCAGTAAAGATGCCAGGTACCGAAATTTGAAGGTTGCGACCCGTTTGTATTGTTAGATTTGAAATACTAGTAGAGATACGCGGCGGACGGTTTGCGCTAGCATTCGTAACAGGAATAAAAATATCGCCTTTGAGCGGGTCTGCTGCACCTTGAATAGGCGATGCGCCACCTTCACCACTCCCATTTGCTCCGTTATTGAGGACAAAACATAATTCGGAAATGGTTTCGCTGGATTGCAACTGCCAAAAATTCGAGGGGCGTAAGCGCAAGTCAAAAATATTGGTATTATCGGTGCGACGCGTAAACTGGCATCGAGAAGGATAGATTCGCCACTCACCGATAATTTTTTGCCATCGTGTAGCTGAGTTTCCTACTGCACCTGTATTGACCCCGCCATGAATCCATAGCTGCGTAGAACCAGCAAGCGATGCAGCACTAGGGGAACGCGGGTATGTTTGCGTCGCATCTACGGAAATCAGAATAGAGTCATTTTGCGAGAATGGAAAAGGCGAAATCGTAATACCGCCGTCGAATGTTCGGGAAGAAGGGGCGGCTGTGACTGTCACACTGAAGGATGTCGATACCATGCCACCGCGTCCGTCATTGGCGGTAATACTTATCGTTCCTATTCCTGGACTTACGCCTTGAATGTTCAAGCGTCCATTACTAACGCTCCCAGATACAACATTTGGGTTATTTGAACTGACGGTATAGGTAAGAGCATCTCCATCGTCGTCGGTAAAATTATTGCTCAATGTAAATTGAAGAGTTTGCCCAATCTGTACTATAGAACTTGGAAGACTAGAAATCAGACGTGGCGAACGGTTTGCAGGCGTTGTAGAAGGTGCTGCTTCAACAGTTACCCCGCTCAAGAGCATACCAGACTGTGGAGAGGTGTCGGTCAAAGCAATTCTCGTTAATTGTTGATTACGGAGATTTGCTTGCACAGGAATTTTCAGTATTGTCAGAAATCCCCACACTGGCTTATTTAACCTCACCTGATTTTCTGTTCTTCCGTTTGCCGACATTCCTCCGCTTGGGAAATCGCTTATGACGTTCCATTGTTCGTTGTCTAACGGTAAGACATATGCCCAATTCTCTCGCAGATGGTCGCCTGCGCGTACGGTCAATGTTTGGCTCGCACCATTGGCAAATGAAAGAACAACCGACCCCAATGCTTGACCCTGAGAAGATTTGTAAATATATTTTCCGTCAAGTAAAAGATATACATTTTGTGGGTTGTTAATACTTGTTCCTATTGTAGCCGCAGCAGATAATGTTGGTTGTGTAAAATCTTGTGTTTCAAAGATTTTCGTTGCTCCTGAGGGAAAAGAAAATGGTATTTCACCGAGAGTGATATTTCCAGATAAAGCAGAAGTGAGATTGCTCATTGAAGCATTCGCAATAGATTGCAGCGAAACCTGCGTAAAACTCAGTGCTTGTCCTTGTGTTACAAAGGAAAACACTGGCGAAAAGCTGCTCCTACCGCTTTCGCTCACAGTGCGTACCCGCCAGTAATAGCGCGTACCAGGCAAAAGAGTATCAGATAATTGGCTTGGATTATACTGCAATGCCGATGACCCCGAAGAAGACCACCGTTGATCATTTCCAACATTGCCAAAACCAAGTGTGAACGTTGGATCAGGAGAATACTCAATGTGATAAATAAACCCAGTTGCATTTATTCCAGTCCACGTAAAATCAGGTTGAAGTGGTACGTTTGTAGCACCATTTGAAGGAGAGGTAAGCGTTGGTATTGCAGGTGCAGTTCCAGCAGCAGCAGTTGTAAATGACCATACTGCCGACCATTCTGTAGAACCAAACGCTCGTACCCGCCAGTAATAACGCGTATTATTGGAAAGTGGTGTTCTGGCGTTCGGAATATTCCACACCAGTCCGTCTGCCCTTCCATTTCCATTGCCGTAATAATTATACATTTCAACGGGTGTATCGGCAAAATCGGACCGCGCAGATACTTGAAAATCATAACTTGCGGCTCCCGAAACAGGATTAGCAAAAAAGAACGGAAGTATGGAAATATTTGTGCCGTTATTTGGCGGAAAATTCAATGTTGGTGCAGCATTTGTATGCGTCGTATTCTTGTCTTTTCCTCGCCAAACTGCATCAGAAAATATGATTGGTGATTCACCACGATAGCCAGAACCTTGCGTCGGTGGCAGAGGTTGCCCATACACCCTTACTGCTGGCACGGACATAACAGATAGTACTGTCATCATTAAGAGCACCATACCGACGTTTTTGGTGCTATTGCTCACTGCGATACACCCACAAAAACCACGTAATATCTTATTCATCGTAACACCTGAAAGAGTATAATTTGGAAAGAATACAACACTGCTTAAACCCAATGTTGCCATAGTTTGATTACTTGTTACATTACTTACGTTACATTGCTTACTAAAGACGACAGCGAAATTGCAGGAAAAATTTGCCAAAGGCAATACAACGAAAGTAGTATTTTTTTGACCAATTCTTCATAACTGAAGTTACGCTTGGGCAAAAATGGGTTCGTTATCTGACACTTTTTGTA
>RDXM01000061.1 GCA_004292595.1 Candidatus Kapaibacterium sp. | reverse complement strand
GTCCCCAAGAATCGTTACTTTCGCTGGTCCAACACTCAGCTCTGTTACCTCGCCCAAATTACTCCCCACCACGCTCACCGTATCGCCCACTTTCCCGACTGAGGGAATCACTTGCGAAACCGTCGGTGGTAAAAGAAGCGTGAATAACGATGACGACGGACTTGTCCCGCCGGGCGTTGTTACCGTGATACCATTACCTGCATTCTGCGGCACCGTCACACGCAACGACGTTGCCGTCACGCCTGTCGGTATTGCTTGCACCGTGCCGAAGGTTACGGACATCGCGCCTGTGAGATTTGTTCCCGTGATGGTCAAAACATCGCCCGCTTTCCCGCTTGTCACACTCGCCCCTGCTATCGCTATCCCTGTTATCGTCGGGGCTGATGGCGGTACCGTCACCGTGAAATTGTTGAATATCGGCGATGTGCCGCCAGGAGTCGTCACGCTCACCTTGCTCCCTGCTGCTGCATTTGCTGGAATCGTTACCGTCACCGATTGTTCCGTTCCTCCTGGCTTCGGTGCTGCCGTGACCGTCGCCCCACCGAATCGTACCAGCACATTCCTCAGAAATGTACCTGCGATGGTAATATCAGCACCAACATTCGCACTTAGAGGCTGAATGCCTGTAATGGTCGGCATAGAAAAGGAGGTAAACTTTGTGTTGGGCGACACAACACTCATTCCTCCATTGGTCATGACCGTCACGTCATTGGAAACTCCATGACTTAGACCCAGCGGAACGATTACTCGGAGACTATCGCCCGTAACACCCGCCAAAGGTAGTACCATAATACCGCCAAACCTTACTTCCGTTGCAGTCAGAAGTCCCATGCCCTTTATTCGCACCGTGTCACCGCCCTTTCCGTTAGAAGGCATTATGTCCGCTATCATCGGCGGCAAAGCTATCGTAAAGCTCCCTGATGCCGTGACCTCTCCACCCTGTGTCGTGAGCTTCATCGCACTACCAGCATTCATCGGAACTCTCACAACAAATGATGTTGCCGTCCCATTCGGCTCTATTGTACCAGCAACACTGCCAAATGTGAACGAGATTATACCACTCAGATTCGTTCCTCGCACCGTCAGCGTGTCTCCTACTCTGACCGCAGTGCGCGATATGCCCGTTATCGTTGGCGGCAAAGCTATCGTAAAGCTCCCTGATGCCGTGACCTCTCCACCCTGTGTCGTGAGCTTCATCGCACTACCAGCATTCGCTGGAACTCTCACAACAAATGATGTTGCCGTTCCATTCGGCTCTATTGTACCAGCAATACTGCCAAATGTGAACGAGATTATACGAGTCAGATTCGTTCCTCGCACCGTCAGCGTGTCTCCTACTCTGACCGTGGTGCGCGATATGCTCGTTATCGTTGGTCTGGTAGATTGTACAAAAGCAGATGCCGCAACAACTGGCTCAATAACTGGCTCAATGACTGGCGGCTCAAGAATTGTAAAAATAGTCTTTGGCGAAGGCATTTCATCTTTGCCGAGACGTGGGCGGTCAACGGAAAGCTCCAGTTCTTGCACATTGGAATACACACCCGGAGCTTTGCGGACGTAATTGTCGAACTGCAAAAACATACGGGCATCAACAAATCCCTTATTTTTTCCTTCTGGCACAATCACCCGCAAAAGCCCGCTTACGTCGTAGCCACGCGCAATAGCGGGAAATTCCTCTTTTACTTTCATCGGAATTTCTCTATCAACCAACTCAAATTTATCATTCGATGGCAAAGCATTCGTCTTGCCATTTTGTAAACTTGTTTTCAGAATATTGACATTCGCAAACTTGAGTTCTTTGGTAAGCGGCACAAAATCGCGGCTGAATTGCCATTCAGTAATCACGCCCGTTATTGTCAGTTCTGCACCCGCATCGCGCACATCATCCAAGGCAATCGGGAAGCCTGCCAAGAGGCGAATATCCGCCAGCAATGGCTTGAGTGCTAATTGTACAGTTGCTGGTTGTTTCCCAACGGTCACCATTGCTTTTGCACTGAGCATCCCAGAAGCGCGAGCAATCACGGTGTTGTCGCCGACGGGCAAATGCTGGAAGCTAAATTTGCCATCATTGCCTGTGCGGACGCGCAAAACATCTTCATAGCCTTGCACCGTAACGATAGCTCCCGCAAAGGCTTTTCCATCGCTCCCAACAACGCTTCCATTCACGTCGCCGCCAGCTCGCAAACGTGCGGTCAAGACTTGAGAAGTATCGGATTCCGACAATGCCCCTACAAAATCAACGGTCTCCACCGCATATTCTTTCGCAAAAACGGTCACCGAGCGGGCATATTGCGGTATCCCGCCCACGCGTGCAATACCATCCGAGGCACTTTGAGCTATCGCCGAAGAATCCTGCGCAATGACGCTTGCGCCAGCAATAGGCTTGCTTGTAAGGGCATCAATAACCTTCACCTTGATAGACAAGGTACGCGGCTGCATGATGATAGTTTGCTTGTCGGTCAGCATCACATCTTGTGTTTTATACATCGTTCGGCTGAGGCGGACTTCCGTTTGAGCCGATGATGTTTCAAGAGAGAATACCCCGTTTTCACCAGAGACTGCCGCCGCACCCGTTGCCGCTTCGATAACACGCGCACCAGCAAGCGGGGTGCCGTTCTGCGCAAGCACCGTTCCAGTGAGCATTTTTCCTTCTTCAATGGTCATGTACGGCAATTCTGCCTCATTGCGCTCATTCAGAACGACATCCGTCAGGGGCGAAAATGCGGTGCCTTTCGATGCTTGAACGGCTATTTTATCACTCGTCAAGAGGCGAGCTTTGCCGTTGTTGATGCTATAAATTCCAGCAGCAAGAGAAATTTCAAGCGTTCCTTTACCACTCGGAAGTTCGATACGTGTTTTCGGTGGCGATTGCAGCGTAAAGGTTCCGTCAAAATCGCTCAAACCTCTGGCAACAACCACCTTTCCCGCTTCGGGAATCGCAACCGTTGCGGTGATTTGTGCTCTGTGAATACGCGACCTATCGCTGCCAACAATCATACCCGTTATGATGGCGGCGGCTGGTGTCAGCGTGTTCGTGGCACGGAAGATGCCGCTCTCTTCTTTGCGCAAATTGCGCCGATATGGGTCGTAGCCTTTTGCCGTTACTTCGATGGTGTACGCATCTTGAAGATTCGATGAAATAAGGAAATCGCTTATCAGAATCTTGCCTGCGCCGTCCGATGATGATTTGAAGAGGACAGGGCGATTTTCAATGGTTTCTTTGCCGTCGGTGTTGCCCTCGCCCGGGAAAGCAAATTCATCGGTCAGTCGCCAAGCTCGCACGGTTGCTTGCTTGATAGGTAAGCCTTCTGGCGACTGCACCGACCAAAACAAGGTGTACGTTTTCAGTGGTGCAACAAGCGCAACCTGTTGTTGGCTGCCTGGTCCCATCGAAAATGTTCCTAACGTGGTGTCCATTGCACGTCCTTTTGCCGAAAGAACATATTGGCGATTCTCAACGCTAATATCTTTCACGGCAAACGAGCCAGCGCGGTTTGTTCGCGCTGCGCCCATTGTTTCGGGCAGTGCATTTCCGCCCAAAACAGAGCGTGACTGCTCTGCACGAGACAAGGCTTTCCCCAACGTAATCTGAACGTCTGGCGCAGGAACAATTTTTTTGCTGGTTGGAAACATATAGCTGACCGTTCCCGAAAAACTTGCCGCAGGGAAAATGTCGGAAGAATACAACGGTGTTTTTTGCACAACTGGTGCAACTGGCGGCGTTTTGGGTTGTTTATTCGGTGTCGACGGCTGTGATGTGGACGGTGTTGGTTTTGGTGGTGTGCTGGCAAGAGCAGCATTCAAAGCAATCGGTGCTGTCCAAATCTCGCTTCTGCCGTCGTTCTCGCCAATCGGCGCACCGCTTTCGTCCACCGCCTGCACTTGCCAGACAATTTGCGTGGCATCGGCAAAGGCACTGAATGGCTCGGCAGTGGCGGGATAGGGAATACTCGTCTGGCGCAGAGGCTCGGTCTTGACAAGCGGGATATTGCTTTCGAGTGCCTGGCGCGGTGTCTGGTCGCCCATAATTTTCGCAATCGTGAGAATATACAGTGCCGTGCGCCCTGTGGAAAACATCACGGGAGTCCAAGAGAACATCGGGAACGGCTGCGTGATGGTGTTTTCCTTCATCGGTGCAAGCAAGCGTGTGGCTTGTGGGGTTTGGGTGCGGTATTGTCGGCAGGGAATGAGACTGGAGACATTTTCAGTCAGCCGTTGCGGGTCGATGAGCTTGACGCAAATTTCATAATCGCCCTCCGGCACACGCCCCGAGCGCAAAACCGCTTCCACATCTTGCTCGGCAATGTTGAGCGAGGAGCGGTCAAGAAAATCTGTTGCCAAGAGCGTCAGCGAACTACCCGCCGGCACAGAAAACGAGCGCGTCTGCTCGTCATTGGTGCTAACGACAATGCGGCTTTGGCGCAGCAGCTTCAAGGAGCCGCTTACTTTGAACTGCACTTCACTTTGATTTGGATTGACCACCGTTATCATCATCGCATTCGGACTCCGCTCGTAATCCGAGATATACGGCGATTGAAGCGGCTGCACGATAAGCTGTGCTTGCAACGGTCTATTTTGACCATACAACTGCGGCATTGATAGGCAGCACAACAAAAGGAATATTGGAACAAGGCAAACGCCGAGAGACCGCATAGAAACTGTATATTTTTTCATACGACACCTACACCCTAGAGAGTTAATTATGAGATAGAAGATTCCTGAATGCAATATTGTTGAGATGTAGTCCACCTCAAAGGTGGTCTCCATCTGTTCTGCACGGCAGCGCAAACGCACACCAAACAAACTGAGGCAAATCCTTACAAAGGAAAGCCCTCAGGTCTGTATGACCAAAGTGGAAAGAAGTTGATGTTGTATTTTAGCGGCACTCTCTTACGATAATACCACCACACCAAAGAGAACGTCGAACGTTTTGTTTGTTCTACGCTTCAGACGCGACACAGCGCCTGTCAATGCTGACCTCGTCAAGGACGGACGAAGCGGGATTTCCCAATGTCTTTCTCCCGTTGTTCAGCATCATTGCCCATCAAAAGAGTTTTTCCTCTATTCTCTTCGGAAGGGACTTTTGTGTAACATACTTAAATGCAATGCTTTACCGAGGCTCACTCTCGCTTACCAAAAGCATACACCGACCAGATATATCTGTCTGCTTATCTGATTTTCCGTAAACATACTAAAAAGATTCACACCAAAACAGTGACATATGTAACGGTTTTTCCGTTACATTTAAAAAAAGGGTCATTTTTTGGCTTTTTTTGATTTTTTTAGGCTGATTTTTTTTGATTTTTTTTATTAAAATTTATACACAACCGATTATTTTCTTTCATCGCGCATCTTTTGCGAATAACAAAAGCAGGTAAAACAAATAAAATCAATTACTTAAAAAATCAAAGAAGGACAGGCGCAGGAGCAAGGTTTTATGCGGGGTGCAGGATTGTATATCAACGTTACATCACCTTCAATTTACACTATCTCTTCTGATTCTTGGGGCTGTTTCCACTCCACACCGCAGTATTTTTCGAGAAGATGAATTGCTTCGACCGTCAGCGCGTCGCAGACTGCATAGCCTTTCGGAGTGCATTGCACACGCTCTGACGAGGTACGGAGTTCGCCCGTGGGGACAAATTCGCGGAGCAAGGGCGCGAGTGCGTCATCAATCGAAACACCGAAATCCCGCAGAAATTCTGCCTTCCGAATCCCACGCGCCCGCAGTTCCAAAAATGCTCGTTCAAACATTCGTTCTTTATCGCTCAATATCTCGCTGCTCGTGAGGGGCAATGCGCCCGTGCGGACATTTTCCGTATAGCGTTTCAAACTTCGCGCATTCCAATATCGTGTGCCAAAAAGATAGCCATGCGCCGACGGTCCGAAGCTCACGTATTCATCGCCTTGCCAGTAAAGGCAGTTGTGCGCACAGTATTTACCATCTTTGGCAAAATTCGAGACCTCGTATTGCTCGTAGCCGTGCTGCCCAAGAAAATCAATCGCATAGCTGTACATTTCTGCATCATGTTCTTCGTTTTGCGCTCGCACTTTGCCCTGCTGAAGCATCGTATTGAGCGGAGTACCAGGTTCAAAAATGAGACTATACGCAGAAATGTGGTCGGTCTGCAGCGCGACGGCAATATCCAACGTCGATTTCCATTGCTCAAAACGCTGGTTCGGCAGGGCAAACATCAAATCCAGATTGATATTCTCAAACCCCGCATCACGACTGAGCTTGATGGCTTCTTGCGCTTCGCCAACGGAGTGAATACGGCTCAAAAAACGAAGCTCGTCTTCGTGAAAAGACTGCACTCCGTAACTGAGCCGATTCATTCCAAGTGCGCGGTAGGCGCGTAAATGCTCAGGTGTAACGGTGCCGGGATTACATTCCATTGTCCATTCTGCGTCTGCGTCAATCGCAAAATACCGATGAAGCTGCGCAATAATGCGCTCCATTTGCTTGGGCGACAAGAGCGATGGCGTGCCACCACCAAAAAAAACGGTCTGAAACTGGAGCTGCCCAGAGCGCAAGCTATTCGCCTCAGAAGCCTGAATTGATGCGGCTCGTAGGCGAATTTCTTCCAAAAGCGTTTCGACAAATTCTTCTATCAAATGTATTGTTTCGAGAGAATAAAAGTCGCAATACACGCATTTGTGCTGGCAGAAGGGAATATGGAGATAGAGTCCGCGCATTCTGAAGAAAAAATGTAGCTGGTCGGGTCATGATTTTTTTTGGATGCAGATAAAGATGATTGAATGGATGAAGATGATGAAGATGATGAAAATGCAGAAAACATCAACAACAGATGAAGTCTGCATTCACGCTCTGATTTTTGTATCAATATCATCTTCATCCATCCAATCATCTTCATCTGCGTCCCCTCTTCATGGTTGAAACCTGACCAGTTACGAAAAAATAAAATAATTAAAATTGCGGCTGCTCTGGTTTGTTCTGCAAAATAGCCTCAATACTTGCTAAAACCTCGCTTGTGAGCTTCGGCAATAATTCCAAGGCAGCAATATTTTCTTGTAATTGCGCCACTTTCGATGCACCTAAAATGACGGTACTGACGCTTGGATTTTTCGCGCACCACGCAAGAGCAAGCTGCGGAAGCGTTGCACCAAGTTCTTGCGCAAGAGGTAGTAACTGTGCGGTCTTGGCGATATTTGTTTCGGTCAGCACGGTTTCTTTGAGCCATTCCAAGCCTTTTCGTGCCATGCGCGTATCCTCGCTCACACCGCTTGAATACTTGCCCGACAGCACACCCGATGCCAATGGCGACCAAATCGTCGTGCCTAAGCCAATGCCCTGAAAGAGGCGTGAATACTCAAGTTCCATGCGATTGCGGTGGAACATATTGTATTGCGGCTGCTCCATCGTGGGCGGGATGAGGTTGTATTGCCGCGCGACGCTGTATGCTTCCATAATTTGCTGTGCGCTCCATTCCGAAGTTCCCCAATACAAGATTTTTCCCTGCTGAATAAGCGTATTCATCGCACAGACTGTTTCCTCAATCGGTGTGTTTTTATCGGGGCGGTGGCAAAAATACAAATCCAGATATTCTACCTGAAGCCGCTTCAGTGCTGCATGGCAGGCTTCCACGACGCGCTTGCGCGACAAACCCGTTTGGTTCGGTTTGTCGCCGCCCCAATACACCTTGCTGGAGACCAGATAGGTACTACGTTCCCAGTTGAATTTTTGCAAAATTTTGCCCATCACCAATTCCGAGCGTCCGTGTGCATAGACTTCGGCATTATCAAAGAAATTGATGCCCGCTTCGTAGCTGACACGCATCAATTCTTCGGCAATGTCGTCAGAAATTTGACTGCCAAAGGTGAGCCACGAACCCAATGACAACAGGCTTACCTGCACACCTGCCGAACCCAAACGACGATATTCCATAGCAATAAAATAAAGAGTGGTAAAAAGATTTGTACACGACAAAAAATTCTTCAATAGTGGCACAGACATTCTTGTCTGTGAGTATTAGTGCGGGTTTCAGGCGACGGACACAGACAAGAAGTCTCAAGCCACCGAAGCCAGATTTTATGCGCTGTCCAGAGGTTTGGTCGTGTATAAAGGGTAAAAAGATAATGTTTGTTAGCAAAGCCTATTTTCTCGGCGTTTGCACGTCAATACGCACCGTGCGGCAGTAGTATCGCCCTTCTGGCGTGTCGTTGTCGAAGGGCAGCGTGGATGCGCCCGTGCCGCGCACTTGCGGAAACTGAATGCGGGGATTAACGCGCTTCATCACCTCTTGCACGGCTTTGGCGCGGGATTCCGACAACTCCTGATTGTAGCGCACTTCTCCCAATCTATCGGTCGAACCCGTAATGCGCACTTGCGATGTCGGCTTGATAGATTCCTGCGTGAAACGCCGCAGCATGACTTCATTCGTTGCCCGCATATCGTCGCTGTCGAAGTCGAACACGATAAGATTTAAGCGGCTGACTTCGTACTGATTTTTGGAAATATTCACGGGCAACACCGTTTCACCCCGCATCACTGCGCCATTGTGCTGTTGTATTTCCAGTTTGCACCGCACTTCGTCCAAATTCGAGCCATATTGCAGCAATTTCGCCGCAAATTTCCGTCCGAGCAAGAACGGAAGACGCTCCGGAGGCGCACCGATGCCTTTAGTGAGCGCGAGCGTGTCGGTCGTCATCATCGTCGGTGGCGCGGCGGCGGCAGCAGCCGAAGAGCGCGAAGAAGGCTTCGGCGTGGCTTCCAATCTGCCTTCGTAGCTTTCTGCCTCGTCGGGATTGAGCAATTTCACCGAAACAAGCTGTTTGTCTTGCATGGGCGTAAACTCAAGGAATTGCGCATGAACGACGGGCGTGAGAATTTCTGGCACAGACGCGCTCAGTTCCACACGGCGATTTTCCTCGTCTCCTTCGGCATAGCGGCTGCTCGAGGGAAGGCTCGGCGTGTCGCGTGTGGTCAGTTTGATGCGGCTTTGTGGGATTCCCCAAAAACCCGTCAAAAACGACGCAACCGAGCGGGCGCGTTGCAGCGCGAGAATTTGGCGTTGGTCGGTGCTTGCCCATTCTTTGCCGTCGGTTGTGCCTGTGATGGTCAAAATGGCATTCGGGTTAGCTTTCATGCGCCTTCCGACGATATGCAAGATGTGGTAATAAATCTGCATTGTTTCTTTCGGCAAATTCACCTCGTTAAAGCTCGCAGGCACAGCAATACGCGGGTTGTAGCGATTTCGGACAACCACGCTCGCGCTGTCGAAAAAGATGTACGGCAAAAGCGGAAACGTCTGCGTAACGACGGTTTCCTGCAATTCTAAAGGATTGCCAGAAAGTGCCTTGACCATGAGCGGAAACCGTGCCGAAACCAGCGCTGGTGCGTCCTCCGAGGGTGGTTGTTGGTTTTGCTCTTGCGGCAGTTGTGGTGCTTGCGGCACGTCGTCGGCAAAGTTCCATCGCAGTCCCAATGCGGCTTGCAGCGCATCCATCCGCCAATCCTGCGCATCCGAGCGAATACCGCCTAAACCATACCGATAATTCACTTCCACACCCAGAAACAATCGGCGTTCCAAAGCAATTTCTCCGCCAATTCCACCCAGCGCAGCAACAATAAACTGCCGAAGCGGGACGGAATTTTCGCGGATGGTCGTTACTTCGCTCAGTCCACCCGGAAAACGGAGAGCTTCGGGCAACTGCGAGGTTTGCCGTGCAGAGCGCGTATTTCCTATCGGCAAAGCAATTTCTCCGCTCAGGCGCAGATACACCGGCACAGTGGAAAAAGGCTGTATTTTCACACCTACATCCGCCGCAAGAAAGGGAATATCGGCGTGGTAGGTGTAGCGGCGTTGAAGAGGCTCGTGGTCAGGAAGGGCTGGATTAAATCTCAGAAATTGTCTGCCGTCCGACCGTTCGCTCACGGTTTCGGACAGCACAAGCGGACGCATGGCAAACATTGCTCGTGCGCTGAGGGAAAGCGTTTGGGGAAGAAGCGCGTAGTCTGCGCCAAGCCCCGCCCAGAGCCCCAGAGCCGTTCCGCGCTCGTATTGGCAGCATTCGGGCTTGTCCAGGAGAATATCCATGCGGCTTGTGTGGAATAATTGGCTGGGACCACCGAAAAGACTCACGCTCCAAGGCGAGAGGCGCGTATTTGCTTGCTCGGACGCTTGCGCTTGCGCAGAAAGCGGCAATAATGCTTGTGCGACAAGCAAAAGCAGAGAAGCACATAAACAAGCAACGTGCATGATAAAGTGCGCCATGACGAACAATAAGTGGTGAGAAACGTCAAACCCAGAGAGGCAATATACGAAATTAGGCAGTGAAAATGGCTTGAAAACACGCTATTTACCCAGTATATTTGCGCTGCATATTTGCATTGGAAGGCTCAAAAATTAAGTGGATAAACTTCTCTTGTCTGTGAGTGTTAGTGCGGGTTTCAAGCGACAAACACAGACAAGAATGTCTGTGCCACTATGGACTTTAATCACTTGTTTTTCTCCCATTCCATTGCATATTTGCGTTGCCAATGAAAATGAAAACGTTCACTCATTATTTTTGACCACTCCTTTCCTCTCCACGTGTCGCTTTCTTCTTCGCACTCTCCCCAAAACCCTAGGAATAATCGCCGTTGGAGCGTACTGGCAGCACACCCACGCGGGCTGTCGGTGCTGTTTTTTACAGAACTGTGGGAACGCTTCAGCTACTACGGAATGCGGGCAATCCTGATTCTCTACATGGTCGCGCCAAGCGCAGAGGGCGGTTTAGGCTTTTCCACGAAACACGCTGCCGCGATCTACGGTGCCTACACGATGTGGGTGTATTTGCTTGCGCTGCCAGGTGGCTTTTTGGCAGACCGTTTTCTCGGTACAAAGCGAGCAGTGGTGCTGGGTGGGAGCATTATCACGCTGGGACATTGCGCAATGGCATTTCCCAACATACCCTTCTTTTTCGCGGGCTTAGTGCTGATTACGCTTGGCACGGGGCTGCTCAAGCCGAGCGTTTCTGCGCTTGTTGGGGAATTGTACGCGCTGGGCGACACGCGGCGCGATGCTGGATTCGCACTCTTTTTCATGGGCATCAACATTGGTGCGGCTCTCGCGCCGTTTGTCTGTGGCTTTCTTGCGCAGCACACTCTTTTCAAAGAATTTCTCGCCATTTGTGGACTGAATCCGATGCACTCATGGCATTGGGGCTTTGGGGCGGCTGGATGCGGCATGGTGCTTGGGTTAGCGCAATTTCTCGCCTCGAAACAGCACTTGCCAGAACGTGGAGCAGAACACGCACCAAGCCATGCACCAAGCCACAATTCGCAGGTTTTTTCGCAAGAACATTTTCCCACACATTCGCCAGAAGCCGCTTCACAACGTAATTCTACGCTCACACGCGAGGAATGGCAGCGCATTCAAGTCATTTTCATTCTGTTTATTTTCACGATTATTTTTGGGTTGGTTTCCGAACAGGCAGGCTCAAGTATGAATCTTTTTGCTGCTCGTCTGACGCGCACAGAAATACTGGGCTGGCACGTTCCGCCGAGTTGGTTTCAAGCCGCAGTGCCATTGTATGTTATTGTTTTATCGCCAGTTCTATCGCAGTTGTGGCTATTTTTGGGCGAAAAACAACCGAGTTCGCCCGCAAAATTTGCCCTGAGTTTGGTGTGTGTGGGTTTGGCATTTTCGGTGATGGTTTGTGCTTCGCTTGCCGCGCACGAAGGCGGTTTGGTGCATCCTGCGTGGCTTTTGGGCGCATTTTTCTTGCAAGAAATTGGTGCAGTTTTGCTGAATCCAACGGGCTTGAGCGTTGTGAGCAAGCTCTCTCCACGCCATTTGACGGGCAGAATGATGGGCGTGTGGTTTTTGGCAAGTGCGCTTGCAAGCGTTCTTGCGGGGTATCTGGCAGGTTTTTTCGATGAAAAAAACACGCTGTTTCTGGTGCAATATTTTGGCGGACTGGCAGCATTGGTGCTGTGTGCAGCAGCCGTTCTTTTCGCGCTCACGCCGAAGCTGCGCCGCATGATGGGCAGTATTCGCTAAACAATAAACAGAATTTTGTTCTTGAAAATACTTTCTCAGACCTGCTGCAAAATCTCTACCGCCATCGAATACTTTTTGAAAGGCGGCATCAAATATGCTCCTGCGACCATACTTTTTGCTTTGCGTAAAAAATCCACCGTGAGCCTGATTCCTTCTTGTGTTGCAGCTTCTACGCCGCCGGTGTCGTTGGCGGAATGAATGCTTTTGCGCACCCAATCGGGGATGTACATTCCCGGCACTTCGTGGTGCAGGAAGTCCGCATGGCGAGCCGAGCGCAGAGGAATGACACCGAGCATGATATGGATGTTGATGTGTTTCGTGCGTTCCAAAAAGCGCGTCAATGTTTCTTCATCAAAAACAGGCTGCGTGAAGGTAACGTGCGCTCCCTGAGCCGTTTTTTCTTCCAAGCGGCGCACTTCGCGGTCGAGGTCGTAGGCGGCAGGATTACTTGCCGAGCCGATACAAAATCGTGTGCGCCCGCCAATCGGATTTTGCATAAGGTCTTTGCCCTGATTCATCTGCCCCATTGCACGAATAAGCCCAATAGAATCAACATCATAAACCGACGTTGCGTAAGGATAATCGCCAATTTGCGCGGGGTCGCCGGTAACGGCAAGAATATTTTTCACACCGAGCGTGTGCGCTCCCAATAGTTCGGACTGCAAACCAATCATATTGCGATCGCGGCAAGCAAAATGCGCATGGCATTCAATCCCGACGCGGGTTTGCACGGCGTGAGAAATGGCAATCGGACTCAAACGCAGACGCGCCCGCGCACCATCGGAGATATTGACCGCATCAATGCCTTCTTTTTTCAAATACTCTGCGCCTTCCAAAATGCTGGATAAATCCAAGCCGCGCGGCACATCAAGCTCAACGGTTGAGAGAAATTTTTTGCCTAAATTTTGGAAAAATTGCGTTGCGGCTTCGGCGGGAATTTCTGGCTCGGTGTGCGCACTAATTTTTGCCTGAACGCGCTTACTTCCTATCTCCGCGTCCTTTACTGCCGCCGCAATCGCTCGCACGTGCGCAACGGTGCCGCCGCCCTCGCAGCCAACAATCTGCGCTCCTGCCTCCACCAAGCGCCGCACCGAGCGGGCAACGTAGGCGGGGTCGGCGTTGTAGATAGATTTGCCATCGACAAGCGTTGGAATGCCCACGTCTGGCTGCGAGCAGACAGGAATCGCATCGGTCATAAAATTTTTCAAAATATCCAGCATTCGCTGCGGACCGACCGTGCCGTTTGTTCCAATCGCCGCAACGCCTTTGCTGATGAGCTTTTGGACAATATCCGAGGGATAGGACGTTGCCAACACCGCACCATCTTCGGGAAAGGTTTTTTGTGCGATAATCGGCACATCGGACGCAACAAACTGCGCTGCATCAATCGCAATTTCAAGCTCTTCCACATCAATAAACGATTTCAGCATCAGCACATCCGCACCGCCATCGACCAGCGCGATAATTTGGTCAATAAATGCTTGGCGAACATCTTCGCGGCGCAAGCTCCCAAGCGGCGTGAGGAATTTTCCTATTGGTCCGACAACGCCCGCTACATATGCTCTGTGCAAGGCAGCGCAGCGAGCCGTCCAGACACCTTTGCGGTTTAATTCGTACACTTTTTCGGCAATGCCGTATCGCTCCAAGGTGAGACGGTTCGCGTGTTCGGTATTGGTTTGAACAAGCATTGCACCGGCATCAATAAACGCACGGTGGATTTCTTCAATCAACACAGGGTTTTTCGCATTGTACACGCAGGGCGGAAATTCATTAAATCCACGCCCAGAAAGCTCGGCAGCAATAGAGCCATCGGTAATAAACGGTGTTTTTTCAGCAAGGCGTTCACGAAACGAAATTTTGTCAGAGCTTGTGCGAGTCATATGTGGTTGCTTAGTTGCTTGGGGCTTAGTTGCTTGGGGCTTAGTTGCTTGGGGCTTAGTTGCTTGGGCGCGGCTTTCAATTCACGTTGAGTATTCACATTGCGTATTTCACGTTGTCAGAGCGCAGACCGCTTGAAAAAGAGCATCCGAAAAACAAAAATTTCGGGAATAACTAGCAAGACAAGCGACAGAGTATCTGCTGTGAGCCAAGGTGCGAAGCCACCTGCGGGCGTGATAATCCGCGCCACACCGCCAGTAATTGCCCAGCCAATCATAAAAATCAATCCCATTAAGCCAACAGCAAGCACGCCTTCTTTCAAACTATCATCTTGCCAGCGCAGCGTGAATGCGTACAGCGCACCAACGATATGCAAATGAAAAATAAAAACTTCTATCATCTTTGAAAGTGTTGAGTTGTACGTGGTGAGTTGTACGTGGTGAGTTGCAGCAGCATGGAAGCGTGTAATGACCTCATTTTGCGCGGCACACCCAGATTTATGCGGCTACAAATCTACATTTTTTTGTTACCGAAATCAAGCAGAAACACCGCAGTACAGCAGCAAAAAGGAATCTCTACCTTTACCTTTCACGTCCCTACACGTTGGCTACACGTTGGCTACACGATGACGCTTCATCAGATGGGAAAGAAGATTTTTCGCAGTGTTCCTGCCTATCCATGCCCCATAAGATGTACGTACAAAAATACTTGCCAGAGTTTTAAAAAGCAGTGTTTCCACAAAAATCATAAGGAATGGTAAAAAAATAAGTGGTTCAAGTCAGTAGTGGCACAGACATTCTTGTCTGTGGTCGTCGCCTGAAGCCCGCACCAACACGCACAGACA
>RDXM01000060.1 GCA_004292595.1 Candidatus Kapaibacterium sp. | reverse complement strand
AGCCAAGCGGTCGGGCAGACCGTGTTAGCTTGGGAGATATACAACGGCGTTAGCTGGGTAGCCCAAGAATCCCACGTGCTTTAGCCGTGGGAGTGTCAAGCAGATGGACGAGCAAGCAATCATGCAGGTTTTGGAGAATCTTCTTTCCAATGCCATTAAGTATTCTCCGCTCCAAAGCACGATTACGGTGCAGATTCGGCAGTATGGCACAACCATGCACTTGGAAGTGCAGGACGAAGGACCCGGTATTTCCGAAAAAGACAAAAAAAAGCTCTTCAAAAAATTCACCCGTCTTTCCACAAAATCAACGGGCGGCGAAAGCAGCAATGGTCTGGGACTCAGCATTGTCAAAAAAATGGTGCAAGCAATGAATGGTGCGGTGTGGTGCGAATCGGAAGTAGGCAAAGGCGCGACGTTTGTTGTGGAATTGCCGCTTGCCTAGCAGCATTGCATTATTTTTGTCTGTTTTCCCGTGTTACCGCTTTTTTGCAAGGGTAACACGGGATTTTTTTTGAATCTCAAGAAAAACATACCTCTTTGGTACAAGCTTTCGATTGTAAAATGAATAGTTTCAATTCTCCGAAACAAGGCAGCATGCTGCCTTGCTCAAATCAAAGTATTCAAAATACAGTCAAAACGGTATCACACGCTTCCTGTCGTACATCGCATATTTTCTCGCTGGTAAATTCCGCCAATTTCTGTATTTTGCCTGTCTTGTTTCATTTCTCTCTCACCACGAGGAAAGCGCATGGTTACTATACTTGCTCACAACAACGGAAAAATCAAGAATCTGACGATTAGCGAATTATGCGTGATGCAGTCGCAGGCAGATTTTCACGACTGGACGATTTGGGTGGATATGACCAATCCAACTGAATCCGAAGAAGAAACAGTACTGATTCAGATGTTTTTATTTCATCACTTAGCGGTAGAAGACTGCCAACGTGAGCGCATACAGCCCGAACAAGGCGACCACTTTCCCAAAGTAGAAGATTACAACGACTATTTGTATATTATTTTCAATCCTGTTGATATTCCCTTAGGAGCGCGTATCCACGCCATTTCTGACGATGACGAGGAGCCACCGCTCAGTATCAATTTCCGCACCCGCCAACTGAACGCTTTTTTGGGCTTGAATTATATCGTTACGCACCACTACGAACCCTCGATTGCCGTCGAGTACACCTTACAGATGTGCTGGAAAAACCAAGCTATTTTAGGGCGCGGTCCAGATTATTTGTTTCATATCGTTGTGGACCAAATCGTGGATCAATACACACCCGTCATGGAGTATTTCGATGAAGTGCTGGAAGAGGCAGAAAATCGTATTTTGGCAAATAACAACTCGGAATTACTTATCCAAATTCTCGGTTTGAAAAAGGCAATGCAACGTTTTAAGCGCATCACGACCTATCAACGCGAGATTTTAAGCCGCTTGGCGCGGGGTGAATTTGAACTCGTTTCTATCGAAGAAATGGTCTATTATCGCAACGTCCACGACCATTTGGTGCGGATTGTGGATGTTGCCGAGTCCTACCGCGATATTATCAATGGCTTGGTGGACGCGCATTTGTCCGTGATGTCGAACCGCATGAATCAAGTAATGAAGGTGCTGACAATGATGTCCACCGTGTTTCTGCCGCTCACGCTCATTACGGGCGTGTACGGAATGAACTTCGAGTTTATGCCTGAACTGCATTGGAAATACGGCTATTTAATGGTCTGGGTCACGCTCGGAACGGTCTTTAGTTCGATGTTATTTTTCTTCAAACGTAAAGGATGGCTTGATTGAAATTTCTACTCGCTTTTGCTTCCCGACGAACATTCTTCCTTGCAGGAGCGGTTTGCTGCACTATATTGCTTCAAAACCTAGCATTGACGAGCCTTTCAGCTCAAGAAGATACGTCGCTTATTATGTTCAATGCTGCCGAGCCGCATTTTCCGCGTGTGCAGTTTGAAATTCATCAGCAATTTCCGAATGCTGCTCCCTCAAACACCGCGTCAGTGCTTGATGCTGTGAGCATCGCAGGTCGCGTTTGCGCAACGCCAACGGAATTGGCAAAACTGCTCGGAAGCCGCATTGTAACACAGGGCATATTGGTCAATTTTATTTTTCCGCAGCATACCATCTCTTCGGCTGCCGATGCCAGCTTTCTTGCGATTCATCATCACGAAACACACTTTGTCGAAATCGCTCAAATGGCGCATCCAACCGTGTTTCACGATGGAGAAATATACTTGCCGCTCGACGAATGCTTGCGCATAATAAACGAATCGGGCGTTGCCTCAGTCGAACAGGATGAAGCAGTGATTACGGTGCATCGGGAAGAATCGGAGAACAAGCAGGAAGCGCAGCAAGAATCGTCCGATGCGCCCGCCACAACCAGCACAAGCACCACGACGTTTATTGCGCCCAACGATGATTCGCCCAGCACGACAACAGAAAAATCGTATCAAAATACGCCGTCAGGGAAATTCGACAAACCTACACGCAATCGGTATATTTTGCCCGACGACTTGAAACGGCGCGGCGTGGAAGCTCCGACACGCAGCAATGCAAAAGCACAGACGCTTTCGGCACACCTGCTTGTGGTGAAGAGCTTGATACACCGCATAAAATCGTCCTTCATAGAATTTCAAGGCAAAAAATCTTCAAAAGAAGGCGAAAAAAAAAATCCGCAAAGAAACAACGGATAACAACATCAGTAGCAAAATCAAGCGTAAAATCAGCAGTAAAATCAAGTGTAAAATCAACAGCAACATCAGCAGCAAAAAGTCCTAAACGCAAGCAAATACCAGCTTCCAAAGCACCTCGCAAAACAAATGCTCAGGAAGATGCGCAAGCCGATGCCAGCGTCCATACTGACGAAGCAGAAAAAGATGTTTCTGGAGATAATGACTTCCGCTCGGCAAAAAAAAAATGGGCGTTGGATGTCATTGTGCTTGATGCTGGACACGGCGGCAAAGACGCAGGAACGATTGGGGTTGCCAAAACAAAAGAAAAAGATGTTGCTCTGGCGGTAGTAAAAAAATTGGGTGTGCTGCTGAAGAAGGAATTACCTGGCACGAAAGTCGTTTATACGCGCACCGACGACACCTTTGTTGAGCTTGATAGACGCGGGCAAATTGCCAATGAAAACGGCGGCAAGCTCTTTGTGAGCATTCATTGTAACGCCACACCAAAAAAGCCTTCGCCCGCAAACGGTTTTGAAATTTACATTTTGCGTCCAGGTCGCAATGAAGATGCCGTGCGCATTGCCGAAGTAGAAAACTCCGTTATCAAACTCGAAGACGACCCAAAACGCTACAAACCGCTTACCGACGAGCAGTTTATTGTGGTCAGCATGGCGCAAAGCTCGTTTGTGAAATACAGCGATATGGCTGCGGCAATGATTACTGCCGAAGTAAAAAAAATGCGTGAACTGGGTGTGCGCGGCGTGAATCAGGCTGGATTCCTCGTGTTGGTGGGCGCATCCATGCCGAATATGCTGATAGAAACAGGCTTTTTGTCGAACAAAAAAGAAGAGAAATTCTTAAAATCTGCGGCTGGACAAAATAAACTTGCACTTGCCATTTGCCGCGCTATCAAAGCCTTTCGTGTGCGCTACGAGGCGCAAATACGCGGTATTGCGCCGAGCGAGATTGCTTCTCCGAGCAAACAAACCGCAAGCAAAGAAGCCACACGCAAGAAAACATCACCCAAAGCAGCGAAACCAAGTTCTGCCGCGAAGCAAACCAAAAAGCCTGAACACAAGAAAACAAGCGGCTCGAAAAAGAAAACGTAAATAGAGTTTATCTCGAATAAGGTTTTTAGGGTTTTGGAGCAAGGCAGCATGCTGCCTTGTTTCGTAAAAAAGTCTATTCGGAATAAAGTCTAATGTATATGAGATGTAGTCCACCTTTGAGGTGGACTACATCTGAAGCAACCATTTGAAGCAACTATAGGACTTTCGCAAAACGTGCTTTTGAAGCTCGCAGACAGGAATGTCTGTGCCACCAAAGCCAGTATCTATCAGTTTTGTAGTGGCACAGGCATTCTTGCCTGTGAGGTGTGCAAAAGTCCTAAACTATTTGAAGCAACCACGCACCTAAGCCACTTTTCATTCACCCCACATTCCTCCTGTTATGAATCGTCGCAATTTTTTCAGCTTTCTCACGAATGCAGGCAGTGAGCGCGTTTCAGAGCATTCTGCCGAGTATTCCCCTCTGTATGCACCAGAACATTTCGCCAATGAAGATGACGACAAACAGCCCACAAGCACCGCAAATGCTGGCTTAGAGCCATACACCCGCGCACTTACTCGCGCTCAGGCTCTCCATTTGCTGCGCCGTGCAGGCTTTGCCACCAGCAATGCGCAAGTCGCCCAATTTGTCGGCAAAACCGCACAGGAAGCCGTCCAGCAGCTTTTGGGCACAACCGATGCGCCCTTGCCCGACGCGCCCGGAACGTGGGTAAACGACATCACCGAAAATCCCGACAAAGCCGACAACGACACACGCAATCAAATCATTGGTCGCTGGAACAGTCAGTTTTCCTCGTTGCAAAGCTGGTGGGCGCAGCGCATGATTTCCGAAGGCTTCCCGCAACGCGAAAAATTGGTTCTCTTCTGGCACGGACATTTCACGAGCGAATTTTCCTTCGACGACGTGTACAACCCGCCCCAACTCTTGTTTCGGCAAAACCAGATTTTGCGCCAAGATGCTTTCGGCGACCTCCGCAAACTTGTAGAAGATATTTCGCTTGATGGCGCAATGCTGCACTATTTGGGCGGGACGCTGAACTCCAAAGGTGCGCCAAATGAGAATTACGCCCGCGAACTCTTTGAACTTTTCACGACAGGCTTGGGGCAGTACACCGAAGGCGACATCAAGGAAGCCGCACGAATCCTCACGGGATGGCGTGCCTCGCGCTACAACGACGAACCACGCCCGAATGGTTCGTACAACACCTACTTTGTGCCAAATGCCCACGACACAGGTGCGAAGCAGGTTCTAGGCATTACCTTCCCTGCCCGCGAAGCAGATGCAAACACGGAATTCCTCGTGCGGCAAAACGAAGTGCGGCGCTTGATTGATGTCATTTTCCAAGAGCGCAGCCAAGAAACGGCGAGGTTTCTGGCGGGAAAGCTCTATCGATTTTATGTGTATTCCAATCCAACGCTGTCCGCATCGGCACAAAGCGTGATTGCGCAAATGGCAGACCTCCTTCGTAACAATGGATACCGCACCCGACCTCTCTTGCAGGCACTTTTTGCCAGTGCGCATTTCTACGAAGAAGCAAACATTGGCGTTCAGGTAAAAACGCCCGCAGAATTTGTCGTCGGGCTGGCGCGGCAACTAGGCGTGAGTGCGTCGAACGCGGTCAGCGTGATGAATTCGCTGGAGCAAGTTCTGTTCGACCCGCCGAATGTTGCGGGCTGGGACGGCTACCGCTCGTGGCTGAGTACAAAAACCTTTCCGCTTCGCGTGCAATTTGCACAGCAACTCGTCCAAAGTATGAGCAATGATGCGGCGGCTGGCTTTGCGCGGCAATTCACTGGCGCAGATAACGTGCAAACGCTCGTGCAAGCTCTGACGGAATTTCTTTTGCCGAAACCCATTTCGCAAAAACGCCTTCAAAGCTACACACAGAGCCTCTTGCAAGGCGCACCTGATTACGAATGGTCAAGCATTTTGCGCGATAGCAATTCGGCTGGACCTCGCATAAAAGCTCTTTTGACGACTCTTGCTAAAGCACCAGATATGCAGCTTTGCTAGGGGGAAAGGATGAGGGCTGAAGTATGAAGGCTGAAGAAGGCTGAAAAAGCAAATTGAATGTAAAATTACCATCATCAAACAAAACTATGCTCTTCAAAGTATGCGGAATGCGCGACGAAGCCAATATCCACGCGCTTCTTCGGGTTTTTCAGCAAGAAATTTCAGCAAAGACAAACCTCTCTCCAAAGCCCATTGTACCACTGATGGGCTTTATTTTTTATGCGCAATCGCCGCGCTTTGTTGGTAATGAAAATACTCTCAAGCCAGAAATGATGCGCCTTCTCCGCGAACACGTGCAAACGATTGGTGTTTTTGTGAATGCTGAAAAAGAGGAAATTGCCGTAAAAGCTGACCAATACTCGCTTGCAGGTGTGCAACTTCATGGCACAGAAACACCAGATTTTTGCCGTGAACTGCGTTCCATCTTGCCCCAAGAAATGCTTGTGCTGAAAGCATTCAGTATTGCCGAAAAGCACGATTTCATCAGCGTTGCAAGCTATGAAGGCATGATTGATTATGCCCTTTTCGACACCAAAGGCGCACAGCACGGCGGCAATGGAACACGCTTTAACTGGGCATTGCTGGATGAATACACGGCAGCAATTCCCTTTTTGCTCAGTGGCGGCATTGACCGTGTTCATGCTGAGGAAATCAAGCAAATACGCCATGCACAGCTTGCAGGATTGGATATTAACAGCCGCTTTGAGGATGCACCTGCGCTGAAAAATGTGGAGAAAATTGGGCAGTTTCTTGAAATCATGCTGGATGCCGCATTGTAGCTTGTGCTAAGAAATTCTCCTTGCGAATGGCTGAGAAGCGATGTAGCTTTGCAGCCTTGTTTATTTGTTCTTTTTGACCATTGAAGGTGCGCCAAAGCGTGGACAAACGCAAAACTTTGGCGATAATAGGGAAGACGGGTGAAGCACAGAACTTGCCGCAAAAGCAAGCAATGATGCGATTCCCGCGCGGTTGCGCCGCCGTAACGGACGACAACTTGCATGAGATGCCACTGCGAGATGTTTGCTTCACGCAAACATCCTGTGGGAAGGCTGCAAGACGGATGACTCCGAAGCCGGAAGACCTGCCCTCAATGCTCATCATGCTGAACGCCGCATTAAATCACATTGCGGGGATTATTGTTTGCATCTCAAATCTGCAACGCTAGTCTCCAAGCGGCATTCAGCCACTCGCGCCAACGAGTGTGATGGGGCAGTTCTCAGCTATTTCTACCTTTCTTTTTTCTCGCCTGCAAAGGAAGCACCCTGCTTCTCGAAGGTTTTTTTAGCTGCTGATTGTTTCTCGCTTTTCTTCTCGCCGTTCTCGGCAAACGGCTTCAATGCTTAAAGGAGCATTGTTGTATGATTTCTATTCTTCGTTTTTTTGCTGCACCTCTTTTGTGTGCACTGTTTTTGGGTGGATTGATTGTCTTCAACCCCGCATCAATCCTCGCGCAACCCGTTTTATTCACCTACACAACGCCACCACAGCCCTTGCATATACAGGTGCGCGGGGCGGAAATCCACGTTTTGTGCGGTCAGGTGGATAATAATTTCAATGGCACTCAAGATATGGGCGACGTTCCAGCATCGTGGGTGGTTTTGAGCGCGAATGCAGCAACGACGCTGCGTTCACGGCAGTTTTTGTGGAATGAAGGCGTTGGTTTTCCCTGTCGTCCAGCGTATGATTTTTCGTCCAATACTCTATACCTCGCACAAAGTGGGCGCATTCGGGCATTCGACACGCAAACACAAGCAACCAAGCGCGATACCGTTTTGCTCCTAGACACGCTCGCTCGTAGCGCAATGGGTACAAGCGGCACGGTTGCTGGGTTGTCGTTTGCACGAGTTGGGATAATGGGACAAGACCTTCTTAGCCTCACCTTGCGCGGACGCTCTACCTCTGCTGTTGTGCAGGTTTTGCCAGCAACTGGGCGGGTTTCGCGGCGTTTGGGAGCTGGAATTTTTGCGCAACAAGCAATAGCCTACACCACGCCCGTTGATGGCGTAGAAACAGTGATTTTGAACGAAGGTGGCTTCGGCACAAGCACGGCAACGCTGATGATTGCAGACGGCGGAAATGATGTAACGACGCTAAATCTAGGCGACACGGGAAATCACTTGCTCGTAAGCGGCGGACAGGCGATTGTAACGATGAACGGTTCGCACACAATTCAAGTCATTGACCTCGCAACGCGCCGTATAATCCGCACCATTCCTACGGGAACGACAGGTTTTAATGGTCCGCGCGAAGCTGTTTTGATTGGTACAACCTTGTATGTCACCACATACGCAAGCGATGTTCGGGCATTTGATATTTTGACTGGACGCGAGGTAACCCGCTTCAATCCTCGTGGGAAGCCCGAAGGAATTGCAGCATTGGGGAATAATATCATTGTAGCAAATGCCTTTGAAGCAGGTGGTTTTGCTAGCGCAAATACAGTCGTGGTGCTGAATACAACGACTTCTGTGCAGGAAAATCGTGCTGGTGCTGATGTAATTTCCCTTGCACCAAATCCCACGCAAGACCGCACCACGCTTCGTTTTCAGGGCAAGAATGGTCTTGGTGAAAATGTGCGCATTTCGCTGGTGAGTACGCTTGGGAATGAAATTGCAGAGCTTTTCCCTGTACGTCGCACAACAACTGGGTTCGAGGCGGAATTTTCGGCGAATGATTTGGGCTTGGCGCAAGGAATGTATTTTGTTCACATCCGCTCGGCGCAAGGAATGACCGCACTTCCAGTTCAGATTGTTCGGTAAGAATTTTCGCACCCCTGAACTTGCTCAAAAATTGCAAACAAAGGTTTGTCTTCAAAGCGCAGAGATTGTATATTGATGCTCTTTTTAGTCAAACCTTTTTTCGTTTTTCAACCGCTTCCCGATGGCTACAATCGCACCACTTCATCTCCGGTCTGCCATTATTTTGATTAGCTGCCCCGACCAAAAGGGCATCATTACAGCAGTGACGGACTTTGTGTATCGGCATCAGGGCAATATCATTGACCTCGACGAACACGTAGATTTTGGCAGCAAAACTTTCTTCATGCGCATAGAATGGGACATGGAGCATTTTTCGCTCTCCGACGACGAACTCCGTGCGTACTTCCTCCGCTACATCGGTACGCCGTATCAAATGGAGTGGACGCTGCATTTTTCCGACCAAAAGCCCATTATTTCGCTCTTTGTATCGCAGTATCTGCACTGCTTGTACGATATTCTCTCGCGTTGCGATTCGGGCGAATGGGATGTGAAAGTGCCGCTTATTTTTAGCAATCACGAAGTTGGACGCGACATTGCCGCGAGATTTGGTGCGGAGTTTCACCTCATGCACATCACCAAAGAAAATAAGCGCGAACAGGAACAAAAGCAAATTCAGCTTCTCCGCGAACATAACGTGGAACTCGTTGTGCTGACACGCTATATGCAGATTTTAAGTGCGGAATTTATCACCGAATTTCCCAATCGCATCATCAATATCCATCATTCGCTCTTGCCGGCGTTTGTGGGCGCACGTCCGTATCATCAAGCATTTGAGCGAGGTGTGAAGATTATTGGCGCGACGAGCCACTACGTTACCGCCGAATTGGACGCAGGTCCGATTATCGAACAAGACAATGTGAAAATCACGCACAAAGACTCCATCGAAGACATGATTCGCAAAGGGCGCGACGTGGAGAAAATCATTCTTGCGCGGGCGGTGCGCCTCCATATGCAGCGTAAAATCTTGGTTCATGGAAATAAAACAGTTGTGTTTATTTAGACCGCAGAATATAGTGTTTCTTTGCCGCATTCACCATCACTTTCGACTATGATTTACCTTGACAACAGCGCAACGACGCGGCTCGACGACCATGTTCTGGAAGCAATGCTTCCATGGCTCCGCGAGGATTTTGGCAATGCGTCATCGGTGTACAGCATGGGCAGAAAGGCGCGTGTCGCCATTGAAGATGCCCGCGAAGAGCTTGCACATCTGATTGGAGCGCATCCTGCCGAACTTATTTTCACAAGCGGTGGTACGGAATCGAACAATGCCGTTCTCAAAAGTATGTGCCAGGCAGGAGCGGTGAAACAGCTTGCCGTGAGCGGGATTGAGCATCATGCCGTGCTGCATCCAGCACAAGAACTAGCGCGAGAAGGTAAAGGTATTGGCGTTCATATTTTGCCCGTCAATGAGCATGGTTTCGTGGAATCATGGGAAGTACAACCCTTGAACAGCGCACAAACACTCATTTCCATCATGCACGCCAACAATGAAACAGGTGCAATTCAGCCCCTCACGGAACTTCGCGCTGCCGCTCCCGATGCGTATTTTCACACCGATGCTGTACAAACGTTTGGGAAAATTCCACTGGATTGTACAGCCTTGGGACTAGATTTCGCAACGCTTTCGGCGCATAAAATTCACGGACCGAAGGGCATTGGCGCGTTGTTTATTCGCAAAGGAATTGACTTCAAGGCACACCAACACGGAGGCGCACAGGAGCGAAATCGCCGCGCGGGAACGGAATCGCCCGCCTTGATTGCGGGCTTCCAAGCGGCTGCCCGCGCTGCTTGCAAGGAAATGGACACGCGAGCAGCACAAATGCTCGTCTGCACACAACTGTTACGGGAATTACTCTTGGAAAATGTCCCGCTTCTCCGCTTCAATACTCCGCTTGATGAGCATTCTGCTTTGCCGAACATCGTCAATATTTCTTTTTTGGATGCTGAAAAGTTGGATGGTGAAGCAATTTTGCAAGCAATGGATATGCGCGGTATTGCGGTTTCCAACGGCTCTGCGTGTGTGTCGGGGAGCTTGCAGCCCTCGCACGTGCTGGTGGCGATGAGCCGTGCCGATGCAGAGGCAAAAGCAGCTGTGCGTTTTTCGGTGAGCAAGGACACGCGCACAGAGGAAATTCGCGGTGCTGTGGAGGTTTTGCGTGTGATTTTGCAGGAAATGCGTGAAGAATAGCACGAAGAATAGTCTGATGAGATGTAGTCCACCTTTAAGGTGAACTACTACATTAGACTTTATTCCGAACAGACTTTTTTACGAAACAAGGCAGCATGCTGCCTTGCTCCAAAACCCTAAAAACCTTATTCGAGATAAACTCTATTGTTTAGTTAATTTTTATAGTTTCATTTTGTTATGACGTTGTTGTAAGAGACTGTTTGAAAAGTCATTTTTTGGTCAAGCGTCGAAGTAACAAGCGAATCATCGGGAGTTCAACAAATGCTTGGTGCGAATCGGTTCGCCGCTCATAATCTTTTG
>RDXM01000059.1 GCA_004292595.1 Candidatus Kapaibacterium sp. | reverse complement strand
CTCTCGGTCACGGTAACGGGCTCGGGAACGGTTGCCAGTTCGCCAACCGGTCTTTCCTGCACAAGCGGTACGTGCTCGGCCTCGTACAGCAGTGGAAGTGCGGTCACTCTGACTGCAACTGCCTCCAATGGCTACACATTCTCCGGTTGGGTAGGCGCGTGTACATCCACGGCAAGCACATGCTCGGTAACCATGTCGCAAGCACAATCGGTGACTGCGACGTTCACAGCGATTCCTGCTTCATACGCACTATCGGTCACCAAGAGTGGGACGGGATCGGGCACTCTAACCAGCAACCCAGCTGGCATTTCTTGCGGCAGCACTTGTTCTGCGAGCCTGACATCGGGCACCAGCGTGACACTGACCGCTGTGGCAACAAGCGGTAGTACTTTTGCCGGTTGGGGTGGCGCATGCACAGGAACAGCAAGCACATGCTCAGTGACCATGTCACAAGCTAGGACGGTGACTGCGACATTTAATGCAATTCCTGTTTCATACACACTTTCGATCACCAAGGGTGGAACTGGGTCGGGCACTGTGACCAGCAACACTGGTGGAATTTCTTGCGGAAGCACCTGTTCTGCAAGCCTCACATCAGGCACCAGCGTGACATTGACCGCTGCAGCGACAAGTGGCAGCAACTTCGCAGGTTGGAGTGGCGCATGTACTGGGACAGCAAGTACCTGCTCCGTGACCATGTCTGCGGCTCAATCAGTGACTGCGACGTTCACTGCAGTCGCTACGTCCTACACACTCTCGGTTACCAACAACGGCACAGGTACTGGCACGGTGACCAGCAGCGTTGGTGGAATTTCTTGCGGTAGCACTTGCTCCGCGAGTTTGTCATCGGGTGCAAGCGTTACCCTCACAGCAACAGCTGCATCAGGCAATACCTTCACGGGCTGGGGCGGGGCGTGTAGCGGTTCATCCAGTACCTGTACTCTGTCGATGAGTGCTGCCAGAGCTGTCACCGCAACCTTTAGTCCCAATGTTGCTGCTTGCACATCAAGCGGCGCAACAACGTTGGCTACTTTAGTGACCGATTCCAGTGGAAACTACACCGCTGCCGGATCGGCTCATCCTTGGGCACTGCCCACCACGAGTTGCACGAATAACAACGGAAGCAGCGTGACTGGCAAGTGCTATGGCAATTATGCGGTTCAGCCCAATGCCTACTACAACCTTCCGCCAAGCACGAGTTTTTCCATGTGGTCTCAGAGCGCAAGCTGCTGGGGAATCAACATGGATATGCCCACCAATTCCTCCAACAACTATTGGAGCGCGCCACTGGTCACCCGAGGCTTCTCGTTCGGCTATTCGAAGCCATTGATTCCAAACGGTGGCAATTTGGTGTCCACCTTGAATTCCACCAATGCCGGCTCTGCAATACCTTGCCCGGCAGGCGGAACGTCCAGCAGCGTTTGTGTGAAGTGGGAGATGAGTGTGCCTGGCGTCGCATCACAAACATCGATCAACAATTCAACGAACACCTATAGCAACTGGAACGCATTGCTTGACATCTATTTCCATGACATTGCGAATCCATCAAACAGCACATACAAAGCGAAGTTTGATTTGCAGATTTATCAAATGGTGATGGATTGGCAGAGCAGCGGGCCAAATTGGGCTAATTGGATAGTCGGCGTGGCATGGGGAAACAGACCATATACAAAAAAGACCATCGGTGGTGTAACGTATCTGGTTGCGGTCAATATGCAAGATCCGGGCACCTACGAATACAACACCAGCAATGCCTGGGTTGGTAATCCAAGTGGCAATCTGGACATGGTTTCCATGTTTGTTCTGCCGACCATTCCAACGGGTTCGTCAAGCTACCTCTGGGGCTCTCCGTCCGTGACGCACGATGTGGGCAGCATTATCAAGTGGCTGAGTACAACTGAGACCCGAAATGGTGTGACGGGAATCTTTGACGATGCCGGAGTTCTGCTCAAGGACTATCAAAGATCAGGTCGAAACATCACGACACCGCTAATTAGCCCATCGCTGTACTTGACCGGACTGAATGCTGGTTTTGAAGTGGTGAACGCCAACAAGTCGACGGGTGGTGCCAATCAAAGCCTTTTCACCACGACAAACTATTGGGTAGCTTTGCCCGGCGAGACTTTGGGGAACTAAGAAAACTATGAGGCCCAGTGTGCGGTAGAACACGGGCCTAGGTTAAAGATACGTCTTTGCCTTCCCTGTGGGGCCTCGGCCTCGAGAAGCTTGGAACACTTTCTTGCGGGTTATTTGCCAACATCTTCACCCGGCAGCGCGACCCAATAATTGGTTGTTTTGTAGACTCCGTTGTTGGAGTAAGCCGGATCAGAGGCATTGGCCTGAATGACCTCGAAACCTGGATTGAGGCCAGTCAGATAATAGGTGGGGCTGATTAATGGGGACGTCACCGGCGCTTTGCGAACGTTGTCATACAGCGGCTTTCCCTCATCGTCAAAAATTGCCGTCACACCGTTCACTGTTTGCATCTGGCTGAGCCATGCAATGATGCCGCCCACGTCGTGCATTGCTGAAGGAGTTCCCCACAAATAGCTTCCGACACCGCCCGCAGCGCGGGTAGTGGGAAGCGTGGGCAGCGCGAACATGGATACGGCATTGAGCTGTCCGCCGAGTCCGACCCAATTCGAGCCTTGTGTGCCCGGGTTCTGGGTATTTACGGTGACAAGATACTTCACTTTCCCGATCGTCTTGGTCGTGTAGCGCCCCAGCATGTTAGTGGCCCAATTGGGACCATTGGTCGCCTGCCAGTCCATCAACATTTGGTAAATTTGCAGATCGAACGTCACACTGGTGCCGGGGGCTGGGTTGGGGACTGCATGAAAGTAGATGTCGATCATCGCGTCCCAGTTGGAGTACGTCACCTTGGCCGTGTTCACTGTGGATTGCGGGATGACGCCGGGAACCTCCATAGACCATTTGACACACACGCTGGAGGCAGTGCCTTTGTCTGGGCAAGGCTGCACTGCTTTGGCGTGTTGTGTTGCGAGGTTGGCGACAGAGAGGCCGCCGGAGGTTGCCAATGGTGCGGTGTAGCCAAACGAGAATCCGCGTGTGACGATAGGCGCGTTCCAGTAGACAAATTTCGGGTTCGCTGGTTCACTGACTTTGACGCCCCAGCAACTGGCACTCTGCGACCACATGGAGAAGTGGGTGTTTGGCGGCGGCGTGCCGTAGGCGTTGACTTGCACAGCATAGTCCCCGTAGCAGATACCGGTGACTTGCCCCCACAATGCTTTAGGGCACTTGCGGTTGGGAGAGATATTCGTCGTCATAACTCCCGCAGCATCGGTGATGGTTGTCGCCAAATTAGTGGCGCCATCAGACGTGCAATTTGGTATGGACAGGAAGTTCGCAGAAACACTTTGTACCTCGCTCATTTTGACGGTGCAAACGGCCGATGTTCCCGAACATGCACCACTCCAGTGTGAAAATGTGCTGCCGTCGGTGGCAAGAGCTGACAACGTGATGTCCGTTCCTCGTTTGAATGTTGCCTCGCATGAGGCTGCCCCTGTTGCGCACCCTTCCAATCCTGCTGTGGTGCTGGTGACGCGCCCTGCGCCAACCAAGGAAATGGCCAAGCTAAAGGCTTCCATGCTCGACTTCGGTCCGTCGCCACCACTGCATCCGCCGTGTACAAATGCCATCGATATCACGAGAAGAACACGGAAAGAGTGACTCATAAATCCTCCTGCGTTATTTACCGTTCAGTGAGACATCACTTGGATTTGTCGTAAGACTTGTGCGAGAACTTACTCGCAAGCTTTTGTGCGGCCCTAGCCAGCATTTGGGCATAGTAGCTTGACCGACTCGGAAATAGGGTGATGCATTCCGTGCCGTATTCCGAGTTAGTCCACATTCGCGTCCATGCCTCAGCGCGACCTAAAAATTCGCAGGTTTTCAACTTTCGCTGGCTGGCATATCGAATCACTTCCATCATGAGCAGATTTCCGGGCGAGCAGTCGCTATAAGCTTCGTTGTAGCCAATTTTGAACAGCCAAAGCGAGCCACCGGTTTCGACGGCCAACTGTGTCGCAACAGATTCGCCGTCGATATCTAAGAAAGCAATGCGTAAAGTCCCAGCCTCGGCAGCCAAAGTCGCAAACCGCTCAAAGAATTTGCGAGGAACGGCTTCGTCCAGCAATGAAGTTTGACGCGCCCCCTTCCAGCCCGCGGCTTCGATTCGCATAACCATTTCAAGCAAGCTGGGTACTTCGCCGGGATCGGGCGACAGAATTCTGTGCGTGACGACTCCGTGCTTTTCTGCGCGGCGCATCATGCGCCGCAGGTCCGATCGACGACCCGAGTTCAAAACCTTCTCCGGATCGTCTCCGATCGAAACACTGGGTGATGCAGGACGCGGGCGGCGTCGGACTCGCCAAGCCTTCTTTAGGCCGGACGTGATCAATTCCAGGGAGGCGACGTTATCAGGATAGCGCTCAAAAACCAATGGCTGCCCGGTCACTGTCAATACTTCGTCCAAGAGTTGCACCAAGTGCTCGGGGTTCCGGTGCAGCAACGCAGTCGGCTCGTAGATTTCGGCACCTAGCAATTCGAGAAAGCGAAAACCCGGCACTCCCTTTTGGACCAGCGGAATCAGCGCATTGATCTCGCCGTGAACTTTGATCGTGACTAGCAGAACGCGCTCTGGTGAGGCTTGTGCAAAGCTCTCCAAGTAGGCGAGTGTCCACTCAATCCGGGACATCGGCGGAGCGGCCAAGTGATTCTGCAAGCTGCGCCAGCCAGAAGTCAATTGGTCTAGGGCAGGTCGCCCTGATACCAGCTCCAGCACTACATCTTCAGAAAGTTGCGAGATGTGTAGCGAATTGGATTTTCCGATGCGGGCTATATAGATTGACATGGTTGTAAGCCGAACGATGAAGGTCCCTGATTGCCATGCATTAAGGGAAGTCGGGCTTGGAGAACGGCACGTTTGACAAAGCCCCCTTCCTTCCTGAAGGCGGAACCGCCAGTTTAGAGGCAAAGCTGAGGCATATACTGATAGACGTTACAGCGCGCTGAGTTTGCAAGGTCTCTCGCTAGGATAGACCGTGAATAAAGTCACGTTAGTTGAGGGAAGCACTCAGCGTGAGGTATGTGGTGCGTCAATTCAAAGAATGTCGCAGAGTCGGACAAGACCGCAGGCGCCATTTATGAGAGACTTCATCGTAGCGACGTCTAAGGTTGTCCTGAGCGCATTGGATCTGGCGAAAGTTGCTTGATCATCTCCCGTCTGCTTACAACGTTCAGCTTAGCGAGATTAACCTACTGATTCCGAGTGAAATATGACAGAAGCCAGTCTTGATTTGCGCCCTACGAAAATGGAGAGCGAGTTCATTTCGATGACCCGTTTTCTCATGATCATCGGTCTGACTTTTCACCATATGTTTCAGATCCCGAGTTCTGAGTACTACCCGCGGGATCCTATTCAGACCTACTCATTTTTTGTTCCGGACTTGTTCAACGGATTTTTCCACATGGCGTTCATGGCCGCGGTCCCGGCGTTGAGTGTGATCTCTGGTTACTTGTTTTTTCGCCGACGTGATTTGGACTTTCCTCAGCTCTTGAAGGCTCGGTTTTTCACAGTGGCACTGCCGGCTTGGATATGGGCCGCCATCTGGCTTCTAGTGGGGTTCGCCCTGTTTAAGGTGGGGCAAAAGTACGGACCGTTCCGCTGGATGAACTATGACTTTGACAAATTCACCGGCCTGACACTGCTCAATGGAATTGTGGGTTATGACCAGAACCCGTTCGCTCTACAGTTCTGGTTTGTTCACGATCTGATTTTGACTTTGCTGCTGTCGCCCGTTGTCTATCATTTGCTGCGGACTACCAAACTTTGGGCGTTACCGGTGATGTTCGCCGTGTGGCTGACTGGCTATGTGCCGCCGCTTTTTTTCAGCATGAATGTCTTGTTCTTCTTTGCCGTAGGCGCTGGCTTGGCCTTTCCGCAAGTAGGTGGTTTGCAAAATGCTTTGGAGAAGGTGGCCCATTGGGGCGGCTATGCCGTGCCGGTGTTTGTTCTCGCCTTGGTTTTGCGACTTTTCTCTTTCAAATTCGTGGAGGTGTCGGAGTTTATTCGTGGCGACTTCTATCTTTCCTTGCTGCGCCTTTTGGGAATCGTATCGTTCTCATTTGTGTTGTTGATGCTTGCGAAGCAGGACGGAAGCATTAAGAAATTCTTTCTCAAGTACAGCGGGTATTCATTCTTCATCTTTGCTGCCCATTACCCACTCATCATGATTGTGGGAGCGGTTGCGGTCCGGGTTCCTGGGCACAACTCATCTACAGGTTTTTTCGCGATGTGGTTGGCCGTGCCTTTGTTGACCGCCACCCTGTGCGTGATTCTGGCAAAACTGCTGGAGCGGTTTCTCCCTGCCGTGTTTGCGCTATTGAACGGTGGGCGAAATGGTAGCGCACCGCCAAAGCAAGTTGACACGGTAAGTGCAAGTTGACGGGGTTCCGGGGCGGTGGCCGAATGCTTTCGGCTCTCCGTTCTGATGAGCTCAGGGCTAGAACGTTGTAGGCGCCAGACCCGGATTACCTCTTGGCGTTCAAAATTTCGCAAATACCGTCTTCAACTGATGACCAGGTAAAGTGTTGATCAACTAAGCGGCGGGCAGATGCCGCGATCTGTCCTGCCGCTTTGCGGTCAAGCGACAGCAGTTTGAGTGCAGAGACAATCTCTTTGGGTGTGTTGGCGATATATGCTGATACGCCAGTTTCCAACATCAGTCCCTCAGCGCCGACATCTGTCGTTATCACCGGAAGATTGGCCGCCATCGCTTCGAGAAGCTTCAGCTTGGTTCCACTGCCAAAGCGCAGGGGAACCAACATCACATCGTATTTCTGAAGTGCAACGGCGATATCGTTGACAAATCCGCGGAACCTGACCTGATCGCCAAATTTGCTCTCCAATTCGGGTGGAGCATTGGCACCTATGACATCAAAACTTTCAATCACCCCCCCGGCTAGCGGGAGTATTTCTTCTACGCAGAAATGAACAGCGTCGACGTTCGGTGCATGGGACATATTGCCAAGGAAGACCGCCTTCAATGCTTGCCCATTGGCGCGACTCCTTGTCGTAGCGGGGTGTGCTGGCGCGAGCACACCGTTGCGAACTACGGAAACTGGCGAGACGCCACGCTCTGCCAGATAGCTGCGGTCATCTTCTGAGCAAACAATAATACCTTTGTAGCCGCGAAAGCGGTGCAGTTCAGCGGCTCGGTAGACCATGACCTGGTACTGGATGTACAAGCGACGCAGAAAATGGGTTTGGATGTCACGTAACCGGGAGAGCTTGCGATGCGAAATATCGTCATAGTCGACCACGGTTCGCTCTCGGACATCGGAGAAAAAAACTCCCACGTCAGGACGCTCGGCCCAAATGACATCAAAGTCCGAGAAATTAAGTTTCTGCAAAGCATTCAAAAACCGACATCGGCGAAACAGATTACGACTCAGAGGTAATCCAATGCGGGTTCGCATTGCAGCAAGCCACAAGCGAGGCTTGAATCCAATCGCTTCGTTTTGATCAAACAGGATGACCTGACGGATCGTGCGTGGGATTTCGGGGACCAAGCTATCTAGTGGATGCGGCCCGATAAAAGTCACGTCGTAATCTCGAGCACAAGCTTCGAGAATATGGGAAATCCGGACTCTATCTCCTCTGTCCAAGGGATATGGGAACACCTCAGATGCAAACAGCAACTTCTTTCTAGTCATTGATTTAGCAGGGTGTTCGACGGAAACGCAGTTAATTTGGACAACTTCCGAGACCTATTTGCAGCAATGAAGGCAACACTAGCGACGGGGAAGGATGGGGCAGCGGCATAAGTGAGTCGACTTGAGAAAAGATGAGAGAGCAACTAATCAAGCACTCGCCGGCACAATTCTACGTGACCTGTGTGGCTGATGTCTTCGAAAGTCGGAAGTCGACTAAAGCCGAACGATCATCGAACGTGTGAAGTTGAATGCCTAATCAAGAGGGCGATTTATATGGGTCAATTGCATGCTCGATCTTGATTTCAAGTTGCATTGAGTTGCACTGCTTTGGGGCTCTACTTGGAGACGCCAGTTTGTGCTGACCACCCTGTGTGCGGGGTCGAGGGCCTGTGAATTTGCAATGGCATCATGTATTGCCCGTCATGTCAAATTAGTGCCCTTGCCAAATTGAGAAATGATCAGAATTCGTTGAGACTCCATCATTGTTTGACCATGCAAGAAGGGAGGACATAGAATTGCACACGGAGGCTCTCAAAGCCGCTCCACCTTTTGAAATATGCCGTTTTTTGATGCAGCAATGTCTTTCTTGGCGTTGATGTCATCTGCAGAGAAAGACATCATCAGCGGCTGGATCTGAACGGTAGGATGGATGAGCGTACGAGGCGATTATCTTCGTACAAAGGGAAGGCAAAAAAATTGGATCAAGTTTACTTTCAGGCGACACCAGGTATCCAAGGCTTTGAAAAGTTCAAGGACGAGTGGGAAGTACTGGCGAGTAGCTTCGGTGATAGCTGCGTCTTTCATCACCTGCCAGATTGGTACTTGGCCGCACTTTATTCGAGAACTATTGATCCCGACACGGTATGGCTGGTCACTGCGCATTTGGATGGCAAGCTGGTTGCGGTGTTGCCCTTGCAGTTCCAGGACTACAAAATTGGGGGCTTCCGCCCTCGCTTGCTTGGGACGATGGAGCATGACCAACTGCAATCGGCTGACTTCCTGATCGAACCTCGTATTGGAACTTCGAAATTTATCGGGCAGTTGATTGCGTGGCTGGCCAGTGATTCGGGGCTTTCATGGGATGGTTTTCGTCTCAGGAAAATCCCTGAACACAGTCTGGTCCGCCTAAATTCAGTGGACCAACTTCCAGCTGGCAGCACGGCTCTACGACATGATGAGAGCGCCTACTTTGATGTGACCGTCGTGAGTGAAAAGTCGCTTTGCGACATCCCGAAGGAAATGCGACGGAACCTCGTCAGACAGATTCGTCGCGCTGACGAATGCTTCACGGTACGGTACGAATCCGCGCACTCCATGGAGGAGTTGGTCCCCGCTTTCGAAGCCTTTCTTAAGGTCGAGGCATCGGGCTGGAAGGGGCAAACGGGACTCAATACGGCCATTGTGTGTCAACCCTCAATCAAAGGTTTCTTTCAGGACTTGATGACGCGATTCGGTAAGACAGAGCGGTGCGTTATCAACACCGTTTGGTTCAATGACGAGCCAGTCGCAGCTCAGTTTGCACTGAAGTTGGGTCGCACATTGCATATCCTGAAGGTAGGGTACGACGAGTCCAAAGCGAAGTTCGCACCGGGCAACACTTTGCTGTTCCGCGTCTTGGAGGAGGCCTGCACCGATGCCAGTTTGGATCGCGTTTCATTAGTCAACAATCCGCCTTGGGCTCAGCGTTTCCATCCCCGTACGTTTGGCGCGTGGTCCATCTACGTTCCCAACAACACGCTTCGGGGCCGGCTGGTTTTGGGCGGCTTGACGCTCAAGCGTGCACTGGATCGTCGTAAAGCCAAGCCCGAAGCACCCTGCTCTAGCGCAGAAGTTAAGCGAGAAGCACAAGTCGCTGGCTGATCTCGGGCTGCCTCGAGTTCCTTTAGGCCTGCCGAGTTTCGCGATAGGCTATGGCGTAGATCCCCAGCACTTGAATGACTTCTCCGCAGATGATTCCGATGACTGCACCCGGGGCACCCAGATGCTGCATGGCGAAGTAGCTTCCGGCAATTGCAACGGAGGCACTTACGGCGGTCATTGCAGTCATAGCTTTGAATTTGCCTCGGCTCATGGGGAGATGAATCATCTGGTCGCGTAACACCACCAATGTGAAGGCGATCGACCAGTAGATGATCAACGAATCTGAGCCTTCAAAATGCTTATTGAGCACGCTGTCCATAATCCAATGCCTTAAGACCCAAATCAGCACAGAGTAAATCAGTGACAGCGAGGCCAATGCAAAAGAGATTTGGGCCAAGCGGTTGAATACATGGCTTGGGCCGTGGTCCTTGAGCCACCGCGAAGACACCGGCAGCATCATGGAACCCAATCCAGTCGATAGCAAATTGATTGGCATCATCAGCATTCGGGTTGCAGCAATAGCCGCCACTGCTTGCAAACCCAACGTTCCCGCGACTACATAGCTATAACCTTGGCTGAATGACCAGTGGATCACCGAACCAACGGCCACCCAAAAGTTCAGCGGAGCAATTTGCCTCAAGATGCCGGGCATGCCGGTCTTGTTCCAAGGCTCGAATTGGTTAAGTGCCTGGCGCATGCGCCAACCACCCAAAGCGGCGGCCAAGATCAGTCCCACGGCAGTGGCTACCGCGATGTATGACGTAAACACGGAAGTCACAATGACCGCCAAGAGGACGCCGACGTAAACCAGATCGGCTTTCAACACGTCCGTCGTGCGGTGATGACAAAGCAAAATCATGCGAAAAAATTCGCGATGCAGAGTCGCTAGTAGGAGCACCGCCACTCCCGCGATCACCACCGCGTTGTGTGTACTGATCAGATTGACTAGCCAAAGTGCAGCAGCCAGTCCTCCCGCGATTAATGCGAGTACTCGCGTCACCCATTTCTGATCACGATACAAACCGCCGACCATGTCCATACGGTCAGACAAGTCATCATGGATCAGCCGGACGCCCACAGTCGGTCCAATGAACGAACCTTGAAGGCTGGCCATAAGCGCCATGAGATTGATGGCCAAGACATAGTAAGCGTACTCTGTATTGGAGGCGAAACGTATGAGGATCAGGCCAACGCCCAAGCTTGCCGCAGA
>RDXM01000058.1 GCA_004292595.1 Candidatus Kapaibacterium sp. | reverse complement strand
TGAAGCTCACAGACAGGAATGTCTGTGCCACCAAAGCCAGTATCTATCAGTTTTGTCGTGGCACAGGCATTCTTGCCTGTGAGGTTTGCGAAAGTCCTACTAAAAAAGGTTTATTGCTTCAGATGTAGTCCACCTCAAAGGTGGACTACATCTCAACTTCTTCACTTTTCGATATGCAATTTTTACCCGCTTTTAGTATCTCTCTCTCTCTCTCTCTCTCTCTCTCTCTCTCTCTCTCTCTCTCAAATCAGAAACCTTACTTTACATAAAAACGAGATTTTACGCGCCTTTGCCAGCGAGAAAAATGAACTTTTTATCATTTTCTCGTAATTGGAAAGTCATCATTGTTCTCGTAGCTTTGTGATGAAGCCTAGCAAATAAGCGTTGTGTGCGTACTTACACAAATTCAGTAAATGCAAGCGAGCAGAATGAATCGCCAAACACCTCACAAATACACGCTTCTACGGTTTTAGCACCTTCCCCGCTCTTTTTCATCTATCACCAACGAAGTTTCTTGAGAATATCTTGTTTCATTGTTTTGATTGCATTGCTCTTGGTGGCGCATGGTTGCTATTCTTTCACGGGAAGCTCCGTGCCAGCACACTTAAAGACCTTGCAGATTCCGCTTGTAGAGGACAACAGCCCTATCACGCAGGGGCAATTCCGCGACCTACTCACGCAGCAGCTCATTCAAAATTTTCGCCGCGAAAACGCTTTCAAACTCGTCGAAGACCAAGCCGATGCGGTCTTGCTTGCAACCATCGCAAATATTGGCGAGGAAACAGCAAACGTGCAGGCGGGCGAACTTGAGCGCGATAAAAAAGTCGTCGTAACGGTAAACGTCGTCTGCGAAGACCGCGTAAAACTAAAAAACTTCATTCAAAAGAGCTTTTCCGCAACCATCACCTACGAGGTCAGTGGTGGTGTGCAAGCCCGAAACACCGCACTACAACGCGCTTTTCAGCAAGTTGCGAATGATATTGTTTTAGGTGTGGTTTCAGGGTGGTAAGAAAAATAATCGGGAACTATCAAGCAGTGGCACAGACATTCTTGTCTGTGTTTGTCGCCTGAAACCCTCACCAATACTCACAGACAAGAATGTCTGTGCCACTATCAAAATTTAACACAACCTCCCTTCTTTCGTCAATTACAAATTTTTCATCGTTTCAACCGATACCTCCTTTATGGAAACACTGATTCGCCTTCTTCCCATGCACGACGCGCTTTTGGCGCTGTATTTTTTCTCGCTGTGCATTCTGTTCCTTTTCGGCATTCAAGGTTTGGTAATGATTTACTATTACCACAAAACCGCGCATATCCAACGCCCCACGCCCGCAATGCCTGACGATGTGCCGATGGTAACCGTGCAGCTGCCGCTTTTCAACGAAGTGTATGTGATTGAGCGTCTCATCGAATCGGTCTGCGCAATGGAATACCCCAAAGACCGCATGGAAATTCAGGTTTTGGATGATTCGACCGATGAAACCGTCGAAGTAGCTCGCCAGATTGTTGCTCGCTATACCGCGCAGGGCTTTGATATTAAGCACATCCACCGCACAAACCGCGCTGGCTACAAAGCGGGCGCACTCAAAGAAGGCTTGGCGATTGCAAAAGGTGAATATGTTGCTATTTTCGATGCTGACTTCGTGCCGAAACCAGAGTTTTTGCAAGCAACCATCCCGCATTTCTTCGGTGGTGAAAAAATTGGCATGGTACAAACACGCTGGGAACACTTGAACGAAGATTATTCCTACCTCACCCGCGCACAAGCTCTCGCGCTCGACGGTCATTTTGCGATTGAACAGCAAGTACGCAACAAAGCGGGCTTTTTCATCAACTTCAACGGTACGGCAGGCGTTTGGCGCAAAGAAACGATTTTCGATGCGGGCAACTGGCACTACGATACCATCACCGAAGACACCGACCTGAGCTACCGTGCGCAGTTGCGCGGCTGGCAGTTTATCTACTTGGCGGATGTTACCTCGCCAGCAGAGCTTCCTGCGGAAATCAACGCGCTCAAGTCGCAGCAATTCCGTTGGACGAAAGGCACGATTGAAGTAGCAAAGAAAATCCTCCCAACCGTGTGGAAATCAGACTTGCCGCTTATTGTAAAAATGCAATCAAGCTATCACTTAGGTGCGAACATTGTGTTTCCGTTCATCATCATCACCGCGCTTTTGAATGTGCCGCTTGTGCTTATCAAGCATATGATGCCAGAATATGAATGGTATTTCAATTTAACCTTCTTCTTTACCTTCGCTTCTGTTGTTTCGTTTGCCTTCTGCGCATATGCACAGCGTGAAATCCACGATGATTGGCGCAAACGTCTGCGCCGCTTCCCGCTCTTTATGGCAGGAAGCATGGGCTTGTCCATCAATAACACCCGTGCCGTGATGGAAGCAATTTTCAACAAAAAAAGTGAATTTGTTCGCACACCGAAATTCAAAGTCGAAAAAACAGGCGACAACTGGAAACAGAACAAATACAAATCCAAAAAAATTGACACAACCGCGTTTATTGAACTTGCCTTTGCGGCGTATTTCTTTGTTGGTATGTGCATTTCGGCATACTGCCTTGAACTTGCAGCTATTCCCTTCCAAGTTCTGTTTTTCTTGGGCTTCGGCACCGTGGGATTCTTGTCCGTCCGCCACGCTTTGACACGCTAATTTTTTGACGTGATTTTGTCGGCTCAGAATCACGGTAAAGCCTTGATTGTTCATACAGGAAGTTCTTTCGGTTCTTTCGGTAGTGTTCAGTCAAGGCTTTTTGTTATTTTAGTGCCTGACAAAGCATTAGAGTTTATCTCGAATAAGGTTTTTAGGGTTTTGGAGCAAGGCAGCATGCTGCCTTGTTTCGTAAAAAAGTCTATTCGGAATAAAGTCTATTGTGCAAAAAAATCTCCAGACCGCATACAACCTTTGTTCTTGTTTTGCTGTCTGACAAAAGCTCGGCTGCATCAATGCTTGCTGTCATTACCAATTTCCTTGTTTATCTCCGTTCTTCATGCGTGTTTTTCATTCCCTTCCTTGTGTTTTTCTGAACTGTGTGGCAATAACGATACTGTGCGCCGCGCAGACACTCTTTTCGCAAACTTCTACACAAACGATTGAAGCATTTCGCGTAGAATCGCCGCAAATAGAATCTCCCGCAAGCACCGCCACGACAAGCATTCAAGTCTCTTCCACGAGCAATACCTTTTCGCCATCGCTCAAAGCAGGGCTGTTTGGTGCGGCAAATTACAACATCCACAACGCCCAATTTTCCGAGCTTCGCGGCACGGGGCTTGCATTCAATGGCGGTACACTCCAAAGCCCGCTCGACACTTCGCAGACACGCCCGAATCCATTGTTTAGCGGCACACAATCGCTCTTGCCCGCGCTGGGACTCGCGTTTGAGTCATCTTTTTCGCCGTATTTTGGTGCAGCAGCGCGGTTGTCGTTTGCGCAACACAACGGGATTTTTCGGGTGCAAGAACCTCTTGAACGGGGGCTTGTTCTCTCGCCACGAACAGGCGAACTTGTTCAAACTTTTACCGAGCGCATTTATTCCACGCGCCTCAGTTCGATTGCCCTAGAGCCGCTTTTGATGTGGACTCCCTTCGGCGCACAGAACGGTGGCGCAGGGCTTAAAATCTATGCTGGCGGGCGCGTCGGCTATATGCTGCTGCGCGAAATTGACCAAAACCATCCTTTCAACGATGGCGGCGATAACAGCATTCAATCTCCAAACCGCACCGTGCCATATTCGGGCGCATTTGAGACCGCCGAACCGCTTACACTCTCGGTTTCTGCGGGTGTGGGCTACGATATTCCGTTGGACGGCATACAACTCGACGCAGCAGGACAAGATAAACTCATTCTCGCACCAGAAATTTTCGGAATGTGGGGGCTGAACCAAGTTGCTCCAACGGTGAACGGCGCATGGAATCTGCATCAGCTTCGAGCAGGCATATCGCTGTTTTATCGGCATGAGGAAGTCGCGCAACGCTTGGAAGAATCGCGCTTGATTGATACAATAGAAGTGTTCAAAAAGCCGCCCATTCGCATTCCGTTTATGGTTGGCATCACTCGTTTTCTGCGAGATACGCTGATGACAGTTGAAAATAACGTGAAAACACGCCTCATCCGTGATAGAATGCTCCGCACCGATACGCTTTTTGTGCCACCGCCGCCGCGCATGGATGTGAGCGTTACGGCGGTTGGTGTGGAATCCAACGGCATGGAAAAGCCGATTGTGCAGGTGCGTTTTGAGGAATTTCTTGCCCAACGCTACGTGCCGCTTCTGAACTACGTTTTCTTCGAGGAACAAGCATTTGCGCTGCCCGTACGCTACAAGCGTTTGAGCGACGAAGGCGTTCAGAAGTTTGAGATTGATAAACTCTACAAGTCTGGCACACTGGATATTTACTACCACGTGCTGAATATCGTCGGCAAGCGCATGAGGCAATACCCCGACGCAGTGCTGACTATCACAGGCTGCAACGCCGATATTACCAGCGAAACAGGCAATACCGCACTTTCCGAACAACGCGCCGCAAGTGTGCGCCGATACTTTCTGGACACGTGGAAAATTGCGGAAAATCGTTTAGTGATGAAAGCACGAGACCTCTCCGAGCAGCCATCCATGCCGAAAACAGAGCAGGATAAAATTGAGGAAAATCGCCGCGTAGAGCTAACGTCCACCGTCAGGGAAATTCTCGACCCCGTTATGCTCTCCGACACCGTGCGCACAGCAAATCCGCCTGTTGTCCGCTTCAAACCTCGCGCAAAAACCGATAAACCTATCATGGATTGGACGCTGCTTGTCAATTATCACGATGAAGAAGTGCGCAGATTTTCCAGCGAAACATCGGTAGAAGTCTCAGGAGATTCGCTGCAAGCCGTACAAAATAAAGCTCCGCAAGAGCTACCGCGCACGATTGACTGGCAAATTTTGCGCGAAAATGAATCGCTCATGCGTGTTCCGGGACCGTTGCAATTTATCCTGACAGCAAGCGATATTTCGGGCAATAGCGGCGTTGGCTATGGTACAATTCCCGTTGAACAATTAACCTTGCGCAAAAAACGCCGCGAATACAGGAACGACCGCGAGTTTGAGCAATTTAGCTTGATTTTGTTTCAATTCAACCGCGCAGAAATTAGCGAGCGCAATCAGCATATTATTGATTTTATGAAAGAGCGCATCAAACCTAGCTCCAAGCTCTCCATCGCAGGCTACACCGACCGCACAGGCGATGCCACCTACAATCGTACTCTTTCCAAGCAACGTGCCACAGAACTAGCACGGTTACTGGGTTCGTCAATCAATGCTGCGCAAGGATTCGGCGAAGACCAACTGTTGTACCCCAACGATTTCCCCGAAGGACGCTTTTACTGCCGCACCGTGAATGTGAGCATTGAAACGCCCGTGAAATATGGCGAGAAGTAACGCCCTGTTTATTTTTCACTTTTCCGCAAAATCTATGCACCTCTCCTTGAATCTAGTTCGCCGCTTTCGTGTCTCCACGTTGGCGGTATTGGCATTTACCGCCGTGTGTTGGTGCGGCATTCTGGGGATAATTGATAACGAAGGCGATAGCTCGCTTGGATTTTTTCAATGCTATTTCGACCCAATCGGGTCTTTCCTTTATGGCGTTCCCGTTCTGATGTCGGGCTTGTGGCTTGTTGCCAGGCTGGAGCGTCGCGGCTACTCGCAACGAAGAGCATTACGCTGGGCTGTGCCGCTTAGTTGCTTGCTTGGAACGGTGTTTGCACTCGTGCTTATTGCGTGTGGTTTGGGTGTATATGTACTTTTGAACGGCAGGTTGCGTTGAAACAGCGAAATTATTTTGAGTACACGACTTTTGCACCCTTTAAAACGCACAAGGTCTGATGCTTGAACAACACCAGACCTTGCCTTTAGATTATCAAGAAAATTATCAAGAAAATTTAGACAAATGCGCTAAAGCCAGTAATTGCGCGACCGACAATCAGGGTGTTCATTTCGCGTGTGCCTTCGTAGGAGTAAATTGCTTCGGCATCAGCAACAAAGCGACCGACGTTGTGTCCGAGCAAAATACCATTTCCGCCCATAAGCTCACGCGCCCAGCCAACGGTTTCGCGCATCCGCAGCGTACAGAAGGCTTTCGCCATAGAAGCGTGTTCGTCTTTCATTATGCCAGCGTCTTGCATTTGCGAGAGGCGTGTACACAAGGTTTGGCAAGCGGTGACGTTGCTGTACATCTGCACAAGGAGGTTTTGCACAAGCTGGAAATTACCGATGTGCTTGCCGAATTGCTTACGTGTTTGCGAGTATTTCAAGCTGTTTTCATATGCACCCAACGCGCAGCCAACCGCCATCCATGCCACACCAGCGCGGGTCATGCGAAGCACTTTTGCGGTGTCAGCAAACGAATTTGCCTCTTGCAAGCGATTTTCTTCGTGAACTTTTACATTTTCAAGTTTCAAAATAGCATTCTGCACAATGCGCAATGCCATTTTGCCTTCGATTTTCTTTGAGCTGAAGCCGGGCGTATCTTTTTCCACCAAGAAACCTTTTACTTGATTGGTAGATTCTTCTCGTGCCCAAATCACCGCAACATCAGCAAACGTGCCATTTCCAATCCATTTCTTTTTGCCGTTCAGAATCCACGTATCACCTTCGCGGCGGCAGGTGGTGTGCATTCCGCCCGCAGTGCCAGAGCCTACTTCGGGTTCGGTCAAGCCGAAACAGCCGATTTTCTCCATTTTGCGCATTGCTGGAAGCCATTTTTGCTTTTGCTCTTCCGAGCCGCAATGGTAAATCGAACCCATTGCCAAGCCGCCATGTACGCCGAAGAAGGTTGCGAAGGAAGAATCAATCCGCGCCATTTCCATTGCGCAGATGCCCTCTAAAAGCGTTGTTTCGCCTAAGCAGCCGTAGCCTTGATACGCCAGTCCGATAAGACCAAGTTCTGCCACTTTGGGAATGATTTGATGCGGAAACTCATCTTTTGCCCAATATTCATTTGCAATCGGATTTACTTCTGTTTCCATGAAATTACGCACTTTCATTTGAATTGCTCGCTGCTCTGGCGTGAGGAACTCATACACATTATAGAAATCCAGATTTGGTGCGGGTAATTCTTTCTTTTTTGCTGTACCGTTTGCTCCTTTGCCACCGCCAAATTGCGACATGAGCATTTCCATCATTTTCGGGTCCATATTCAGTACGAAGTCCATAAGGACATTCAAATCCATCTTTTCAGCAACTTTTGCTGCTTTTGCGAGGTCGATTTTATCCAACATACAATTGCTCCTAGAACAAACAACATGAAAAAATAAAGGGGTTTGGGGCAAGATTATTACGAATGACAAGAGTAAGGAAGTGCTTGCTCACAAGCATCAACGCCAGAAAGACAGACGCAGAGAGCATAGTGCATCCACGCAAACACACATCCATTTTCAGCACAGCAAATATAGCACAAAATTATGCGGTTTGTCGTGTTCAAACAGGAGAAAATGAAAATTTTTTCATCCAAAAAAATCTCTCTGGCAATCTCTACTAAAAAATAGGTAAAAACTGCATATCGAAACGTGAAGGAGTTGAGATGTAGTCCACCTTGAAGGTGGACTACATCTGAAGCAACAAACCTTTTTCAGTATCTCTGGCAATCTTTCTGGCGAGAAAAGCTCGTCAGTCTTCATCGTCAAGCAATTCTTCCAACGCTGCCGACAATTCGGCAAAGGCGTGGTGGTCGCCTGCTTTTTTTGCGGCAATTTGTCCAGCGCGGTAGATTTCTTCTGCCGTGCGTGGCTCATTCACAGCGCGATACACGCCCGCGAGCATATAGTACGTCGGCACGTAATCGGGCTGCGCAGCGCGTAAACGCTCGAACCACTCTAGCGCGGCGGGATAATTTTTCTGCGAGTTATACTCTAGCGCAATGCCGTATTGCGTGAAGGCATCGTGCGGGTCGTCGCGGTAAAATTCGAGGAGATGTTCGAGGCGGTTTGCCATTTGTTGGTGTTTAGTTGTGTCGTTACTTGGTTACTTGGATTACTTGGGGCTTGGAACAGGTGCAAACCCTTCATCCCTCAGCCCTCAGATTTCATCCTTTTCCTTACTTCGGCAGCCAGAAATAGAACATCGAACCAACATTGAGCTGGCTTTCCACGCCCATTTCGCCGCCGTGTTTTTCGACAATTTCTTTGATAAACGCAAGCCCCAAGCCCGTTCCGACGTGCTGGCGCACACGCTCATCGTCCACTGCACGGAAGAATTTTGTGAAGAGTTTTTCCTTTGCGGATTCGGAAATGCCATAGCCTTGGTCGTACACGTTTACGCGCATCGTGTCCGAGCCTTCGACCACCTCAATACGCACGGTTTTGTTTGCTTCCGAGTATTTGACGGCATTGCTAAATAAATTCAAAAATACTTGTCCGATAAGGTCGGGGTCGCCCACAATCGGCGTGGTGGAAAGCGGAATTTCTGTTTCGACCGTCATTCCTCGCGCCTCTGCAAGCGGCATATTTACTTTCAGCACGTTGATAACAAGCTCGTGCATACGGAATGGAATTTTGCGAAGGTCGGTGCGCCCTGATTCAATGCGGTTAATGTCCAAAAACTTCGTGATAACGCCATTCAAGCGGTCTGCTTCGGAGGAAATAATTCCTGCAAATTCTTGGGTTTCATCCGCATCCAGACCTTTTTTGATAAGTTCACTGAAGCCGCGAATGGTATTCAGTGGCGAGCGGAGTTCATGCGCCACAATGGAAACAAGCTCTGTTTTCATGCGGTCCACAGCTACTTCGCGGGTAACGTCGCGCAGCACACCCATGACCGCCGTAAGCTGATGCTCGCTCATCACCCGTACAAACGTCCCTTTGACAACGGTTTCGCTTGCCTCGCCGACCAAATCCAGCGTAAACTGCACAGGAATATGGGTTTCTTCCTCGACAAAGGCTTGCATAATTGTTTGCTTTAACTCGTAATGATTCAGTACATCAAGGAAAGACCGCCCTTCTGCAGTTGTCGCATCTGCGCCAAACCAATGCGCAAACACATCGTTCATCACGAAAATAGCGCGATTTGGCTCAATGACGATAAAGCCGTCGCTGGCTTGGCGCACAACGCTTTCTAGCTTGTTTCGCGTCCCGACGATTTTGTTCAAATTCATTTGTTGATACCGCGCTAATTCTCCCGCCACGCGGTTATTGCTTTGAAACAAAATACCAAATTCATCGGAACGATTTTCGTCTAAACGAAAGGTAAAATCTTGCGTTGCGATACGCTCCGAGCCTTCCAAGAGCTGGTTAATCGGGCGACTGAGCTGACGGGCAACGGCAAAGCTAATGACAATCGCAGCAGTGCCGACAGCAAGCAAACCCACCACAACGCCGCGCCGCATCTCATTCACCGACCTATAGACAAGTGCTTGCGGCTCTTCAATGCCCATCAAAGCGCGAATTTCTGGCAAGGTGATGTATGTTCCCACCATTTCGCGCCCGTCCGATGATGTATATTCTTTCGTCGCGCTTACATCGCGTCCAATCACGACTTGCGAAGGTTTCTTTACTTCTTTGAAAATACCTTTTCCAAAAAAACGTTCTTGTTTCATCAAGGTTGGCATATCGTGGAAAGCAATCAGGCGCAAGGAATCATCAACGATGTACATTTGTTCTTTGCGACCGAATGCGTCTTTGGAGGCTTGAGAAATAAACGCAGAAAGGTCTTTTCCACTCAGCACACACGCCAGAATCCCCCGCGAACCATCGCCGCGCTCAAAACGAATGGCAATCGGAATCATGGGAGCTTGCCCTTCGGTGTGCTGCCCCACACGCCCGATAATGACGACATTGGTCGTAATATTCAGCGTATCAACAAGCTGCTGTGGCAGACGTTTGGGTAAGATATTTTCGCCTTTGGCAATCGCATCCACAAACCCACCTTCTACGTCGTACAGCCCAATAGCGTCAATCTCGGTATTCCTCTGCAAAGCAGATACAACAAGGGTTTGTGCGGCTTGATTGCTGAGTTCCAGATTAGAAAAAATATCGTTCGCCTCTTGAAGCAGCACCCGTATAGAACGGACTTTCTCGGAAAGACGTGCGCTTGCGTCGTGGGCAATCACCTGATAGCGGTTCTGCGAAAGAAGTTCGAGTGTTTGGAGATTGATAACCGAAAGCCAATAGCCAATGGCACCCACCGCCAAAAGCGAGGTTGCGCAAAGAACTAATGCGAATTTTGTGGCAAAATTCAAACCTTTCATGGGCTGTTACCTTTGTTGGAATGCAATGATGCTGAAAGCTCATGCAATGAGTTTGGTGTACGGAGTTTCGCAAACCTCACAGGCAAGAATGCCTGTGCCACTACAAAACTGATAGATACTGGCTTTGGTGGCACAGACATTCCTGTCTGTGAGCTTCAAAAGCACATTCTGCGAAAGTCCTACACTTGTGAAATGCAATATACAACGTAAAGTGTACGAAGCAATACGCGTACAGATGCGGGAATTGACGATGGCGCGACTACACCGTTCTCGTACGATAATCTCGTGCTTTATCACGAAGATAGCTATACATGGTGAAAATACGAGCGTAAAATTACCGATATTGTGATAAACTTTATGTGAAATTTTTCACTTTTTGTGAAAATGAGCCAACTCTCCACGATGTTTTTTGTTGTTGCCAATGAATACCTCTCTTTCCACCAGTAATAATTACTCCAACGTCTCACAAATACTTGCTTTGCCAGAACACGAGCTACAACGCCTCGTGCGCGGCATCTGCGCTGATTCTGCGCGGGTCTGGCACAGCACCAACGGTGTTTCGATGCAGATTCTCTCCATTGGCGAATGGAATCACGCCTCTGGACCCGATTTCTTGGATGTGGCGGTCTTTGCCGAAGGGCGCGTCCACGTTGGGAATGCCGAATTTCACCGCTCGCTCCGCGACTGGCACACACACAACCACGCCCAGAACCCAGATTTTGCGGGGCTTCTCCTGCACATCGTCCTGCGAGCAAATAACCAAGCGGATACGGAGTCCATCGCCCGCTACACGCTTGTTGTCAGCGAGGAAGAGCTGCAAGCCGCATGGGAACAGTCATTCAAGGAAATTCATTTGTTGAGCCACACGGAAATATCAAAGACAGCACATCCAGAAACCAACGCAACACTGCGCGATTGGGCAACGCGGCGTATTCTCCGCAAAGCGCATTATGCAGAAAGTGTTCTCAATCCCTACAAACCGCACGAAACCTTGCTTTGTTTGATAGATGAATTTTTGCAGCGCAATCAACACAAACAACGCCGCCCGCGTGGAGTCGCACAAATGCTCGCTTTGCGCACTGACATTGCCGAAGTGTTTGCGAAAAATACAGAAGAAGATAACAACCTAAAACGCTTCTTCGCAAGTATTGAAGAGGGTTTGAATGGTACAACACGAGATTGCGCACAAACAATCGTGAACAAAAACACTCTCAATGTGAACGCTCCCGCACACGGAAAAGCCTTGCGTCAAGAATTTTTTCTCAATATCCTCTTGCCGCTTGGAATCGCGCTTGCGTGGCATTCGGAGAAGCATTCGGAACAGCATTTGGAGAAACATTCGGGTAAATATTCGGGTAAATATTCCGTGCCAAACTATTGCGCAGAAACGCTCTGGGAAGAATTTTTCGCTCTGCGTTCGCATAGCCGCTATGCCGCATTGCAGCGTCGTTTTCCCAGTATTGACCAAGAGTACGCCTTTGTGCAACAAGGCTTATTGGAATATCTGGCGGAATTGCGTCCGCATTCCTCTCCTACGCAAGCACATATTTCACAAAAAACCTCGTCAGAACTACGCGCAGAAGCGGCTCATGCACACGCCGAGTACGTTCTGACGCTGTATGCGGCGCACAAGCAATAATTTTTTCATGGCAGCATCGCAATTTTGAGTAAATTTGAGGCTTCAACAACAACACAGCACTCAATTTCTTCTCCGCATTTTACTCCCCACATTATGGCTCAATACCGCGCCGCTATTCGCATTCAGCTTCGCAAGCAAATTTTAGATGTTCAAGGAAAAACCGTCGAGAACGCGCTCCATTCCTTGAATTTTCAGGATATTTCCCACGTCCAGATTGGCAAATACGTCGAACTCACCGTCGAAGCAGCCAGCAAAGACGCGGCGTTTGCCAGCGTGGAAGATGCGTGTAAAAAACTCATCGCCAATCCCGTTATGGAAGATTTCCACATTGAACTTGAAGAGAAGGGATGAATGCTGAGGGCTGAAATATGAAGTCCAACTGCTCGCTAAACCTTTGTATTTATTGTGCTTCCTTCTTCAGCCCTCAGACTTCATCCTTTTTCTTGCAATATCCGACTTGGAAAATCGTATTTACGTGAAGAAAGCAATTTTGCAGATGAAAAAATTTTCGCAATTTTGCTGAACCACTTTACTAATTGTTCACAATTTACTGGAGACGCGCTCTATGGCAGAGCCGATTCATTTTACCGATGATAACTTCCAACAGGAAGTATTAAATTCCGACCAACCCGTTCTTGTGGATTTCTGGGCTGCTTGGTGCGGTCCATGCCGCATGATTGCCCCACTTATCGAAGAACTTGCCCGCGACTACGACGGCAAAGCGAAAATTGGCAAACTCGACGTTGATAACAATCAGCGCGTGGCAATGCAATACGGCATCCGCTCTATCCCTTCCTTGCTCATTTTCAAAGGCGGAAAAGTGGTGGACCAAATCATCGGGGCAGTTCCGAAAACGCACATTTCCTCGAAACTTGAAGCAGCCGTAAGCGCGAACTAAGGGAAAGGATGAAATCTGAATGCTGAGGGATGAAATATTATTACTCTCTTTTCAATACATTCAGTTTTCACGCGCTTTGTAGGCTGTATCTGCACTGTAATTGCAATTTTCTACACGGCGGTTCTTCGTGGTACTGTTCACGGGAATCGCCGTTGTTGTTTTCTTCAAGCCTTGATTATATGCCGCTTGTAGGCGTTTCTCTTTCACTACAATTCTATCACCATGAAATTTGAATATCTGCTGTTCAATCTCCTCGTTTTTGCTGGACCGTTTGGATATAGCTTCGAGAAACAAATCCGCTTCCGCCAGCACTGGCGAAGCGCGTTTCCAGCTATTTTTCTTTCGCTCATTGTGTATGTAATTTGGGATTCTTCAGTTACTAATCGGCATTGGTATTTTAACCCGCCGTATATGTTGGAGGCGCGTATTTTCAAGCTCCCGATAGAAGAATACCTCTTTTTTATCACCGTGCCATATGCTTGCTTATTCGTCAAAGAAGTGCTGGGATTGATAGTCAAAAATTCCTTCAACCGCGCTCTGGAATGGGTGCGAATATTCATGTTCGCGCTTTTGCCGATGGGCGTATTTGTCTTTCAAACAGGCAAGGAATACACAGGTTTGGTGCTGATTGCTTTCGGTGTGATTGCCTTTCTCGACCGCCAACTCCGCACCGATACGCTCTTGCAGACCCGCACGTATTGGTTTTTGGCATCCGTGCTGTTTTTTACGCTTGTTTTCAATATGTATCTCACCGCAAGACCGCTTCTTATCTATGCTTCAGCGTATCAGCTTGATTTTCGTATTGGCACCATTCCCATCGAAGATTTTGGCTATGGTCTCACGCATTTGGCATTGTGCAATATTTTTTACGAATACTTCAAAAACCGCTTCAATCCTTGATGCGACAGCAAAAGCCGCACTACACCAAGTCCCACAAGCGGCAACATTCCTGCAAAAACATAAATCCGATAGCGCGGCAAAACAAACGTGAGCGCGAAAATACCCGTGTACATCAGCAAATATGCGGCAGTGAGCAGGGCGGCGGCATTTGGCGCGAATAAATTTTTTGCAGCGAAAATACTCCACACACCGCACCAAATCAAGATGCTCACGCTTATCATGCTGAGAGCGTAGAGGATATTTTGGCTTTGCGGGTTGTAGAAATCATGCACCCACAAGAAAAATACTTTTTTTATTGCCAACGCCAGTGTTTCTGCGGGATGCGCACTCATGTACCCAATGGCTTCTGCTTTCAAAATCTCGTTTGCCCGAAGCTCAAAGGTGCGGTCAAAAGGCAGCGCGTCGAATTTGCGCGTGATGGGCGCGTAGAGCGTGTCTGCCAGTATTGAACAGGCTTCCCGCCCGCTTGGTTTCCAGCCTGTGCCTGTTGCATATGGGTTATTTCCGCGCCAAATCTCAAACCAAGGGCGGCTCACCGTCGGGATAAATTTCCCAAACACCTGATAATTCCTCACAACCCACGGCGAAATCACGAGAAACGCAAGCACACAACCAAGCGTGGAAATTCCAACAAATCGCGCTTGACAAGTCTGCACCGCAGTAATGATGCCCGCTCCAAGCAAAAGTAACGTCCCAAAAACAAGAAACTCACTACGCAAGAGCATCTGCACAGCCGAACAAACGCCCGCAGCAAGGAAATATGCGGCATTGCGGCGGCGTACTGCCAACAGTATCATCCAAAAAAATAGCACAATGCCAAGTTGATAAAAACTAGAACCAGAATACGTTATCACGCCATAGGCAAGCGGCAAAAAAAACGTTGAAACAATAGCACTGATACGGGCTGCAGCTTCTTTTGCGTTGTGTGATAATGCGCTCTCTGGAAATTCTTCCGCAAGTAATAAAGCCACTTTGTAGGCAACAAGCGGAAACACCGCGCTCCACAGCACATTCAACCACATCAGCAGTGATGCGGCTTTTGGCGTTTCTCCCCACAGCAAAAACGCCCAATAGACGATATACGTTTGCAAGGGCGGCTGCCATGCGGTTTCGTAGGGCGGCGGCGTGTGCGATTCCACAAGGGCGCGGCGTTCTGCCTCCAGTGGAATGTAGGTGAGCCAGTGCATTGCGTAGCCGTGTCCGTGCAGCATATTCGAGGCGATAACGCCCATTTCATACATTTCTGGCTTTTCAGGTGTGCCAAAGCGCAGCACGATTGCGCCCCGTATCAGAAATGCCAGCACCAGAATGCTGAGAAGGAATATCCTCTTCGGAGAGCGCACCAATACTCGTTCCGTGAGGTGCAAAATAGTGTGAACGATAGTCTGGAGTGTATGTTTTGAAGCGGGATGCGAGGACTTGGTCATAGTTTTTATCGAAGAGATTATATTTCACAATACATTTGAGCGCGGAAAAGCCGTCTTTCCAGGTGATTTTTTTGCCTTCGGCGTAAGTGCGCCCGTTGTAGGAAATTCCCACCTCGTACATCCTGCACACGCCATATTTCGAGAGCTTTGCGACTTTTGCTGTGATTTCCGGTTCAAATCCGAAACGCGATTCTTTAATCTCAATATGGCGCAAAATCTCGCTGCGGAAGACTTTGTAGCAGGTTTCCATATCGGTCAAATTGATGTCGGTGAACATATTGGAAAGCATCGTGAGAACTTTATTGCCCACCGAATGCCAGAAATACAAGACGCGATGCGGCTCTCCGCCAGCAAAGCGTGAACCAAAGACGACATCTGCCTTGCCAGAAAGAAGGGGCTTCAGGAGAAGTGGATAATCGGCGGGGTCGTACTCGAAATCGGCATCTTGAATCAGCACAATATCGCCAGAAACCTTGCCAAATCCCGTTCTAAGGGCGGCTCCTTTTCCTTGATTAACGTCGTGGTGAAAAACACGAACAACATCATGCTCTGTATACCGCTCCAATGCTCGTGCCGTGCCGTCTTTCGAGCAATCATTGACCACAATTATTTCCCGCGACAAGCCCAAATGAGCCACATCGCTTGCGAGAACACGCTCAAGAACCGCATGGATATAGCGTTCCTCGTTATAGACAGGTATCACGATAGAAAGTTTCATACCAACAACCTTGATAAATGAAAGAAACAGGGAGTTTTCAAAACAACATACAGCGAACAAACACAGTAATAATGCAGGTTTCACGCTACATTGTTAGTGCGAGATGTGCAGTTCACGAAGAAGGAGAAAAAGAAGATAGCATGAGGAGAACTGCTGCAACTTACGAAAGGTGGGCAGGGGAAAATAGTGCAGGAAAGTAACAAAATGGGATGACTAAAAGTCATAAAAGAGAAATGGAGTTTAGACCGAGAACAGCAACGCCGCCTATCTCTTTTCAGAAACAAGCGGCGTTGGTATGAACAAATTACACTCAGATGCAAGTATTTATGCGGCTTCTACGGTAGAACTAAAACCACAGCTTTTATGCGTTCCGTCGCAGAAAGGGCTTTTGCTGCTTTGCCCGCACCGGCAGAGCGAAATCGCGGTTTTGCCTTCGGTATTGAATTGGTTGCCGTTTTCGTCGAACAGTTCAAACTCGCCTTCGAGGCGAATTGGTCCATTATTTTTGATGATGACTTTTGTTGCCATAATGCTCGTGTTGATGCGCCTTTGGGGCAATAAAAATGTGAAAAAATGAATTTAATTCAATGAAAATGCTGGGAAGTTCACACGCGATTGCGGGACTGCTCGCTCGTGGAACATGAGGTCTTGAATGCTAGAAATATGCAAGTATTTGTGCAAGGGCATCGCCGTGATGAGGCTTTCAATTTCTTGTTCATTTTCCGCGTTCATCGTTATCCAGAGTGTGCCGCGATCCATAGAAACGGCGTAGGTTGTAAGGCGACCGCTCTGCATCAAGATGCCAATTTGCTGACGTTGCAGGGGTATGAGCGACATAAACTCTTCGGTAAATTCGCCGAGTTCGATTGTTACCATGTAGGATTTCATTGTGGAGTCCTTATCAAAATGAAAAGTTAAAATGAATATTGTCTGCTGAATATTGTCTGCGTTGTTTCTGATTCGACGTGCAATATAACAATTTGTTGCAACACTGTTTTTTCGTTGCTTTTCTTTGTCTTTTTTCGGTGCTACATTTCAATGCGTATCTCTTTGCAAGAGCCACCAGCATAGATTTTCTCGCATATTTCCGCCAGCATCAGGCTTTCAGCGCGTGAAATTTTGCAGAGAAGTTCTTGCCAGACCGATTCAAAGCATGGCGTAATTTCATCTAAGATATTCAAGCCTTTATGCGTAATCCGCGCAATGGACAAACGACGGTCTTCGAGCGAGCGAATACGCTCTACATAGCCCTGCTGCTCTAAGCGGTCAATCAGGCGCGTGGTATCGGGCGCACGCTCGACAAGACGCTCAATAATCTCGCAGCGAGAATGCCCTTCGGGGTAGGCGCGTTGCAAAATACGCAGCACATTGTATTGTGTATGCGAGATTCCATGCTCGGTGCAGACCGAATCAAACTTCCCGCGCACGTAATCTGCCGCAACGAAAAGATTGAAGGCGGCTTCCACCAAATGCGTCGTATCTCCTGCTGCATGGCGAAGCTCTTGGCGGCTCGTAGCAAGCGGCAATGCTGTTTCTGTGCCAATGCGCTCATTGTTCGCGCTTGATTTCATTGCTATGTTCGTGAGTGATTTCATAGCACAAAATTACACGAAAAATTTGTGCGTTGCAACACATTTCTTTTTTGCAAACATTTCTGTAAAGAACTTCCCCAAAAAAGTGTCATCGTAGCTTTTTTCTGGATATTTTCTTAGCGCATGACGAGTTTGTAGCCCGAACCATGCACATTGACTATCTCCACGCTAGGGTCGAGCTTTAAATACTTACGGAGCTTGGTGATAAACACATCCATACTGCGTCCGTTGAAGTAGGAATCATCGCCCCAGATGGCTTTGAGCGCTACTTCGCGCTTCATTACTTGGTTTGCATGGACGCACAGCATTTTCAGCAAATCCGCTTCTTTGCTTGTGAGCTGCATTGTTGTTTCGGGATGGCGTAAAATCTGGTTATTGTAGTGAAAAACATATTCGCCGAGCTTGAACTCGTCAGGAAAACGCTGTGTTTGTGGGGTGTGCTTGGAACGCCGCAGGATTGCTTGCACACGCAGCATCAGTTCTTCAATGCTAAAGGGTTTGGTAATGTAATCATCCGCGCCAATACCGAAGCCTTCGAGCTTATCTGCTTGCATAGATTTTGCCGTTACAAAGACAATCGGCACCGCTTCATTCACTGCACGAATAGACCGCGCAAGCGAGAATCCGTCCTGCTTCGGCATCATCACATCCACAATGCACAAATCAAAATTGCCTTTTTGAAAGCTCGTCCAGCCCGCTTCGCCGTCGCGGCACAGCTCGACAGCGTAGCCCTTCAAGGACATATATTCCTGCAAAACACCACCTAAGTTTGTATCGTCTTCGACAAGCAAGATTTGATGCTGTTCCATGAGCTTTTCAGAAAAAATTATGTACAAAAAAATTACGATAACACCTGACGCGATGCAGTCTGCAAGGGCAATATTACCTCAAACGTGCTGCCTTTGCCAAGCTCGCTTTTCACGGAAATTGAGCCACCATGCGCCTCGACGATAGTTTGCACATAGTTCAAGCCCAAGCCAAACCCTTTCACATCGTGGCGATTGCCCGTTGGAACACGATAAAACTTCTCAAAAATATGCTTTTGTGCCTCGCGCGTCATACCGATACCGTTATCTTGAATCGTGAACGCAAGTCCCTGTGCGGTGTTGCGGGTGCGCACAACAAGATGCGGCTTCTCGGGCGTGTATTTATTGGCATTATCCAAGAGATTAAAAATCATATTCATCAAATGCGCTTCATCGGCGTAGATACTGGGCTGCGTGGCTTCCAAGTGTAATTCCACCGAACCCTGTTTTTGCTCAAGTTGCAAGGAAAGCGATTCTGCTGCCGTTTCCAAAAGCGTGTGTACATCCGTGTTTTGGAGGTTCAGCTTTAGCTCGCCTCTGTCCATTTGCGCGGCTTGTAGCACTTTTTCGACGTGTCCAGCCAAGCGTTTATTTTCGTCGTGAATAATATGCACAAAACGCTCCACGCGAACGGCTTCGCTGCGCACGTGGTCGTCTTTCAATGCCTCGCTCGCAATGGAAATTGTCGCAATCGGCGTTTTGAGTTCGTGCGTCATGTTGTTGATAAAATCGGTCTTCATGTCGGAGAGCTTCTTTTGCTTTTGCAATGCCACAAAGGTAAAGCCAAAGCAGCCAATAATCATCAGCAGGAACACCGCAGAAAGACTCACTTCCGCGCCAATTCCCGCCAGCGACAAACCGGGCGCGTACTCAGGAAAACGTACAACAAGGTAGTATTCATCGGTATTGAAAAGGTCGTTTGGAAAAAGTCGCGCACGGTATTTCGAGGAAAGAAGCGGTGTTTGAGAAATATGAACTGTTTTCACGGTCTGCGCTTGCGCGTACTCGGCAGCGTCGTCGGTCTTGCGCTTGAATGACTGCACAACCATCACGGAATCCCGCAGAGAACCTTGATACGAAGCGGGTTGAACGGTGTAATCTCTCGTATTCTGCGCATTGTTGCCGCGATTGCTTCCGAGCAGCATTCCGCCGCGCACTATGCCGTACTCAAAATTTTCGGTGATATTGGTGCTGTGTAATTCATTGCGCAGTAAGGAATCAACGTCGTTCAGCGACACGCGCTCGCTCATTGTGCGCTTGCCCGAGAGCATATTTTCCATGATGTTTTCGACTAAATCAACGCGGTCAATAATTTTTTCAATCGTATCTTTTTCAATCGAACTGCGAGTGCTGGTGCTGGCTGTGGGCGATTTTGCTGAAGAATGCGCTAAAGAATGTGCTGAAGAGTATGCTGAAGAATGCGCCAGAGAACGTGCTTGATACGCCGCATGATTGCTTGCGTTTGCCGCAAGGGCTGATAAATGCTTGCGTTCAGCCTTTTGCTGCGCACGTTTTGCGGCGGGCGATTTTGCTGCAAGGCTTGTAGAATCTTGGCTTGCGGCAATGTGTGCCTCAGAAGCAACATTTGGCGTGCTTGGCGCAGGTGGTGCGGGCGACATCACTGCATTCGGCGGTACGCGAAACTCAAATCCAAAGCCGCCAAAATCCTGCACTGCCTGACGCAGAGCTACGTTGAAGGTGGAATCAAGGCTGCGCATATCGTGGGGATTCATCAAATTCAAGCGCCGCAAGCGTTCCAAATCGCGCAAAGAACGCTGCACGTTGAATTGAACGGCTTCGCGCTGGGCTTGCCGTGCGAAATATTCCGCTTGGCGACGCTCATCCACGCCATTCATGCGGTCTTCCAGCGTTTTTCGTCCGCCGATGTAGGGCTGCTGGGGCGACGTGGAAAGAGCACCAGTGCTGTAGTTTTGTGTGCGCTCCTGAGCATCGCAATTCTTACAATTTCGAGCTTTGTGTACATTCGCAAAGCGAGAACGGATGCGCTCTGCAAGCGAATCATTGCGCATAGTTGAGCGATAGCGTTGCGGAATACGAATGCGCACAGGCTGACCACTGCGCTGAGACTCGGACGGCACCGTTATTACCATCGCTGGCACAGAAAACGCTGCGTCGGGCGCGGGCGGCTGCACAGGGCGAACGGACTGTGTGCGTGAGGACTGAAACGAAAACGTACCATCGCTCCCGATGCGCATTTCAAAGCTGCCACTTTCGCTGTGAAGCTGCGCAGAAGCGGTATTCGGAGCAAGACCTGACGAAGTATTTGGCGAAGTATTTGAGGAAAGTGCGCCGCTTGTCGTTGTTTCGGCGGCGAACTGCTTGGTGGATGTATTCGATACATTCAGAGAGTCTGCGGGCGTTTGCTTGCTCTGATGCGCGTGTTTACTGGCGCGAGCAGAGGAAAACTGCGAAGGCGACGAGCGATGTTGAGCAATGACGCTGTTGTTCAGGGAATTTTTTGTAATAATCTTGAATTGCTGTGCTTTTGCGTCATTGACGGTGCGGCGGACATCGCTGAGGCTCTTCATAACGTGCGCCTTCATTTCGCGTGCTTCGAGTTGCCGCGCAACACGCTCCATTGCTTGATTGACGCGCTCTTTGAAGAGCCGTTCCTCCAGATGCGCGGCTCGCGCCAACCAATACACCTGCACGGCAATCACGCCTAAGAGTGCAATGCTCATCAGAGCAAGAATCGTCCAAATACTACGTTTTTTCATGGCTATAAGAAAGTAGGCGGTAAGAAAGTAAGTGTGTGCGAAGATAGTTCTTCCAAATTTCTTAGGACTTTCACAAACCTCACAGGCAAGAATGCCTGTGCCACTACAAAACTGATAGATACTGGCTTTGGTGGCACAGACATTCCTGTCTGTGAGCTTCAAAAGCATATTT
>RDXM01000057.1 GCA_004292595.1 Candidatus Kapaibacterium sp. | reverse complement strand
TGCATTCACGCTCTGATTTTTTTTATCACTATCATCTTCATCCATTCAATCATCTTCATCTGCGTCCCCTCTTCATTGTTGAGACCTGACCAGTTACAAGATATTTAGACAAAAGATATTTACCAGTGGCACAGATATTCCTGTCTGTGAGCATTGGCGCAGAGTTCACAGCGAACAACACAGACAAGAATGTCTGTGCCACTGAAGCCTGATATTGTGCCTTTTATTCAAAGAGTTTGTCGTGTACTTAAAGAGCGGACACTCTTGTCTGCGTCTCTTTTGCACATCAAAAATGCAGAAAATTCGCACTATTTCCACACCCAAATTTGCCGAAAAACTTTGCTAAATTCTTATGCACTCTCACAAAAAAGTTGTATATTTGAGGCTTTCGTAGTTAAAAAATTGACAGAATCTTTCGGCACAAACACCCTCAAATGCGAGCAATTATCCCCGTTGCAGGAGTTGGCAGCCGCCTTCGTCCTCACACATACACTCTTCCAAAAGTGCTGCTGAACGTAGCTGGCAAGCCTATTTTGGGACATATTCTTGATGAACTTGTCCAGCAAGGATTTCGGGAAGCAACAATTATTACGGGATACATGAAAGAGCTCGTTGTGGATTATGTTACGGGCAATTATCCGCTCAAAGTAGATTTCGTCGAGCAGCCAGAACTTCGCGGCTTGGGACATGCACTGTGGCTTGCGCGGCACACCTTTTCGGATGAACCCTTATTTATCATTTTAGGTGATACCATTTTTGAAGTAGATTTGGCAAGCGTCCTCCAAAGCCCGCATAGTTCCTTAGGAGTGAAAACCGTCGATGACCCGCGCCGCTTCGGTGTTGTAGAAATGAGTAGCGATAATGCTGATTATGTTCAAAAACTTGTCGAAAAACCTGAAGTCCCGCCAACGAATTTAGCGATTGTGGGCTTGTATTACATCAAGCAACCACGCCTCCTTGCTGAATGCCTCGACCACATTGTTTCCAATGACCTCCGCACACGCGGCGAGTATCAACTCACCGACGCACTCCAACTGATGATTGAACGCGGCGCAACCTTCACTACCTTTGGCGTGGAAGGCTGGTATGATTGCGGAAAGCCCGAAACATTGCTTGCCACCAACCGCTACTTGTTGGAGAAAAAGCCGCTTCAGCGCGAGTTTGCCAATACCATCGTGATTCCGCCTGTGTATATTTCGCCGAGCGCAGTTGTGGAGCGGTCTGTGATTGGTCCCTACGCAACGGTTGCTGAGGGCGCAATAGTGCTAAATTCTATCGTCCGCGATTCGATTGTGAGCAACTACGCCACTGTCGATCAATCCATGCTCGACCGCTCTATCGTCGGCAATAACGCTCAGGTTCGCGGGAATTTCCGCCGCATCAATGTTGGCGATTCTAGCGAAATTGATTTTTCAAATTAAAGGATGAAATGTGAAATCTGAGGGATGAAATGTATTTGCACCTTCAGACTTCAGCCCTCACATTTCAGCCTTCTCTTCCGCCAGTAATCCTTACTATCTTTCATTATTTTCAAGCTATGTCATATTTCTTCACGTCCGAGTCCGTTTCCGAAGGACATCCCGATAAAGTGTGCGACCAAGTCTCCGACGCGGTTCTTGATGCCGTTTTGGCACAAGATCCAACGGGGCGCGTTGCGTGTGAATCGTTTGCAACCACAGGTTTAATTGTGGTTGGCGGCGAAATTACTACCACTACCTACATTGACTTGCCCGACCTCGTGCGCGGCGTTATCCGCGACATCGGCTACACAAAAGCTGAATACCGCTTCGACTGCGATTCATGCGCGGTTGTGAACGTCATTAACCGCCAATCGCCCGACATTGCGATGGGCGTAGATACAGGTGGCGCGGGCGACCAAGGGATGATGTTCGGCTACGCAGTGGACGAAACGCCAGAGCTTATGCCGGCGGCAATTACGTTCTCGCACCGCGTTGTGCAGAAACTCGCGGAAATTCGCAAGACAAACTCAGCACTGATGCCGTATTTGCGTCCTGACGCGAAATCGCAAGTTACGCTCGAATACAACGACGATAACTCCATTAAGCGCGTGGATACGGTTGTGGTTTCCACCCAACACGACCCCGATGTAGAGCTGAAAACAATCCAAGATGATGTATTGAAACACGCGATTCAAACAAGCATTCCCGCGAATTTGTTGGATGAAAACACGAAATATCATATCAACCCAACAGGCAAATTCGTTATCGGCGGACCGCACGGCGACACGGGTTTGACAGGACGGAAAATTATCGTTGATACCTACGGTGGCAAAGCTCCGCACGGCGGCGGCGCGTTCTCTGGCAAAGACCCGACCAAAGTAGATCGCTCGGCGGCATATGCAGCGCGTCATTTGGCGAAAAACGTTGTGGCAGCAGGCTTGGCAAAAGAATGTACGATTCAGCTTTCCTATGCGATTGGTGTTGCGCAGCCCGTTTCGGTGCTGGTCAATACACATGGCACAAGCAAAATTGCGGCATCGGTGATTGGTGCTTACATCGTGAAAAACATCGACCTCACGCCAAAGGGCATCATTACTCGCTTGAACCTTCGTCGCCCGATTTATCGCGCTTCGGCTGCATATGGTCATTTTGGTCGCAATGAGTTCCCGTGGGAACAATTAGACCTTGTTGATGCGTTTAAGAGCATTGGCTAATCACTTTTTATTCAAAGGCTGGCAATGAGCGCACTCATTTATTTGGACAATTCTAATTTGTGGATTGAAGGCAAAAAAGTAAGCGCAGTTCAGAAAGGAAGAGCATTGGACGTGTGGGAAGCGACCGACACAAAAACGTTTGACAATGATTTCAAACTGGATTTTGGTCAAGCACTCGCCATCGCAAACCACGCGCCCATCCGTGTTGCACGGTTTTATGGCTCTCGTCCGCCTGAAGCCGACTCGGTCTGGAAAGCGGCACAGTTGTCGGGTTTTGACTTGACAATTTTAGACCGCAACCAACGCAACAAGGAAAAAGGTGTTGATTCGTCAATGGTTATGAACATCACCGAAGATATGCTGACCCTTGCCGAAGCAGGAGATATTTTTATCCTCCTGGCTGGCGATGCAGATTACGTCCCTGTTGTAAACCGCTTGAAAGCCAAAGGTTTTGAGGTTCATATCCTTTTTTGGGACCATGCAGCTTCGGAATTAAAAAAAGCAGCCGATAATTTTCTTTCGCTCAATGGCTATCTCCAGCAGTTAAGCTATTGACTTTTCGAGATGATTCATCAGAATAATTCGTTAAACTAATTTTTATTGTTTCATTAAACATTGTACAACAATGGCAACAGCAACCAAAAAAGCTCCTGCAAAAAAAGCGGTAGCGAAAGCAGCAACCAAACCTGCTGCAAAAAATGGCGTTCACGAGAACGGCACGAATGGTGCGCACAAAAACGGTAACGGCGCAGCCTCAAGCTCTTCGCTTGGCAAAGGTATTCCCGCGAAAAAAGGTAAAGGCAGCTTTAGTGAAGTTGCAGGTAAGTATTGCGTCCGCGACATCAAAATGGCTGACGAAGGTCGTATGCTTATTCAGTGGGCAGAATCTCGTATGCCCGTACTCATGCACATCCGCGAGAAATACAAAAAAGCACAACCCTTCAAAGGTTTGCGCCTCGCTGGTTCTTTACACGTAACCAAAGAAACAGCCGTGCTTGTGGAAACATTCGCGGCTTTGGGCGCAGACGTTTCTTGGTCGGGCTGCAACCCGCTTTCTACCCACGATGCGGTTGCTGCGGCACTTGCAAAAGGTGGCATTTCTATCTTCGCATGGTACGGCAATCACGAAGATTTCTACTGGTGCATTGAGCGCACGATTGATTTGAAGCCGCACCTCACACTTGATGACGGTTGCGACCTCATCAACACCGTTCACGAGAAATATCCTGAGTTCGCAAAGCGTGATGTTATCGGTGGTACAGAAGAAACCACCACTGGTGTACACCGCCTCCGCGCTCGTGCTGCTGCTGGTAAGCTCTACTATCCAGTGTATGCAGTGAACGATGCAATCACCAAGTGGGACTTCGATAACGTCTATGGTACAGGTCAGTCCACGATTGACGGTATTCTTCGCGCTACATCGGTGATGCTTGCTGGCAAAACCTTTGTTGTGGCTGGTAATGGTCACTGCGGTTCGGGCGTAGCGAAGCGGGCCGTGGGCTTGGGTGCAAATGTTGTTGTTACCGAAGTTGTTGCAACATCAGCATTGAAGGCAGTCTTGGAAGGTCAGCGCGTAATGACGATGGACGAAGCCGCGAAAGTAGGCGATATTTTCTGTACCGCAACGGGCGTGAAAGACATCATCCGCAAGAAGCATTTCGAGTCAATGAAAGAAGGCGCAATCGTTTGTAACACAGGTCACTACGACGCAGAAATCAACTTGAAAGAGCTTGCATCTATCACCAAGAGCAAGCGTACCATTCGTCCGAATTGCGAAGAATACACGCTCAAAAACGGCAAAAAAATCTTCGTCCTTGCTGAAGGTCGCCTTGTGAACCTTGCTGCTGCCGAAGGTCATCCATCGGAAGTAATGGATATGTCGTTCTCGAATCAGCTTATGTGCCATATCAAACTTGCTGAAGCGCACAAAGCAGGCAAAAAACTTCCGAAAGAAGTGATTGACATTCCAAAAGAACAAGATGAGTTCATCGCAGAAACCAAGCTCTCTACAATGGGCATGAAAATGGACAAACTCACCAAAGAACAACTCGCGTACATCAACGATTACAACGCGGGAACCTAATACCGTTTTCGATTGTAAAATGAATAGTTTCAATTCTCCGAAACAAGGCAGCATGCTGCCTTGCTCAAATCAAAGTATTCAAAATACAGTCAAAACGGTATAAGAAGAAAGTATGAAATTTGAAATATGAAGGATAAACTTTCGCCTTTATGTTTCCCTTTTCAAGAAAAGCAAAAGCCCTGTATGCGCGATTTTGTGCGGCATACAGGGCTTTTTGTTTTTGGCAGTGCTTGGCTTTACCGATGATGATTTTCGATAACATTGTACAAGCCCGCCGAAACGAGGTCGCGGACGTTGTCGGTGCGTAAAAAGTCATGCGGGAAGCCGAGTTCAAAGGTACTCACATCGTCGAGCCGCTTCATTTGTTCGTCGGAAAGCGTGATGGTTGCTGCGCCGAGATTGTCTTTGATTTGATGCTCTTTCGTCGCGCCGACAATCGGAATCACTACGCCGCGTTGCAGTTCAGCGTTCACTTGTTGTTGCATTGTCCAGCGCAAAGCTACTTGTGCGGGCGAGCAGTGCAGTTCTTCGCTAATTTTTACCACCTCGCGGGCAATGTTCTGGCTGCGGTCGTTCAGGCGCACGCTTTCAGGTTTTAAGCGTCCTGGGTCGTTGCGGAGATATTTTCCCGTCAGTGCGCCGCCCGCCAGGGGCGCCCATGGCGTAAGCGTCAAATCCATTTCCCGTGCAAGCGGGATAATATCTCGCTCGGCGGTGCGTTGGATAAGGCTATATTCCACTTGATACGCCACAAATTGCGACCAACCACGCAGTTCCGCCAACGTATTTGCGCGAGCCACTATCCATGCGGGCGTGTCTGATACGCCGATGTGCAGTATTTTTCCTTGCCGCACCAAATCATCCAGACCGCGCATCACTTCGTCCACCGGCGTTGTGAAATCCCACATATGAAGCCAGTACAGGTCAATGTACTCCGTTCCAAGCCGTTTCAAACTTGCTTCCACCGACTGCACCATGTTTTTGCGGTGATTTCCTCCAGAATTTGGGTCGCCGCGTTTCATACCAAGCGTGTATTTTGTTGCCAGAACGAATTGCTCACGGTTTCCAGCAATAAACTCACCTGTGTAGGTTTCACTCGTTCCAGCGGTGTAGTAATTCGCCGTATCAATAAAATTTCCACCCGCTTCCACATAAGCATCGAACACTTTTTTGCTTTCTTCCTTGTCTGCGCCCCAGCCCCATTCTTTGCCAAAGCCCATCACACCAAGACACAATTCCGAGACACGCAAGCCGCTTTTACCGAGAATTTTGTATTTCATAACGAAACAATTAAATTTTTAAGTAGGCAACTGAATATAGCTGAGGATGCTTCGACAGGCTCAGCATGAGGTCTGAAGCGGTCTTGACCCTGAGCTTGTCGAAGAATATAATGCAAACTATATTGAGCGACCTACTTAATGAGAAATAATTAGGACTTACGAAAAAGAAGCATTTGCGGGCAAGGGGTTACAAACCCTTGTTTCGTACGTTCTTCTTTAACAAGGGTTCTTGCCCCTTGCCCAGGCTTTTTTCGTAAGTCTTAATAGTGAAAAAAGTTATTTTTAGGACGTTCACATACCTAGCACAGTATTCACGGCTTCCGCGTCGCACCATTTCGTGCGCGATTGTTCCAAATGCGGTTGAGGTCTTTGGTGGTAATAATACCGTTCAAATCAGCATCGGCGCGGAGATAGCCTTCTTGAAACACCATGTTCCATGCGGCTTGCGAAACGGCATCATAGTCGAAACGGTTAATTTCTCCTTCATTGCCAAAAACGTCGCCACTGCGCATTCCGAGTCGCGCTGTGCCAAGTGCTGACAACTCCAGCACACGAGTTGATTGTGTGCTATTTGCAAGTGCGCTCGCTTGACGGAAGTCAAGATTGATGCGGCTTGCGGGCAATATTTTCACCAGCGAACTCAAGCCCACCGTCGTATGATTGCGATGATGTACGAATACTTGAAAATCATCGTTGTCGTCGGGAAGCTCGATTTGAAGCGGTGTTTGGAGGTTTACGCCAAGCATTTCGCCGTCCGAGCGAACAAGCGCGGGCAACCACAGGCTTTGCGCATCGAAGCGAAACGGGCGCAATTCTAAGAGCAGCCAATCCGTAATGCCCAGATGTGGTGCGGTGTTTGGCGGTACTGGTGGAAATGGCGCGAGCAAGCGCGTATTTGCAAGTTGGGAAATCTGTGCGGTTTCGGTTGCATTGAAATCATTTGGCAAAAGATTGAGTGCCGTGAGCGTCGTGCGCATTCGCCCCTCAGCAAGCACCGAACCCAGTAAATATGCGGGTTCAAAAGCACCTTCCAACAACACTTTTCCTGCAAGAAATGCTCGTGGCAAGACCGTAAAGGCACTATCCACGCCGAGTGCAAGGCGAAATACAGCATCATTCCCTGCGTGCAGATTCCGCCATGAAACACTATCCATCACGCCCCATTGCCAAAACCCGCTCTCCGATGCACGATTCCACGCCGTGCGAATCGTAGGACGCAAAGGAATACCAAGCGTTTTCCATGAATGTACTTGCAAGGATGCCGTTTGCGGACGAGCGCATTGCAGCACGATGCGAGACGTTTCCAATGCCGCACTTTCATCAAAATTCTGCACACGCCACGCATAGCCAAGCCTCATCAAACCTAGTTCCGCAAGCTCATCTGCGTTCATTGACGTAGCGTCAGTTTTCCGAAAATGCAAAAAAAGTGCGCGACGAACTTTTGTTGTATCGCTCTCTTCCAACGCCGTATTCATGGTATTTTGACGAGCAATACGCGGGAAAGTTTGAGGAATAATGCGGCTTTCGAGCAATATTTCATTTGAAGAATGTTGCACACCAAGAAAGCGGATGCTCGTAAAACGATTGTTCAAAAGCCGTGTGAGCGTGTCGCGGAGCGCGGTGCGGCGGACTGTGCCGATAATTGCGGCGGAATCGGCGAAAAACTCAGGATTTATGCGGGGATTGCGGAATTGGAGCATCGTGCGAGGATTGGCTGCCGTGTCGGTAAAAATAGCCGAAGAAATGCGCAAAGAATCCAGCACGGATGCGGTGTGCGCGAGTGTATAGCCGCCTGCATTCAGCACGCTCAGTGTGCGGAGCGCGGTAGAATCCTGCGGAAGCTCGCCCGTTGCTGTCATTGCGCGGTTTCCAAGCGTTTGCACGTGAATACGACCCGTGCGGAGCGGCTCAGTCGAAAGGCTGCTCTCGGCGCGGCGCGTGATGCGGAGGTCGTCTTCCAAAAGTAGATTGCCGCGCTCACGAAGGCGGAATGCACCTTGCACAAGATTCAGCCGCGCCCTCAGAACAAGGCTACGTCCCGCTTCTGGGCTTTCAGTAATTTCCGCACCGCGTGGATTTTCAATCGAAAGACCATCCAATGTGCCGAAGCCCTGAATGCGCTGCGTTTGCGCACCGACAAGCCGCAAAAGCGAGCTTTTACGCGGCGCGGACAGCGTCCCATTCAACAGCATTCCGCCGAAAAGATTGCACTCGCCATTTGCTGCAAGGCTGATGTTTGCTTGCGCGGAGACGAAAAGTGAATCAGAAATGAGGATTGGTGTGGTTTCAGCATTGAATTTTTCAGAACGCCCTTCGAGTGCGAGCCGCGCATAGCGCAGGGACGGGACGTTTTGGCGTTCTGCGGGCAAAATGGCGGTGTTTTCCATACGGACGGAATCGCCTACAAAGCGCGTCCAGCCTTGCATTGCGGCTTGTTGGAATTGTGTTCGTGCGCCGCGCTGCCGGAGCGTTCCAGCATTGTGAATAATTCCCGAACTTTCCAGCGTTTGTGCGGTCTCTAGGCGCATTCCATTGAACATTATTCCAGCATTTGAGCATTGTTGCACCGCAAAAACTGCCGAATCCGTACCTTCTTTTGGAGTGAACAGCACCAAGCCACGCAGCACAGAATTAAGATTTGGTGCGGCTTTGAGGCGTTGTAATTCGCTGAATCCGACAAGCGCAGCAAGTGTGGAATCAGCAAAAAGCGTATCGCGGGAAGCTGTGCTAGATTGCCCTACAAGCCTGATTGTACCTCCCTTCCACGTGCGCAAAAGTGGCGGACGTTCATCCGCAAACGTACTGTCGTCGCTTGCGGGCAGGAAGCCCAGTAACAGCGCGGTGTTTGGCGAAGATGCGCACGTGATGTGCTGCGCAAGAAGTGTTCCCTCATCGGAAGCCGTTTCGCGGATTTGCCCCAGTGTTGATGCGCCATCCAGCGCATTACGGCGAAATCCGATATGAACCGTGTGCCGCACTTCCACGCAATCGCTCGGCGTGGGCTGCCGAAGGAGATTCCACGTAAGCGGATTCGACCAGCGACCATTTGCCACAGACCGCATCAGTTCTTGCTTCCCGCGAATGATAATTTCCTCGCCTGAGCGAATCCGAAACGCAGATTGCGCGTCACTTGTAATTGCAAATTGCTCAACAATCCCAAAACCAAGTGCTGATGCGGTATCGCGGAGAAGCTGCGTTGTGGCAACGCGCCGTGCGGTGTCGCGCGGAGTGGGATTGCTCGGTATTGCAAAAAAGGATAAATGTGCTTCGTTGGAGGGCTGGAAAGGTGGTACAATCTCGCTTGCGCGGTAGGCGAGTTGTAGATTTCCCGACCATGTTTGTCCTTGTGACAGCGACTCCGAGTATTGAACCCGAATGCGGCGGCGGACATCGTTTGCCGCTAAGTACGCAAGCGGCTCTGCGCCTTGTAGAAGGCTGAGGGTGAGCGTGTCGGGCGCGGTGCGGCTGGTGAAGAGCATTCGCGTGGCGGCATTGGAAAAAACGTAATTGCCCGAAAGCCTAGCAAGGACGCGCTTTACCGAGCCACGCACTTCTGAAAGCGCGGTGTATTCGACGCGAGCATCAGGATTCATAATCAATAAAACTGCGCTGGAATCAAGATTTGGAGCGGTGTTTGGGGTAATATTTGCATTTGCAGGAGGAAGCAAATCCAAGAAGCTACTATTCATGCGGAAATCGCCTGCAACGCTGATAATTGCTGTGGTTTGCGATGGTGTTGATACTGAGGCAATACGTTTTTCCGAGAAGTCGCAGTGCAGATTGCCGTAAGGTGCAATGGGCAAAGTCCGCATAATTTCTTGCGGGAAGGATTGCACCGCTCTGGAATCCGCATTATTCCTTGCTTCATAGACAACGAGACTTTGTGCATGGAATTGCGTATTGCCGAGAGCGGCGCGTTCATTCATCAGATTACCACGAATGCGAAGTGTCTGCGAAGCAGTTGTGAGGCGGAGTTGCGCTAGGGCGGGTGCGACGGCACTTGTGGGAATGCGGCTTATATCAGCAAGGCGAAGCGTTGCACCTGTTTGGATGAGTATTTCTGCGGTGTTCAGGCGCGGCGAAAACACGCCATGCACGACGCGGACTTCGCGCACTGCAAAGACAGATTGCCCAGAACCCAGCATCAGTGCGCCTTGCAGCAGACCCGTTGTTGCGAGCGTTCCGATTTCGATGCTTCCGCGCTGCAAGGGGGTGGCTGGAAAGTCCGCCGTTGTGCCGATGTTGAGTGTTCCCCAAATCTGCAAACCCGCTTCATTGCTGGGGCTTTGACGAAAGCTGCCGCGTGTGGTGAGCGTTGTTCGGGCTTCGACGCGCTTGGCGGCTTGTGTGCCGCGTTGAATCTCGACGTTATTGTAGGTTTCGTCACCCAAAAGCGTTTGAAATGCGCTGTTGTCGAAATAGAGCGTTCCTTCGTAAAGCCTCATCCCGCCTTGCGCGGTGAAGCGTCCTGCTTGCACATCATCGCCGCCGATATAGACGGCATCAGGGATGCGTTTTGCGGATGCGCCGCTCAGGTCGAGATTGCTATACCAACGAGCGTGAAGATTTTGCGTGAGAGCGGCATTCGCATTCGTATAGCGCACCATGCCGCCAATGCGTGATGTGGTCTGCGCTCCAAGCGGTGCATTGCCCGTGAAGCGATTATTTACGCCGAGAAATTCTATTGTTCCTGCATTGCGGACGTTGGTGAGATTGGCATTGGTATTGCGCAGTTCGCCAGTATTGGCGCGGATTCTGAGCGTTGCGCCTGTGCCGTTGAGGAAATTTCCTTGCTGGTCGTTCAGGAAATGTTGTGCGTGAAGAACGGGAAGATTCCAGCAGTGAAGCACTCCTGAGAGGAACAGCACAAACATTCTCTCCAACAGGAAATGTTTGAAGAAACGACGGAGGTGTGGCGCACAAGCCTTGTATTGGCGCGGATTCTGAGCTTCAGCCTTCATACTTCAGATTTCATCCTTTTCTTAGGTCATAAATAAATACGGCTTCCAGCGTTCATCAATTTCGCCGCCCATATTTTTGATAAAGGTTACGTGGCTAGGACGACGCGGCGTTTTGAGGAGCTTCAGCCCAGCTTCTTCGAGTGTGCGATTGCCTTTTTTGGTATTGCAGCGAATACAGGCGGTTGCGAGGTTTTCCCACGTATCTGTGCCGCCTTTGGACTTTGGCTGAATGTGGTCGAGCGTCAGTGGTGGCTTGGTTGTGCCACAGTATTGGCAACGGTGCGCGTCGCGGCGCATGACGTTTTTGCGAGAAAGCTCTACCTTTTTTACAGGAACATGGATATAGCGGCTAAGGCGAATCACGCTTGGATGCTTGAACATACTGCGCACCGAGCGGATAGAGCGGTTTTCGTTGCTGATGACAATTTCAGCTTTCATCAAAAAGAGCAAACTCATTGCTTTTTTGATGCTGCAAACGCTAATCGGCTCGTAGCTTTGGTTCAAGACCAGCACACGCCCACTCATGGAGAACGATATATGCTCGTAATCGTCGCTATCGTGAAGAAAGGCAAGAGGGTGAAAATCGTGGAGAGCAGCCGAATACGCGGTATGTGTGGTGAAATGTGGGAAAGCAGCACCTTTGCGATATGGTTTACCGTCAGAAACCGATTGAAAAGACTGGATTTATGGTGCATAAAATACAGAGGAAGTTCGACAAAGTCAAGTTTGGAACTGATTGTTATGAAAGATTTATTTTCGGGAAAAATCGAAAAAAAATATTACTGTTTTTATTGCTCCAAAGCTCGTATTCTTGCGCCCTCCAGCTTCTTTGGCATATTGTTAATTCGATGCGAGATAATACAAATGCGCTACATTTACAGAAATAGTTTGGATAGTAATGAAAAAAACCTTAATTTAGTATTCTATCTAACACCGCGAGGTGGAGCAATTGGTAGCTCGTTGGGCTCAAGAAATTGCAGAAGCGTTCTTTATGGATACAAAACTCAAAGGAGATATAGCAGAGCAAGCCGCTATTCTTGAAGGACTCAAGCGTAGTTGGAATGTTTTGCAGCCAGTGGGAGACCGCCTTTCATACGACATCGTGTATGAAATTGAAGGCTCTTTCCTTCGCATTCAAGTAAAATCTGCGTGGTTCGATGAAACCAGAAAAAACTGGGTCATTGACACGCGAAGAACAAAGACAAATCGCCGCCAGATGGTGCGTGATTCTTACTCAGAACAAGATTTTGACTTTGCACTGGTGTACATTGATGAACTCAATGTTTTCTATATCTTCCCTGTATCTGTTTTTATCGGATATGCCAGTGAAATTCACTTGGTTGAATCAGATAAGCGTCAGCGAAAACCACAGTCAGCACTGTATCGCAACGCATGGAACCTTCTTTCGCATTGGGCTGTACACAGAGAAATTTGTGTATGATACTCTGTCAAATTCGGGGAAGCCGCTAGCTGGGTAATCCCGAGCCAAGTTTGCTGACAAGTCTTGTTAGCAAAAAGGTGTAGAGACTTAATGGCAGACATCTTCGGCAATTCTTCGTTAAGAAGAACTGCAAAGATGAAGAGAAAGTCCAGACCACAAACCATCTAAAGTATGGGCAGCGAAAGCTGTAGTTGGTACGCATAACCCAAAGGTTGCAGGTTCAAGTCCTGTCCTCGCTACAAAGCAAACGCCGCATAAACATCTGTTTATGCGGCGTTTTCGTTTTATCAGATTTGCCGTAAAATTCTTAACTTTCGCCTCCCCGCGAAACAGTATCTTTACTTTCTCTTGATTGCCTTATGAACTTCCTTACACTGCTCGAACAATACAGAAAAGAAGCCTTCTCCGAGCGCGATAAAGGCGACCATTTTGAACGCCTGATGCGCCTTTATTTGCAGACCGACCCGCTCTATGCCCAGCAATTTCGCCATGTTTGGCTGTGGAATGAGTTTTTTGCCAAAAGCGAACTTGGCGGCGTGGATACGGGAATTGACCTCGTTGCCATGACGCACGACGGCGAGTATTGGGCGGCGCAGTGCAAATGCTACCAAGAGTCTGCAAGCATTGACAAAGCCTCCGTTGATTCCTTCCTTTCGACTTCAAGCCGAGAATTTACCTTGCCCGACGGCAAAAAAACAGGCTTCGTACACAGGCTTTGGATTTCCACGACCAATAAATGGACTTCCAACGCTACCGAAGCCATTCACAACCAGCAACCGCCCGTTTCGCGTATTCATTTGGCGGATTTAGAGCAATCCGCCGTTGATTGGGCAAAACTCCACGAAGGATTAAGCGGTGATGCGGCTCGCACGGCAAAAAAACAACTGCGTGAGCATCAGCAACACGCTGTGGAGCGCACCCACGACCACTTCCAAACCGCAGAGCGCGGAAAACTCATTATGGCCTGCGGAACGGGTAAAACCTTTACCGCACTCCGCATTGCCGAGCGTGAAACGCAGATGAATAGTGATAACAAGGGGTTTCAACCCCTTGCCTCACGCACACAAGGCTTCGTACTGTTTCTCGTGCCTTCGATTGCGCTCTTGGGGCAAACCCTCCGCGAATGGGCGCAGGATGCCAAACATCCCATCAATGCTGTCTGCATCTGCTCTGATGCGAAAATTACCCAAACAAGAAGGCGCTCTTCCACAAGCCGTGCCAATGACGACCCCGATGCCTTTAGCGTCGTGGATTTGGCTCTGCCTGCTTCCACCAACGTCAAAGACATTCTCCGACAATTTGAGCATATTCGCAAACACAAACAAGCGGATGCTGACGCGGGCATGACCGTTGTGTTTTCCACGTATCAATCTCTGGAAGTGGTCGGCAAAGCCCAAGAAGCCTTGATGCAAGCAGGTTCGGAATTTGGCGAGTTCGACCTTGTTATCTGCGACGAAGCGCACCGCACAACGGGCGTAACGCTTGCAAGCGAAGAAGAATCAGCCTTTGTGCGGATTCACGACAACGAGTTCATTCGCGCAAAAAAACGGCTCTACATGACCGCCACACCGCGCCTTTACAACGACGACAGCAAAAGCAAAGCCGCTCAAGCAAGCGCGGAATTGTGTTCGATGGACGACGAACGTCTCTACGGGCAAGAAATCTATCGTATCGGCTTTGGTGAGGCAGTCGAAAAAGGGCTGCTCACCGATTACAAAGTCCTCATTTTGACCGTCCGCGAAAGCGACATTCCGCCTGCCTTGCAAAAAAGTATTGCCGACAACAACACCGAAATCAATACCGACGATGCCGCAAAACTTATCGGCTGCGTGAACGCGCTCTCCAAACTTATCGTCGGCGATGACGGCAAAACGAAGGCTCAAGACCCCGCTCCAATGCGACGTGCGGTGGCGTTTTGCCAAAACATCAAAACCTCAAAGCAAATCACCGAGATATACAACACCTTTGCCGACACCTATTTGCAGGACGTTTCTCCCGATGACCGCGCTCAAATGGTGCGCGTGCAATCCGACCACATTGACGGTACGATGTCTGCGCCTGTGCGGGATGAAAAACTTTCGTGGCTCAAAGCCGAGACCGACGACGGCACCTGCCGTATGCTCACCAACGTCCGATGCCTGAGCGAAGGCGTGGATGTGCCTTCGCTGGATGCCGTCTTGTTCCTTTCGCCGCGCAACTCGCAAATAGACGTGGTGCAGTCCGTCGGGCGCGTGATGCGCCTCGCTCCGGGTAAAAAATTCGGCTACATCATCATTCCCGTTGTTGTTCCCTCAAACGTAGAAGCCGAAAAAGCACTCGACGACAACGAGCGATACAGCGTCGTCTGGACGGTATTGAACGCGCTCAAAGCGCACGACGACCGCTTTAACGCTCTCGTGAACAAAATTGAACTCAATGAGCAACGCCCCGACAAAATTGTTCCGGCAGCTCCCGGTGCACAGACGGGCGCACACATCGGTACCGAGGGCAACGCACAAGGCGATGACGGACAGAGCGGTGCGCCTCGTGGCGATTCTGCCACGTCTGCGGACAGAAGCAGAAGGCTGACCGACCAAATTCTCATGCAGTTCGACGACCTCCAAAACGCCATTTTTGCCCGCATGGTGCTGAAAGTCGGCAATCGCCAATATTGGGAACAATGGGCAAAAAATATCGCCGAAATCGCCGAACGCCAGCAAGAGCGCATCGCACGGCTTGTCGGTGAAGAAGGAACGCACAAAGACGCATTTACGCGCTTCGTGGAGGGCTTGCGCCAAAATATCAATCCCGCCGTTTCCAACAACGAAGCCGTGGAAATGCTTGCGCAGCACGTCATCACCAAACCCGTTTTCGACGCGCTTTTTGAGGGATATTCGTTTGTCGAGAACAATCCTATTTCCCGTTCCATGCAGCAAATGTTGGAACTCTTGGAAGCGCAAGCACTCGACAAAGACACCGAAACGCTAAACAAATTCTACGAATCCGTCCGAATGCGTGCCTCTGGCATTGACAACGCCGAGGGCAAACAGCGCGTCATTATTGAACTCTACGACAAGTTTTTCAAATTAGACTTTATCTAAGTTAGCAGGGAGCGCGTCGGCGATAATTTTTGAAATTAGCAAGTCCGACGCACACCTCCATGAGTATATCACGAAACCATGCCGAGCGGTGGCGCACCGTATCTTTGACAATGCGAAATACCTTTGCCTTGCCAATACTATGCTCAATCGGTATGCGTTCGCGGGAAAGCGCGCGATTGCGTTGCTTTTGCTCGCTTGTCAGTTCTTTTCCGCGTGGCTTTTTTGTTGGCTGATGTGTTGTTACATTCGCAATGGTCAGCCCTTGAAAACCTGTGTCTTGAAAGACCTCGGTATCTTCGGGCATGAGAAAATCAATCTCATCGGCGCATCGCTTGTCATGTACACTTCCGGGAAAGTTCTGACTCAGAAAGTGGACGTGATTATCGGCACCGTTGAGAAGCAGATTCTTTACTGCATGCTTTTTTTTTGCCACTATACATCTCTTTCTGCTCTTGTGGGTTGCTTGGTCGCTCAATCGGGCGCTCGGTAGCGTCGAGGCGCATCTTTTTCCGTTGTTCTATCGGAAGAGCCTCAAGACGTTCAGCAAGGTCAAGACGTGTTCGTGCTGGCAGCATATCGTTGTGCATGAGTGTACGACGCAAGGCTTTGAGACCGTACTGAAGATGCGGATGTGCCTGACCTTGGTACATTCCCCATGCAGCAGCATGAGCTTCTTGCGTTGGATTATTCTTCAGATAACTCAACACAAATAACAAGACATCATGCGTTGTTTGTAATACGGCATCAACCCGATTGCTTGGTTTGCGCTTGCGTACGCGCTTTGCTATGGTTTCTTCGCTGCGCAGAGCGCTATATGCGACAACAAATTCTTTGTGTAAGCTCAAAAAATCTTCGTGCGAAAGACCGCTGATGCTTTTGAATTGCCGACGATTCTTTTGTAATGTTTGGTAGTTCATCATGCAATTTCAACTTTTTGAACTGAACCACCAAACTAACTTAGATAAAGTCTATTGT
>RDXM01000095.1 GCA_004292595.1 Candidatus Kapaibacterium sp. | reverse complement strand
GTTTGCATTATACCCTTCGACAAGCTCAGGGTCAAGACCGCTTCCGACCTCATGCTGAGCCTGTCGAAGCATCCTCAACTATATTTAGTCACGTACTTATCAGCCTAATAATAATCTACTTTTTGATATGTGTTGGATTTGATTTGCAGTTTTTTATCACCTCACCATTTTTTTTGATGCAGGAGCTTTGAGTTATGAATACCGATGAACGTGTGCCTTTTGGCAAGAGTAATATTCCGGAGGGAGACTCCGACAATGTTGGAAATACAGGAAATACTGGTCCATCGCGCCAACAACGGACGGATTACGGGAACTACGGTTCAACCTATTCCACATCTTACAATAATAATAGCAACCGCGACCCATATGCAAGTCGCAATGATAGCTACCGCGATAACTATGGAAACCGCGAAGGCTCGAATCGCCAGACGGGAAGCGGCTACGGTAGTGGTGGTGGCAGCTATGGTAGCCGTGACAACTACAACCGTCAAGGCGGTGGTAACTATGGGAATAATAATTACGGTAACCGTGATAATTACGGCAACCGCGACGGCTACAACCGTCAAGCGGGCGGTAGTTATGGAAATAACAATTACGGCAACCGCGATAATTATGGTAACCGCGACGGCTACAACCGTCAGGGCGGTGGTAACTATGGGAATAATAATTACGGCAACCGTGATAACTACGGCAACCGTGATGGCTATAACCGTCAAGGTGGTGGATATCAACAAGGCGGCGGCGGGTATCAGCAGCGCGATAATTACAACCGTCAAGGCGGCGGCGGATATCAACAAGGTGGTGGGTATCAGCAGCGCGATGGTGGCGGCGGCGGATATAATCGTCAAGGCGGCGGCGGTGGGTATCAGCAGCGCGATGGTGGTGGCGGCGGTGGATATAATCGTCAAGGCGGCGGCGGTGGGTATCAGCAGCGCGATGGTGGCGGCGGTGGATATAATCGTCAAGGCGGCGGTGGTGGGTATCAGCAGCGCGATGGCGGCGGCGGATATAATCGTCAAGGCGGCGGCAGTGGATATCAGCAGCGTGGCAATTTCCGCCGTGACCGTCAGCAATATCGCAATATGCGTCCGCGCCAGCAACAGCAGCCGAAACAGCCGAAACGCCCAGCAGGACATCTTGTTTCCTTGCCAAGAATGCTCGCGATTCAGCAGTTTGCTTGCCGTAAAATTGCGATTGATTACATCCGCAATGCTCGCGTTCAGGTAAATGGCGTATTGTCGCAAGACCCGAACGTGCGCGTGAACTACAAACATGATGCTATCACGATTGACGCAATGGGACTTCAGCGCAATCGCACCTCAACGTATATTCTCGTCAATAAACCAGCAAAATTGACCGCATCGCGTGAGGCGCAAACCTTCACCTTGCACTCCATGATTCACGACACCGAGGCATGGTTCTTCCCGCTCGGTCGCTTGCTGAAAAGCGCGTCAGGACTGACTCTTCTCACCAACGACCCCATGCACCGCGACCCCGCTAGCACGGCGTTTGATGGCATCGAAAAAGAATTTCACATCAAAGTTCATCGCGCCCCGAAAAAGACGGAACTAACGGCAATGACAAAGGCATTGAAAGAATTGAACAAAACAAATGATGACGTTGCAAAAGTAGAAGTTTCCCAAAAGAACGCTCGCCATTGCTGGATTTCTTTTGTTGCGAAAAAACTTACCTTGCAGGAAATTTGCGCCATTTTGAAAAATGCCAAACTTGAGCCGCTTTCAATGCACCGCTATCGCATCGGTAATCTCACCTCCGATGCACTGACGGCGGGTTCATGGAAGCAGCTCAACAACCAAGAAGTGGCATTGCTTTTCGGCAAAGACCCATCGGGCGAGCCGTTCTTCTTTAAGTAAAGAATGCTTACTGCATTGAATATTTGTTGATGTTTTTTGAGCGCAGACGGCGGAAATGCTTCTCTTTCGAGGAGAAATCATTTTTTGTTCGCCTGCGCTTTTTTATTGTGCTTGAACCCAATTTGCACGTATTGGCGCAATGAACCCATTGTTTTACTCTTTGCCGTTCTACGCTTGAGTAGAGTGATACCGCACGCATCCAACTGGAAACAAACGAAATACAGCAATGAATAGTACCAAACAAACAACACGTTCAGTAGCTTCATCAAAGAATGCATATGGGCAGTATTTCACCCCAAGTACGATTGCTGAGTTTATGCTTACGCTCAGTGGCGCAGATACCTCTAGCCGTGTATTAGAGCCATGTTCAGGGGAGGGTGTTTTTTTGCGGGTATTACGGGAACGTGGTTTTACAAATGTTACAGCGTACGAGATTGACCCCCAATTAGCATCTACCATAGACTTTGTACGATGTGAGAGCTTTGTTTCGGCAGCATTTGACCATGCGTTTGATGTGATTATCGGGAATCCGCCCTATATTCGATGGGCAAATTTGGAAGAAGAGTTAAAATCTGAATTAGCGAACAATGAGCTTTGGCAGAAGTATTGCAATAGTTTATGCGATTATTTATCTATTTTTCTTCTGAAATCGGTTGAACTCTTGGCAGAAGGTGGTTCTCTCGTGTTCATCTGTCCAGAATATTGGTTCAGCACCACCAACGCCGCACCAATACGCGATTTCATGATTGCGCACGGGTATTTTGAGCAAATCTATTCTTTCAATGAGACCCCAATTTTTTCCAATGTTACTATTTCTACGGTTATTTTTCAGTACCGTAAGTGTTGTTTCGGTGCAAAAGCTGATACTATCAGCATCGCAAAGTACAATGCACGTCAAAAATTAACGGCAGAGCAGCTTGAATCTCTGCGCCTTCGTAAAGAACTGTCGGATGTAGAATATTTGGTAATTCCCCAGTTCAAGGCTCATCAACGCTGGGTTTTAGTGGAAGAAACAGTACAAAAAGCATTTCGCCAATTTGAAGCAATGTGCGTAGTGAAGAATGGTGAGGCAAAGCCAATGCAGCTCTTCACGGCAGAAGCAGTTGAATCGAAGCGAGTAACAATCGGTGATGTGTGCGATATTGGCAATGGCTTAGTAAGCGGCTTGGATAAAGTATTTCAAGTACATGATACCCAACTTCAAGAAGAGGAAAAAGCGCATTTGCTGAACGTCATCAAAGCAAAAGACTTACAGCCTTTTTTCTTTGAGAAAACAACCTCCTATATTTTTCTGCCAGAAGGACTGAATGATAGAGAATTTCGAGAGTATTTCCCGAATATGTATGCCCATTTGCAACCGTACAAAAGCACACTTGATGCCCGATACCGCTACAACCGCGAGATTCCTTATTGGGAGTGGGTCTTTCCTCGCAATCTCTCGCTCTTTCGCCGTAGGGAGCCACGTATCTTTGTACCATGTAAAGAACGTATTTCACACAAAAAATATTTTCGTTTCGCACTTGTCGAAGCAGGACTCTACCCAACACAAGACGTAACCGCCTTGCTCAGAAAACCCGCTACGCAAGAAAGTATCGAATACATCACGGCTTTTCTCAATAATTGGCGTGTTTTTGAATGGTTGCGCTATCACGGCATTGTTAAAGGGAATATCGTCGAATTTTCCGAGAAGCCGCTTGCAAGCATACCTTTTCGGATGATTGATTGGCAGAATATTACTGAAATACAACTACATGATGAAATTACGACTCTCTGCAAAGAGTATATCCAAACCAAGCAGGCATCGGCACTGCAAGCAATAGAAGAACGATTTGACCAACTTTTTATCATTTCTCACCAACAACACACCGAAAACCATGAATATCGCCGTTTTAATGGGGGGCATTTCCAAAGAACGAAATGTCTCTTTCGCTAGTGGTAAAGCCGTTGCGGAGGCATTGCAATCGCGCGGACACAATGTTATCGCACTCGACCCCGCGCTGGGGAAGAATGGTCGTATCAATCTGGCAGAATTTACGCCAAACGCAGGCGTGGAGACGAGTTCAGAGGAATTACGCGCCTTTCCGCCAAGCAATATCGTTGAATGCGTGTATTCATCGGATTTGGACAACATTGACGTTGTGTTTCTCGCCCTGCACGGACGCTACGGCGAGGATGGCTATATTCAATCGCTCTTGGATTTACGCGGTCTGCGCTACACTGGTAGCAAAATGCTCTCCAGCACGGTTTCGATGAGCAAGCTCCTGTCCAAGCGCATTTTCCAGAGCGCAGGTATTCCAACACCGCCATTTATCACGCTTACTCTTGAGCAGGCGGATGATTACAGCCTTTTGGAAGAAGTCCGCGACACGCTGGGCGACGACCTCGTTGTCAAGCCCGATGCAGAAGGTTCGACCGTTGGAATTAGCATGGTGCGGAGCGGTAATTTGGACGATTTGGCAACGGCAGTGCGCCATGCAGCAGAATTTGGCAAAACAATTTTGGTGGAGCAGTTTATCGAAGGGCAAGAACTGACGGTTGCAGTGTTGGGCGATGAAACCTTGCCCATCATTGAAATCCGCACCGATTCTGGCTTCTACGACTATCAGCATAAATACACAAAAGGGCGCACGGAGTACATTTGCCCAGCAGAACTGCCCGAAGACGTCGAGCATTTCGTGTCGCAACTCGCGCTTGATGCCCACAATGCGCTTGAATGCACGGGCTACAGCCGTGTGGATTTCCGTTTGAACGACGAATACCAAGCCTTTTGTCTCGAAGTAAACACGCTGCCCGGCATGACGGGAACAAGTCTCGTTCCGAAAGCGGCGGCGGCGGCGGAAATAGATTTTGCAAGCCTTTGCGAGCGTATCATTGAACTGGCTTGAGACTTCCTGATGCAGCAGCGTACGATGTTCATCCGATGCTGACTAGCGCACCAGATTCAGAATCTTCGAGGCATGGTCGCGCTCGGTGTGGAGCATGACAAAATACTGCCCCGATGCTAGTTCTGTCGCATCAAACGTATGCTCATATACGCCCGCACCGCGCCAGCCTTCGACGATCGTTTTGGCACGTCGTCCATATGCATCTACTAACGTCAGCACAATAGCGGTTTCGGTGGGAATCGTATAGCGTACATTCACCGCCGAACCCGTCGGACTTGGACTAACAACGTCCAAACTGGAGGACGTGCGTGTTGTTAGACGACGACCACCCGTCCGTGCCGTGAATACGCCATTTTTAGGTTCTTCAACAAAAATCTGCCGTGTGCTATTTTGTGTGTCGGTAAAGCGCACTTCCTCCAATTCCAGCGCACTTGTCGGGGTTTCGCCTAAATACACACCAAGTGGCAGAGAAATCAGGACTGGTGCGCTCGCGCCGTTCCATTCGGCGGGAAGCACCTGCGGAATAATTTCGGCACGGAGGCTTGCATTACGAGCGTCGCTATTGCGTACAATGCGCGTAAAACCTTGTGTTTGTGGAACAGAGCTTGCGTTTGGATTCAATATTGGCAGCAAAACATTCCGATTCCATCGCACCGCTCCGAGCATCTGCACTGTACGTGGAAATGCTGTCACACCTGATGTGATGCGGGCTTCAAGACGCAATGCCGTATTCTGCCCAATATCCTGCGAATCGGGCAATGCCACAAGTGTCGGCTCGACAACAATATCTGTGGCACGGACTTCGCGGGCAGTGCCGAAAACGCGCCCTCGCGCAGAATCTATGCCGAGCGTTTCTACCTGCACACTTGCCGAAAACGCCCCATTTGCGCGGGGTGCGCTTTGAATGATTGCTGCAACAGTATCGCCCATGCCAACCCAGCGCGGCAGCGTTCCCAAAACGCTCAAGCCCGCACTATTGCTTGCTTGGCTGCCTTGCACCGCGTCCAGCATAATCCGCACTGCATCCAAGCGGCTCGCTTGCGTATTGCGATTCACCACACGCGCGGTGCGCACCGTGCGCCGTCCCACGCGAACGGTATCAAAAGCAACGGGGAAAATCTGCCACGTGCCTGCTTGCGCCGTCAGCACGGTATCTTGCGCCGCGCTCAAGCCCTGTCCTGAAGCCGTGAGGCGAACAGTTTTGTAGCCGCTTGATTTTGGTGAAAAGCGTACCGCGATGCTTGCCACTTCATTGCGCTGAAGCGTGATTGCTTGCGTCTGCGACGGCATCGGTGTGGCAAAGCTGAAGGTTGCTTCTGTATCTTGTGTGAGCGTGAGCGTGAGCGACATTGGCTGTGCGCCAAGATTCATCAGCGAGAGAGAGCCAGTTGTTGTTTCATTCGGGAAAATCTTTCCAAAAATACTATTGCCCAAGCTGCCCAACGAGACCAAAAGCGGGCGGGCAGGTGCAAGATATGTGAATGCCGTCGTCGAAGAATCGCTACACACAGCACTGCGAAGCACCACGCGCCCAGTGTTCACGCTGCCTACCGCCACGCGCACTTCTCCCACCGACACAATACGGAAGCCACGCACGGGAACCCCACCAATCGTTACGCCAATAACTCCGCCAAAATTATTACCAAAAACCGAAATACTATCCAGCGGGCCGCCCGTTTGCGGGATGATATTTTCTACGCGAGGGCAAGGCGTGAAGGTAAAGCCAACGCTTGCCGTTGTCGAGCCACCGCGCGTAACTATGCGGATGGGCAGGTTGTTTAATTGCTCCAAACCAAAATCGGGAACGCTGAAGGCGAGACCCGACGGGCTTCCCGAAGGAGAGGTCTGTACGGTAAAGGGAACAGCGCGATTATTGATAAACACAGAATCAGGGCGCGTAAAACCCACGCCTGTGAAGTTATCGCCGCGCACAAGCACGTCCGTTCCCGTGCCACCACTTTGCGGACTTACCGAAGAAATAATCGGCGGCGGAATAATAATCACAATACGGCTCGACATTATGCTTTCACGCGGATTTGTGAGTTGAATCACGCCGCTTGCGCCATTGCGCACTCGCGCTCGAATGAGCGAATCGGAAACAACGGTAAACTCAAGTGCCGACACGCCACCGAAGGTTACTGCGCTCACGCCCTCGAAGTTCAGACCGCGAATGGCAATACTCGCTCCTGCAACAACAGTATCGGGCGAGAAACCTTGTATTTGCGGTGTGCGAATGACGGTAAACGTCATCGTTTGTGTCGTGCCAACGCGCGTTGCAAGCGTCAGCGGTCCGCTCGCTGCATTTGCTGGAACCCGCACCACAACGACATCGGCAGAAGTAGAAACAACTTCCGCCGTGATGCTGCTTCCACCAGCCCGCGAGGGAAACACGACGCTGCGAAGATTCGCCAAATCGCTCCCAATAATGCGCACTTCTGCGCCAGGAGCCGCCGCACTTGGTTCTATGCGGGTAATCACGGGTGCGCCTTGCAAAACATTCACCGAAAAGGTGTGCGAAGCCGTACCGCCGCGATTATTTCTTGCTGTAACGGTAATAGTTGCGCCCATACCAGAACGTGCGCTGGGTGCAAGCTGATAGCGCAAACGCGGCTGACTGCCAGAGCGCGAGGTATCAATGCGAACATTCAGCAATACTGCGGGGTCGGAGGTTGTTGCGCTATATTGCAAAATTGAATACGTTTCATCCAAAAACACCGCGCTTGGTTGATAATCGCCAGTCAGAGGGCTAACAACATTGGCAATCCGCTCCAGTTCTATGTCGTCGGGCGAGCCAGGAGCAATCGTTTTGTTGGGAATGGGATTGATGACGCGAACAGAAGTGGTTGGGTCGGGGTCGTCCAGAACCACCGTCGCGGTGCGCCCTGCGGGATCTACCTCGTAGGTGCCGCGTACAAGAGGTTCGAGCAGTTCGACCGTCAGAGTGCGCCGCCCTTGCAGCGAGGGTGTTTGTGGTTTGTTGTGCGGATTGATTGCATAGTTTTGGTCGCTCCATCGCGCTACGAAGCTCATGGATGCTGAATCATAGCTAATAAAATCATTGTTAAAAATCGGCATCGGAATAACATTTTCTCTGACGTTCAAGAGATTTGTTTGGTCGTTGCTGCCGAGGGTGCGGGCGCGGGGTTCGAGGTCAGGAAGCAGCCCATTTGTCATTTCACTGCCGCGTGGCGGGAACTTGGAAAGCAAAGAAATACTTTGTCCGTTTGCAAGCGGTGGAATGGGCAAGTTGATTCTTTCGCGCAATTCTTCTGGCAAGGTTGCATCAAAGACGGGATCCAGCCCGCGAAGCTCGGTCAGAACTGTTCCTGTGCTGCTGCGGTAGGTCAGGCGCGTGAGAATGCTCAAACCGCTATTCCAGCCGCGCCGCTCCAGCAATATCTCGCCACCATCTGCCGTTTGCGGTGCGAAGTAGGTAACGACGCGCTCACGGAGAAAAAGCGTATCAGCCTGAACACGTGCCCCGCCGCGAGCATTCGCTGGACGCAAGGAAATACGAGGGATGCGGAACTCATCGGCAACAAATTGTAGCCTGTCGCGTGCGATAACTGGTCCGCCACCCAACGTGCTTACTTGCACAGGAACACTAAAAGCTGGCGTGCGTCCGAAAGCAGTCGTAATCGTACCAATCGTACCAATCTGCGCTGTGAGCCGCGTACCGTCGTCGCTTACATCTACCGAAACAGGCGACAAGGTTCCGCCGCTTTGAGGATTGCCAAAAAGCACCTGCGCACCCTGCAAATACTCACCATACAGTATCACGGGCGTACCTGGTCCTACCATTATTGGGGCAACTTCATTGATAATAGGACGCGGAATAAAGGTGAAGGTGCTTGCTTCTGCCGTGCCGCCAGGCGAGGTGAGTTCTATTCTTCCTGTGCCGCCCTCGCCCACAAGCAGGACGATGCGTGTTGCGCTTTGCTCGACAATCGTGGCATCTTTCCGCCCAATGCGAGCTTGGGTAACGTGCTGCAGATTTGTTCCTTCTACCGTGACTATCGCACCTCTACCGCCACGATTGGGCGAGAAATTTGTAATGGTCGGCTCTGGCGTTCCTCCAATGCAGCGTACTGGCTGGGGATGGGTGCTGCCGAGATTTGTGCGAACATTCCGCACTTCGACAAGTCCGCTTGCGCAGCCGACAACGCGCACGACGATTGTGTCCAAGTTGCGAGGCGGATTGCTGAGATTATCAATCGAACGCGCCCGATATTCGCTCTGAAATTGCTGTCCACCAATTCTCACTTCTAATCCCTGACGAAAGCCCGCGCCGATAATGTAGAGAACGGTTGTCCCTGTTGGAGAAGTTACCAGAGGCGTTACTTGATAAATAATTGGTCCTGCGCCTTCATTGGGAATGCCCACGAAACAGCGTGATGAAGCAGGCGGCACAAAACTTCCGTTGATAAATTTGCGCACTTCAACGACACTATTGCTCGGCGATGCGCCCATTGCAAAGGAAATAGAAGTATTGGTACGTGAAAGGATATTTGTCTGCTCGACCGCTTCTTCTGGGCGACCATTCGGCACAACGAACACCCGCGTATTGTCGAGATTACAGCCAATAATGACAACATTCGACCCCACGCCCGCAATCGCACAGCCATTTTCTGCGCGACCATCGTTGGAATAAATTTCCGTAATCACGGGGAAGCCTGTTGAACACTGCGCTTGCACGGACTCATGCCCAAAAACAAGCAACACAGCACAGCACAGCACCAAAAGCAAACAATGAGACGAATACGCAAGAACAGAACGTAAGCACTGAACAGGGGTAGCAGCAAATTTCATCATGGAAGAAAAGGAAAAATGAGGGGGAATATTTCGAGGTTTTGAGTACAAGAAATCTGGTAATTGGTCGGGTTTCAGCAATAAAAAGGGGACGCAGATGAAGATGATTGGATTGATGAAGATGATATTGATAAAAATTAAGAGGAGTGAATGCAGACTTTATCTGTTGTCGATGTTTTCTGCGTTTTCATCATTTTCATCCATTCAATCATCTTCATCTGCGTCCAAAAAAATGATGACCTGACAGCTACGAAATTTGTCCGAAAATGAAACATTTTTTGAGCAAATGCAAAAGAGTGTTTTGAAATGAGGCAATAGCTTCTTTGAGGAATGATAATGCTTCAAATCTGACGAATGCTCGCTTGCAAGCAAAAAAGTCATAAAAACACGTGTTTTTTCTGCGCACAAAAATACGCAATTTTTGGGAAATGATTGCTGAACTTTCAAAATCCGTGCCGAAGCCGCTTTTACGCACCACGACTGGATTTTCGTATTGGTATTACTCGAATCTTTGCGTAATTTGCTCTGGGTGCAAGACGATTACAAGCAACAAGCAGGGGGAAGCAATCAAAACCTTTATCCCTTTGCCTTTATCCTTTTGCCCTTTCACAAACTCCATTCCCAATGATTCCAGCTCCAGACCGCGATTCCATTCTCGCTCTTTTGAAAAAAACTGCTCCCGCATCTTTGCGTTTACACGATATTGCCAAGCATTTTCAGTTGCCTGCCAATTCCCCAGAATACGAGCGTTTGCGCATCCTGCTGACCGAAATGAGCGACGACAAAACGATTTACCGCTCCACGCGCCGCAAATACGGCGTTGGAACGGAACCGGCAGAGCGCACCTCGCAAAAAATCAAGCAGGAAATCAAAGAACACCAGCACCGCGTCGTGCGTGGTGGTGCGCCTGACAGCTTTGAAGGCGTGTTGTCCATTGACGGCTACAACGGTGTGGTTACGACCGATTCCAAAGAATTTCCGCACATCACCATCAAGCGTCCGAACTTGGGAACAGCCTTCAACGGCGACCGTGTGCGCGTGAAACTGCTCGCTTTGCGCAAGCAAGCGAAAATTACGGGCGAGGTAATGAGCGTGCTGGAACGTGCGCCCACGCGCTTTGTGGGCAAATTGGAAAGCAACGGCGATTTCACCTTTTTCATCCCCGACGACGACCATATCCACGTCGATTTCCTCGTGCATCCGCGCCAAATGCTGGATGCCCGCGATGGTGATAAAGTCGTTGTAGAATTGCATCGCTGGGACGACCCGCAAAAGTCGCCCGAAGCCCGCGTGGTCGAGATTTTGGGTCGTGCTGGCTCGGCGAGCGTTGAGTATTCATCGGTCTTGCGCGAGTTTAAGCTCGTGCGGGAATTTTCCCCGAAAGTGGAAGATGAAGCCGCAGAAGTGGGCGTTGCTATCTCGAAGGCAGAAATCAAGCGGCGTTTGGACTTGCGCAAAGAAACCATTATCACCATTGACCCGCTCGACGCGAAGGATTTCGACGACGCACTTTCCTTTGAAACCTTAGAAAATGGCAACCTGCGCGTGGGTGTGCATATCGCGGACGTGAGCCACTACGTGCGCGAAGGCACTGCGCTCGACAAAGAAGCACTCCGGCGCGGCAACAGCACCTACCTTGTCGATGGCGTGGTTTCTATGCTTCCGCACATTTTGTCAAGCAATATGTGTTCGCTCGTACCGAATGAAGACCGCTTGGCGTTTAGCGTACAGATGGAATTCACGAAGCGCGGTGTGCTGAAAGACTATGAAATTTTGGAAACCGTCATTCACAGCAAACGCCGCTTTACCTACGAAGAAGTGCAGGAAGTTTTGGACGGCAACGCCCAAGACCCGCATAAAGACTTGCTTCTGCGCCTTAATTCCTTTGCCGATGTGCTGCGCAAAAAGCGTTTCCAAACGGGCGGCATTGACTTTGAAACAACGGAAATCCGCTTCCTCTTGGATGACAACAAGCAGCCCGTAAAAGCACTCGTGAAACGCCGCACCGATGCGACCTCGCTCGTGGAAGAGTATATGCTGGCTGCAAACCGCGTCGTTGCTGAACACGTGAAGAAATTATCGGCAAAATATCGCCTCAAAAAAACGCTGCCCTTCATGTACCGCATCCACGACGAGCCAGACAAAGACAAACTCGACATGGCGTTTAATTTGGTGCGTTCTTTTGGCGTAACTGCGCCGCTTGCAGGAAAATCGGACGCTGGAAAATCTGAGCAAAAATCAACAACAAAATCTGCAAAATCAGAGAAAACATCTGACAAAAAAACAGGCATTACCTCGAAGGACATCAACGCCTTTTTGGGTGCGGTGTACGAGCAAAAACATCCCGCACTTGGGGCAATAAACCAAGTGTTGCTGCGGTCTATGGCAAAAGCGGTGTATGCAGAATACAATATCGGGCATTACGGTTTGGGCTTTGAATTTTACTCGCATTTCACCTCGCCGATTCGCCGCTATCCCGATTTGGTTGTCCACCGTTTGCTAAAAGAATATGCTCTTGAGAAGCCAGACACAGAGCGCACTTCAGAGATTTTAGAAAAGGTCGCGTGGGCTGCCACACATTGCTCCACGACCGAGCGTTCCGCCGTCGAAGCCGAACGCGCTTCCACAAAGCTCACCCAAGCCGCATTAGCGCATAAATACTTGGGCGATGAGTTCAATGGCACCATCACGGGCGTAACGCATTTCGGCATTTTTATTTTGCTGGATGAACTGTGCTGCGAAGGATTGGTGCGGGTTACCGACCTTCCGCAAGATTATTATTACCACAATGAGCGCGAGTTTTCGCTTGTTGGGCGGCACTCGAAGCGGGTGTTTCAAATTGGCAACCGTGTGCGGGCAAAAATTGTAAAAGTAAACATTGCCAAGCGCGAACTTGATTTCTTCTACACAGGCGCACCAATGGACGCGGACGAACTCAAAGCCCGCAACCAAGACCGCCACGAGCGTTCCCAGCTCAATGCAACCGACAACGACACCACCGACGGAATGCGCGACAAAGTGAGCTTGTCGGGAATTCTGAAAGCCGCACAGCGCAAGGCGAGCAAGGAAAAGCAACAGCGCGAGCGCAAAAAAGAGAAGAGAAAATCAACAACAGAAAAAGCAAGCACAGGCAGCACGAACACAAGAACTGCAAGCAAAAGCACGTCAAGTAGCAATAAATCCAGCGCGAAAACATCAGCAAAAACATCAGCAAAAGTGTCTGAACAACCAGCATCCAAGCCATCTTCTGCGAAAAAAGGCGCGAAGAGTGTGGCGAAAAAGCGTAAGTAATCATTCTATACTAAAAGCGGGTAGAAATGCACACGAAAGATGAGATGTAGTCCACCTTTGAGGTGGACTACATCTAAAGCACCAAACCTTTCTTAGTATAGTCTCTTTTTATCTTCATAGCAAGCACTATGTTTCGACAGTCATTTCTTCAGCTTTTGCAGAATTATCACGCGCCAACACCGCAGGAACAAACAAAGCGCGATGAAATGATAGCCTTTGTGCAAGCGCATCCAGACTGCTTTCATCGAGAATTGCAGATTGGACACGTCACAGGCTCGGCGTGGGTGCTGAACCAGCAGCGCGATAAGGTCTTGCTCACGCATCACCGCAAGCTGGGAAAATGGCTGCAACTGGGCGGACACTGCGACGGCGATAACGACGTGCTGCGCGTTGCCTTGCGTGAAGCCGTTGAAGAATCTGGCGTTTACGATATTATCCCGATTGTCCCGCGCATTTTCGACCTCGATATTCACATCGTCCCTGAACGCCGCACTGCATCAGGCGTTGAGCCAGAGCATCTGCACTACGACGCACGGTTTCTCTTGCAAGCAAATGAGCATCTTTCTTTGCAGATAAGCTCAGAATCCAAGGATATACGCTGGGTTGGGCTTGATGAGGTTGCGACGCTTACTGAGGAAGAATCAATGCTGCGCATGGTTGAAAAAACGCGCTTTTGGCAATAGTAATTGATAGTAATCGAAAGTACAATCCATTTTTCCATTTTTCTTGCACCAAACAATGGACAAACAAATACTCTGTAAGCCGCATTCTCCCTTGTTTTTTTTACGTTACATTTTACTTTGCTGCTTTCTTGCTTTGCCCGCAATGGCGCAGGTAGAACACGTTCCCATAGCCAATCCCGTCTATGATTTCCTCATGCACAGCGAAGCTCGCGGTGCGCTTCCCCGCTCGTTTTCGTCGAGTTCGTTTCCGCTTCAGCGCAAGGAAATTATTGCCGCGCTCCGCGAAATGCGTCTGCGCGATTCCTTGCAACAAGGAACGCTCCTCTCCGATGCAGAGCGCAGCACACTCGCGGGCTACGAGCGCGAGTTCCGCATCGCTGCTCAGTCGCGGGCGGTAGTGTTTTTTAGTCCCAGCGATTCTACGCAAGTGTTGTTTGAACGGCTTTTCAGCAACGACGACAAATTTCTCACCTTTTATACCGATTCCAGCCACACGACCAACGTGAGCGTTTTGCCGCTTTTTTCGGTCAATGCTCGTGCGCAATTTTCGCCAAACGCAAGTAACCAAGCGGCGTTCCAGACGGGTATTATTGCTGGCTACGGCGGGCGCATTTTCGGCACGATTGAAAACACGCTTGGCTTCTTTCTGCAAGCCACGAGTGCCGCACGGATACAGGGCGAGCGCTCGTTTTTGCTGCAAGACCCAGATTTGGTGAAAAACCCAACCTTCCGCATTTTTAATCCCAATTTTTTCAATACTGCCGAAGCAAGCGTCCGCTACGACAATCGCTGGTTTTATGCGGTTCTTGGGCGCGAGGCGCGGCAAATTGGTTCGGGCTATTTTACGCGAGCAATGTTTTCGGATAATCCCATTCCCGCCAGCGCAATCACGCTTGGTGCGCGCTTTGAGGGCTTTGAGTATCGCGCCATGCACTTCGGGCTTATCTCCGACCCGCTTGATTTGAACGGCAATATCAACTATAATTCCTACGGTGCGCAAACCGTTTTGCCACCGAAGTTTCTCGCCTTTCACCGTGCGGCACTCCGCGAGGAATGGGGTGAAATCGGCGTGTGGGAATCCATGATTTATTCGGGGCGTGGGATAGAATTTGCCTACATCACGCCCTTTTCCTTCCTCAAAACCAATGCCGACGACCTCCGCGACCGCGATAACGGCTTGCTTGGCGTGGATGCGACGGTGCGCCCCTTTCGCGGCTTGCAACTCAAGGGCAATTTTACGCTGGATGATATTGAATTTGGGAAATTATTCGAGGGCTGGTGGCAGAATAAAATCGCGTGGAATCTTGGTGCAATGGTGAGTCCGGCAGGGCTGCCGCTCGACGCAACGCTTGAGTACGCGCTGGTTGCGCCGTATATGTACACGCACTTCGACCCGCAAAATGTGCTGACACAAGACGGCATTCTTTTTGCGGGATATTTACCGCCAAACTCCGATGAACTCAAGGCGCAAGCTCGCTGGTGGTGGGGCGGACGCTATCCCGTCGCGCTCACGGCTGCTTTTCGCAGGCACGGCGCAAATATCTACGACGCACAGGGAAAATTATTACGCAATGTCGGCGGCGACGTGCGCCAAACCTTGCGCCGCGATGCCAACAACAATTTTATTGATTCTCAAACTATCACGTTTTTGGATGGAAACCGCCAAGATAGGCTTATTATCACGCTTTCGGCGGGATTCGAGCTTGCGCGGCAATGGAATCTGCAACTGGTGTACCGCGCAAATAGTCTGAATGCCGCACCGCTCGTGCATTTCGTTGGTTGTACGGTGCGCTTTGAAGATTTTTGAGAATGCTTGCCCTTGTGCTATTTTACATTTTTTCAGCAACGCCCATTGCCTTCAAAAGCCGCATTGCTGCTGCGCTGGGAGAGAGTGTCTGCGCAAAAACTTGTGCTTCCAACTGCGTGTTTAATTCGCGCAGGGCGGGTGAATGTTGTAGCAGCATCGCAATTCCGTCCTGCACGGTTTCGCGCATCCACCGCACCGCCTGTGTGCGACGTAAATGCTGGGTTCGCTCGGCATTGTTCTGAAGAAATTCCTGCATTATTGCCCAAACTTCCTCCAAACCCGTTTGCTCACGTGCGCTGCAAAGCTGCACGGGAACGCTCCAATCCTCGTACTTCGGCATTCCAAGATGCAGTGCGTTCCGCAGTTGCTGTGCCGCTCGTTCAGCATTCATGCGGTTTTCCGCCTCGACTTTGTTAATGGCAATCGCATCGGCTAATTCCATGATTCCCCGCTTCATTCCTTGTAGTTCGTCGCCTGTGCCAGAGAGCATCAGCACGAGAAAAAAATCTACCATTGACGAAAGTGCCGTTTCGGATTGCCCCACGCCAACGGTTTCCACCAGCACAACATCGAAGCCAGCCGCCTCGCAGAGCAGCATCGTTTCTCGTGTGCGCCGCGCTACGCCGCCGAGCGTTTTGCCGGCTGGCGAGGGGCGAATAAAGGCATTTTCGGCGCGAGAAAGCTCTGGCATACGGGTTTTATCGCCCAGAATGCTGCCGCCCGTGCGCTCGCTGGAGGGGTCGATTGCCAGCACCGCAACCTTGTAGCCCTTGCGCAGCAGCATCACGCCAAATGCCTCAATAAACGTGCTTTTCCCAACGCCCGGAATGCCCGTAATGCCAATGCGCTGCGACGCGCCCGTCGCGGGAAGAATTGCCGTCAGAAGATGTTGCGCAATTTCCACATCCGCCGAGCGCGAACTTTCCACGAGCGTAATTGCCTTTGCCAAGGCGCGGCGGCTGCGAGCGTGGTTCTGCGAGCGAATATCGTCAGCGAGTTGTTCGGCGGTAAAGGGCATGGGGGAAAGGATGAAATTTTGGTACACAACAAAACATCTGCATATCGTTAGCGTACCACTATCACGCGCTGCACAACAAGTTCGCGGGCGTTGCGAAGCTGCACCGTGTACACGCCGCTTCGCAAAACTGCCATTTCTGGCACTGCAAGGGTATTCATACCCTGCACGGCTTGTATCTGTTTTTGTGGGAAATATTCTTGCCCGCGTGCATCGAAAACGCGCAAAATAGTGAGTTCAGCATCTTTCGACCAAAATTCCAGATTCATTTCCGCCGAAATCGGCTGCGGATAAATCCGTTGAATGCTGAGTGTGCCGAGAGATGTCGTAATAAAGCCATAGCCAGAGGTATATTTCTGCCCAAGCAAGCAAAAATGCGCCAGTGGAACGCCTTGCAAGCGGAAGGGCGAATCGGGAATGCGGCACACCGCTCTCCCGAAGGGCTGCGCATCAATCAGAATGCCGGGTGCGCGGCTTTGGCGGCTGCTGCTTGCGCGAATGCTGGTCAGCGAGTCGTTGCCCGCAAGCACGAGAAAACGCAAGGTATCAAGCGGAATATTTTCGTTATTGTCCCGCACTTTCCATTCAACAGGAATCACGCGCTCGCCAAATTCCACGCGCCCGCGTGGTGTTTTTCCTTGCGGAAAAAGCATTGTTGCATTCAGGCGAAGCGTATCGCGTATTGTTGTCGTATCAAGCGGAATATTCGTGCGATTGCGCAGAAAGACGAACATTTGCACCTGTTCACCTGCGTTGGCGGAAGCGTCGCTGATGCTCAGTTCGCCCGTGCGGGAAATCGTCGAAGCCCTGATTTGAAGCGTATCGCGGCGGGAGCAGTAGCTTGTGCCTTGCTGGGTAAATTCTTGGAAAAATGGGAAACTGGCAGCAAAATTCAGATTGCCTGCACCGCCCGAAAAGCGCACCGTTACTTGCTCAGAGGAATTTGGCGGAATCGGTCGCGCTGGTGAAAAACTTATGGCACTATCGCCTGTACGCCGCGCCAGTGCTGAGGCGAGGTCGAGAGGAAGGCTACCGCGATTGACAATCGTAATCGTTGTGCTGGCGGACATATTCGCCTCAAGGCGCGGAAAATCTATGCTCGTGGGAATGATGGCAAAATCAACAATCTCGCGCTGCACACGCAGAGCGCCTCGCACAGATGCCGTCGAGCTTTCGGCAATGCGCAGCGTATCGGCAAATATTCCGCTCGCTGGCGGCATATTTCCTTGCGTCAGGGCAAGTGGCAGTGTGTAATTTACTACCACTACTACGGTGCTGTCTGGGCGCAAAGTATCTGGCACAGAAATAACGGTGAAAGGCGCACCAATACTTGCTTGCAAGCGTGTTGCTGGTGCTGTGCCGATGTTGGTAACGCGCACCGACATTTGCCCCGTGTTTCCGCAGGTAGTTATTGGCGGCGAGTCAGCAACGATGCGGAGTTCAGGGCGGGAATTGATAGTTTGCGAGAAAGAAATTGTATCGTGGACGCGCTGCGTGGGGCATTCGCTCACAAAGGGCAGACGGGCAGTGTAGGTGCGCCCTGCAAGACCATTGCTCGCGCCGCTTCCATTGCCTACGAACCAGACTTTAAGCGTGAGACTTGTATTCGGCGCGAGAGCTTGCGGAATCGTGCCGCCGCCGCTCGGAACGGTCTCGCTTGCAAATTGGAAAAAGCGCGTCGCATCTTCCAGCGAAGGAATGCGCCCCGCCGCCAAGCTCATTCCTGTTGCGTTTACCCATGCACGGGCGAGATTGCCGACATTGCGGACGGTGAAACGCAGCGTATCGCCTGTTTGTGCGGGTTCGATGCCATTTCCTGCGAGCCAACGATTGGGCAATACACGCGGTGCGAGGAAATTCGCAAACGTGAGCGAATCACGCTGAATTTCCGCCGAAAGATTCACGAGTGCGTCGCCCGACATGGAATTGCTTGTAACAACCAAGACCGCATTCGCCAAACCCCTCGCCAATCCTTGCGGCGCGAAGCGAATGAGTATTGCGCCTGTGCTTCCTGCCAGAATGCGGTCAGGCACAGAAACGATGCGGAAAGCGTTGGGCGTACTGCTCATGCCCATATTCATTGCGCCAGAAGCCGCACGAATGCTTGCTCCGGTGCTGGCAATAATTAAATCTCTATTACCGCCATTGCGCAGAGAAACGGCAAACGTGGTCGTGTCGCACACCGCCGATGCGGGCGCAGCAAGCGCGGGCAAGCCTTCCAAAAGCGCACCGTCTCGAATGCCTGTGCCTATCAGTGTTGCGGCAGTGCTTTGTCCTGTTTGGGCAATGGTGAAAATGATGGGAGCAGTCGTGTTTCCAATGTCGGTAGGACGAAATGCTACACGCAGTGGCAACGTGTCGTTTGGTGCAAGTGTGGTTTCCATTGGAACTTGTCCCAAAAAGCTAAACACGTTGCCAATGCCGAAAATACGTGGGTTTCGGAGCGTTACGGGCGTTGTGCCTGTGTTGCGAATGACGGCAGTAATTGTGCTGTCGCGTGTGGTATTGATGAATTGCGTACCAAAATCCACAACAATCGCACGCAAATCCAACACAATACCTTCGCCAATAATTTGCCGAATAATTCTTTCGCCCGTAACGAGCGTAAAAACAAGGTCGGCGGTGTCGCGCCCTGCCTGCGTAGGCGAGTAACGAAATTCCACACGAAGGCTGTCGTTGGCGGGCAGCGTGAAGTTGTCCACCGTTCCCGAAACAAAGGAAAATGGCGTAGTGGTGCGCCCTGCACGGGGGAGAATTTGAATGGAACGGAACGGAATCGGATACCGCTCCGTGTTCCGAAGCACAAGCGCAGTAGAATCCTTAGAAGTGCCGACCGATACTTGCTTCATATCCACCGAGAAGGCTTGCGGCTGCGGGCGGACAATCGCCCAGAGGCTGTCGGACTGGTCTTGCTGAAGCGGGAGTTGTTGGCGGATGAACCAAATGATTGCTGTTCCGTCAACGGATGAACTGACGACGCGGCTTGGCGGCGTTTGAGCATCGCCATCCCAGCTAAAAAAGGCAGTATTTACACGCGCTCCATGCCCTTTGGTGTTTTTCAGCACGACTTGAAGCGGCTGTGCGGCATTGGCGAGGTCGAACACGAAGATAGAATCTGCCGCCGTTGCCACAAGATAATTTCCTGATTTATCGAAGGCGACGGTATTGATAGCATCATTTGTAGAGATGGGAGGAATTCTCAAAAGCTGGTCTTCAACTAATACGCCGTTTTCGAGCTTGAGGAAAAATATCTTACTTGTGCGATCTTGAATGCCACCAGCACACGCAACCGCAACGCGAAGAAGCGTACTGCCATTTACCATACGAGCATCGGCATAGAGGACGCGCCGAGAATCAGGCGCACGCCACTCTAAGGGTGCCTCGCCCGTAAATTCGACCGTATCACGGAAGAGCCAGAGTTTTACAGAGTTGTCAATCGCAGCAAAAATTGCATTTTTTGTGGGAAAAACAAAGTCTGCAATGCGGGTGTTTCCTCGACTATTGGGGAGTGGTAGTGGAATGACTGGGCTTGTGTTAAATGAATACACATTTACGCCCGTTACCACATCATTCGCGCCAGGCGTATGCACAAGTTGCAAGGGCTTCAGAGGATTAAAGCGGAAAGCACGGGGATCGGAGGTGCTTGTGCCGGGTATTCTGTCGGAAATAGCGCGGAGCGAACTATCTAAAAATTGAAGATTAGAACCAATACACGTAGCGATATTGCTTGCGCCGTCGAAGCTGTACGATGCTTCATTGTTGCGCGTGGGCGACTGCGGAGAAGTCATGGCAATAAACGCACCCGTGTTGCCATTCCAACGTGCAAGTTGCCCAACAGCGTCGGTAGTGATAACATTATTCCCAAAAATTGTTCTATCGAACTGCGCTCCCGTCACTTCCACAGCATTTGGAAGACGCAGAACAATCGAACTATCATTGGAAAACAACGAAACGCTGCTGTTTCGTTGCTGTACGCGCATCAGACAGGTATTGCTGGTCGTTTGGTTGATAATTTCAGGAATTTTATTCCACACGTAGCGCAAGCCCACGCCGCGTGTTGTGAGGTTTTTCCATGTTCTGCCGGCATCTAAGCTGTAATCAAGATTGACCGTATCGTTGGGCGAAATGCCGCGCCACGTAATAACGGAATCGCTCCCAAGCAAAAATACTTCGCCACCGTTGGGATGCGTGAGCTTGAGCGGTTCTGCGTTTGCGGCGGGGCGTGAGCCACGAAAGCCCGCCGTTGCGTAAAATTCAAATGTACAGCCATTTGCTGTTTCCACGCGGAAGGTCGTAAAGCGATAGCCTTCGTCGGGCGCGGTATAGCGGATGTTAAGAGTTTGCAAGGAATCTGGCGTACCCGGACGCAGCGTGAATGCGGTGTTGGGGCTGCTTGGCGTATTGAAAAGATTGACGCTAAAGGCGGGGTCGGTGGAGACAATTCTCGTAATGTTCAGAGGCGGCAATGCGGTATTGCTATACGAAATCGTGATTTGCTGCGGCGCAGAGGTCGTGCGCAGAGGAACTGCCCCAAATCCCACCGCATTCGGCGTGACGCGCACTTGCGTGGACAATGCCGACGACGGCGAATATCGCGCCCGTGCTGTTACGCCCGGAACTTGCGTGTGCGTGAGCGCGACGGCGCGACTTGCGGTATTGCAGGAAATCTCGCTTGTCCATTCAATGGTACAAGGCGCGTCAGCACGAAGTTGATTGGCAAGCGAGCGGTAAATTTGTATTGCCTCTGTTTCGGAATTGATATTATCGTACAAACGGCTTCCTGCGGGCGAAGCAGCGACAATATCGCGCAGGACATTCGGTGCGGGAAAGCCAATGGTGATACAAATAATTTTCACACCCAATGCCTGTGCTTGCTGGGCGATAGCAACGGCATTTGCATTCGACAATCCATCTGTGAGAAAGATAATGGCTTTGTTCGCATTTTTGCCTTGCGCTGCAACGCTCAGTGCAGCCGCGAAGCCTGCGCCGTAGTTCGTGCCTTCGAGAGGAACAAGAGTTTCTATGGTAGTTTGGAGAAACGTGCGGTCGGTCGTAAAATTACTGCGAATGTACGCGCGAGTATCGAATGTTGTCAGAGCAATTTCGGAGCCATCATTTTGCAGCAAATTGACAAATGCGGTGGCGGCGGACTTTGCTAGTGTAATTGGAAAATAGGTGTTTGGTGCTTGCCCGCGCCGATCGCCCATTGAGCCAGAAACATCAATCGTCAGCACGGTAGAAAGCGGCGAGGGATTGAGCGGCGGACACGATAAAACTCGCACCATACGCCGCACACCATCTTCGGTGAGTGTGAAGCCCGCAGCGTCGCTGAGGCGATTGCCGTTTGCGTCGAAGGCATAGACTTGGGCGCGGAGCGTAGGAAAGTTTTGCGCGTCGAGGGATTCAATCGAAAGAGATTGTGCCTGCAGCACCGAAGGAGAAATATCAGCAAAAACAAATGCACAGCACACAAGAAAAAACAATACTCCACGCAAGCATTCATGCCGCATGGAAGCCGCAAAGAAAGGAAGCAAAAAAGGCATAATTGAGGGGATTTGAAAACAATACTGCCCGAAAACCGTGCATCACGCGGCGGACAGTATCTCTACAAATATACGTTGGAAAGGAAAAGTTACACAAAAGTTTAGTTGAGAAAAGTTTTGTCTGGAAAGATTTCCCGCACCAGAGCAAAAACGTGGAGAGAAAATACACTAAAAATGGGTAAAAATTACATATCAAAAAGTGAAGGCGTTGAGATGTAGTCCACCTCAAAGGTGGACTACATCTGAAGTAATAAACCTTTTTCAGTATAGCACTTTTCTCTCCACATTCGAGTTCACCCAAATTTCGGCTCCCAAACACTTTGCAAGACGCAATCCCACTCATACTTAAATTCATCGGCGGGGTCGTAAGGGTGCGATTGCAAATTCACGACAATCGTTTCTGGCTGCGACAATGCCTTCCAACCGTGCATGATGCCTGGCGGAATAAGTATCATTGCGGGGTTCTGGATGCCAATGATGAAAGAATTGACGTGTCCCTGCGTGGGAGAATTGGGGCGAATATCCACGCAGACGACTTGCATTTTTCCGCGCGTAACGGTGAATTGGTCGGTGTGAATGTCGTGCAGATGCCACGCTTTAATCACGCCATAATCCGTTGCCGATTGATACACGTGCTGAGGAATAATCACGCCTTCACGCTCCACCCAGGGCAAACTCCACAGCTCAATCACATCGCCGCGCCCATCGACAATGGTGCGGAATTGTTTGTATTTCATGCCCTGAATCGTCGGACCGTTAAAGGTGGAATGCTGCGTAAAGACAAGCGATTGCAAGTACGAGGGCGTAATGTCGCGTGGGTGCATGGCGTTCAAATTCAAGTGAAAAAATCAAGGAAAAATAGGGGAAAATGCGGTAGATTTGGCGTTATCTTTTCGACCAATTACTCACACCCAATTTAGCAGTTTCGCGGCTATGAATAAACAGCAATCTTCGTACACGCATCTTTTTCCGCCAGCATTGGACTTGCTCCAACGCCTCATCGCTACGCCATCCCTCAGCCGTGAAGAAGCGGCAACGGCAGATAGTATCCAAGAATTTTTGCATGAACGCCGCATCCCGACTGGGCGCAAGGGCAATAACGTCTGGGCGTGTAATCAGCACTTCGACACCGCAAAACCCACGCTCCTGCTCAATTCCCACCACGACACCGTAAAGCCCAACCAAGACTGGACGCGCAATCCCTTTGAGCCAAGCATCGAACACGGCAAACTCTACGGTTTAGGCAGCAACGATGCGGGTGCGGCACTTGTCGGTTTGATTTCAACTTTTGTGCATTTTTACGAGCGCGAACTTCCCTTCAATATAATTCTCGCTCCCAGCGCGGAAGAGGAAATTATCGGCAAAAACGGCATAGAATCAGCCTTGCCAGACTTGGGGAGCATTGATGCTGCCATCGTCGGCGAACCCACCAACTGCGAACTTGCCGTTGCGGAAAAAGGCTTACTCGTGCTGGACTGCACCGCGCACGGGCAATCAGGACACGCCGCCCGCAACACGGGAATGAACGCCATTTCTCGCGCTGCCGAAGCGGTGCAGTGGCTTCATTCCTACACATTTCCAAAACAATCCGAAATGCTCGGCGCAATAAAAATGACCGTAACCCTCATCAATGCTGGGACGCAGCACAATGTCATTCCCGACCGTTGCACCTTTGTTGTGGATGTGCGCACAACCGATGCCTACACGCAAGAAGAAACGCTCGCAATCATCCGCACACAGCTCGAAACCTTGCAGTGCAGCGTGGAGGCTCGCTCGGTGCGCTTGCGTCCCTCTGCGATTGCGCTTACGCATCCTATCGTAAAAGCCGCACAAAATCTGGGTTTGCCGACCTTCGCTTCGGCAACACTTTCCGACCAATCCGTGATGCCCTTTCCGTCGGTGAAAATTGGTCCTGGCTTTTCGGAACGTTCCCACACTGCCGATGAATACATCATTGTTGAGGAATTGCAGCAAGGCATTGACACGTACATTGGGCTTGTGGAGGAGCTTGCGCGGCTGGGCTTGTGAAAAAATTTGCACAGAAAATTCCTTAAAAAGCCGTACCTTTGTGATTCTCTAAAAATCGCTTTGGTTCATTTTTCTGTTCAATTCTATACTAAAAATGGGTAAAAATTGCATATCAAAAAGTGAAAGTAGTGAGATGTAGTCCACCTCAAAGGTGGACTACATCTGAAGCAATAAACCTTTTTCAGTATATTTCCAATTTTGTTTCATCGTAAGGGAAATTTTCATGCGAAACTGCCCATTTGCTGGCACTGGCACAGCACTCACAACCCCATTTTCTTCTGATAATTCCATTGATTTTGCAGCCTTGAAGCACCTTCTTACGTTTCAAATTGAGGGCGGCGTAGAATTTCTCGTTGCTTGCGGCTCGACGGGCGAAAGCGCGACCATGACCGAAGACGAAGACCGCTCCGTTATTCGCTTTGTGGTCGAAACGGTGAAAGAATCGGGTAAAAACGTGAAAGTCGTGGCGGGAACTGGCTCGAACAGCACCCGCGAAGCTGCTCGCTATACAAAATACGCCCAAGAACTTGGCGCAGACGGCGCACTCGTCGTTACGCCCTACTACAACAAGCCTACTCATGCGGGCTTGATGGCACATTACCAAGCCGTCGCCGATGCCGCACCAGATTTTCCCGTGATTTTGTACAATGTTCCTGGTCGTACTGGCTCGAATGTTGGCGCGGAATCACAGTTGGCGATTATGGAAGCCTGCCCGAACATTGTTGCCACCAAAGAAGCCTCTGGCAATCTTGACCAAATGATGGAAATTATTGCCTCCGCGCCCGAAGGCGTAGCGGTGCTGTCTGGGGACGATTCGCTCACCTTGCCGCTTGTGGCTGCGGGCGGAAAAGGCGTTATTTCGGTTTTCAGCAATTACGCACCACGTGGTTTCAGCGACCTTGTGCGGGCGGCACTTGCTGGTAATTTTGCCACAGCTCGCTCGCTGCAATACCGCTTTTTGGAATTGATGAAATTGAACTTTATTGAATCAAACCCCTTGCCCGTAAAGGCAGCTCTCGCAATGATGGGCATTATCGAAGAGCAATACCGCTTGCCGCTTGTTCCGATGCAGTCTGTGAACAAAGAAAAGCTCCGCGCCGCGCTCGTGAAGGCAGGTTTGTTGTAAACTTGTTTGGTACACAATAAAAGCTCTGAAAAACAGGTAAAATCAGGCTTTAGTGGCTTGAGACTTCTTATCTGTGTTTGTCGCCCAAACCCCGCACTAACGCTCACAGACAAGAATGTCTGTGCCACTATGGGCTCAAGGATTCATCCCAATTCAAATCATCTTCATTATGAAAATCATGAAAATCTGCGTCAAAAAAAAATCATAACCTGACACGAGCATTCCCTAAATACCGCATAAAACCTACGCTACTATGGCACGTCAAACACCGCAAGTAATGACCCAAAAGCAGATTTATCGCATTGTCGATAAACTTGCTTCCGCGAAATACTCCAATCAACTTGAGCTGCTTAGTTCGGTCATGCGCGAGATTGTCGAACGCGCCGATATTGAGATTTCGGGCGGGCGCATTTGGGAATTGGACAACGAGCAAAACGCCTACACCATGCGCTATCAGTACGGTTCGCTCGAATCTGTCCCTGTGAATTACACCGTTACGGTCGAAGATTATCCGATGTTCGCGCAATTACCCGTCAAGCGCACTATTATGAACTACGAAACCGATGAAGTGCTGCTCCAAAGCGGGATTAAGCTCTATTCGGCAACAGGCGTGGGCGATATGGTGAAACGTGGCAATCAGAAGTATTACCAATATGCGCTCGCCTTCAACGCTCCCAAAATCAGCGATAAGTTTTTCGATATGATTAACATTATCGGCAGCGCGGTCGAGATTCGTCTGCGCGACTTGGAGCAGCAAAAACGCCACTTGGTGATTGAAAAAGACTTGAACCAAGCATGGGAAATCCAGAAAAGCCTTCTGCCCGACCACGAAACTATTTTCCATGATTATCACGTCTTTGGCATTTCCATCCCAGACCGCATCGTCGGTGGCGATTACTTTGATTACCTGCGCCCGCCGAACAGCTACGAAGACCGCCTCAGCATTTTGATTAGCGATGCCTCTAGCAAGGGCATGGCTGCTGCGATTCAGGCATTGTTTGTTTCTGGCGCGATTCGCATGGGCATTGGCTTCGATATTAAAATTGCCTCGCTCATTGCCCGCTTGAATACGCTTATTTACGAGACATTCCCCTACGAGCGGTTTGTAACGTTGTTTTATTGCGAGCTTACGTCCTCCGACCAAGGTTTGCTGCTCTTTGCCAATGCGGGACATTGCAGTCCAATTCTCTACCGCGCAAAAACACGCGATTTCTACTATCTTCCCTCGACGGGCAGTATGCTGGGCGTGTCGCCCGACCAGCGTTTTCGCGTGGAGAACGTGAACATGGCGCATGGCGACCTGCTTCTGCTCTACACCGACGGAATTATCGAAGCGCAAAACAAAGCGGGAAAACTCTTTGGCGAAAACCGCTTAAAATCTATCTTGCGCAAGATGCACACCGCCACAGCCCGCGAAATTGCCTATCAGTGCATTGAAGATGCGCAAAAATTCTCTGCTGGAGCCGAGCATCGCTACTCGGATGATAAAACAGTCGTGGTGATTAAGCGTATGGCTTGGGCGGCGGAGAAAGTCGAGCAATACAGCGTTTCGGAGTAAATTGAACGTAGGAAAAATCCGCAATATGGAGTGAGAAATACCTGCTATTTTTTCCTTCCACACGATTCATGCTTTCCGTAAATTCCACGCATGAAGCATTGTACTCCACACATTATCGCACATCTTTTTTTGTTGCCCCGCCAAGGTTGCACACTCTTTGTGCGTCTGCCTTTGTGCGTGGTGGTGGTGATATTGTTGGTTTGTCAAAGCGAAACGGTGATATTTGCGCAACATTATCGGATTGGATTGTATCAGGGAATTGCTATCCCACAACGTACCTTTGCAGAAATAACACCTGTTGTGAACTGGTATCCGTCCATTAACGCACATTTTTTTGGTAAAAATACTCCCATCACGATGGGCGCTTCCGCGAGTTTTCAATACTTTCCCCGCAATGCTGAAGCGCAGAAAGCACAAGAAAGCTACGAGACCACGCTCGTTCCGCTTTCTCTCTGCTTTCAGTATTTGCTTTTGCCACCGCCCTTTCGCCCCTATTACGGACTGGAAGCTGGTCTTGCGTGGTATCGGTATCAATTTTACAATGGGGAGCGACCCACCGAGCGCCTTAATAATACCTCGCTCGTTGTTACGCCGAATGCAGGCGTGAAAATTGAACTCTTTGACCAACTAGATTTGGAAATCAATGTGCGCTATCAGTTTGTTTTTCACGATATTATTCCATGGGGCAATGCGGGGAAAGTTATCAATGGCTACCAAATGCTTGCCTTTTCTCTGGGCGTGAACTATCAGCTTTGGAAGATATACCCGTGAAGGAACAAGAAAGAATCTCAGCAATTCCATTCACCCCCAACACTCCCAGTCCAGTCATTCACTTTCATTCTCATTCTCATTCTCAACCCCAGCAATGAAGCCACGTGTAACAATGTACAGCGACGGTGCGTGTAGTGGAAACCCAGGTCCGGGAGGTTATGCAGCTATTTTGATGACGGGACAGCATCGCAAGGAGCTTTCGGCGGGCTATCGCAAAACGACCAATAACCGCATGGAGCTTTTGGGAGCAATTTCTGGCTTGGAAGCACTCACCAAGCCCTGCGCAGTACATCTGCACACGGACTCTGCGTATATCGTGAACGCCATTAATAAAGGCTGGGCGCGAAAATGGCAAGCGCAAGGCTGGATGCGGAATAAAAAAGACCATGCAGAAAATCCCGACCTCTGGGAGCGGCTTCTTTCCTTGTGCAATCGCCACGAGATAGAATTTATCTGGGTACGTGGACATAACGGCAATCCCGAAAATGAACGCGCTGATGAGTTAGCTGTTGCTGCCTCGCAAAGCCCGTCGTTGTTGGTAGATGAAGAATACGAAACGCGCTCATAACTCTTAGGACTTTCGCAAAATATGCTTTTGAAGCTCACAGACAGGAATGTCTGTGCCACCAAAGCCAGTATCTATCAGTTTTATAGTGGCACAGGCATTCTTGCCTGTGAGGTGTGCGAAAGTCCTAACAATAACAACCAGTTTGAAAATACGTACATAACTGTCCGCCATCGTAGCCAACAGAGTCATTGACCGATAAAGATATGAAGATGTTATCACCACCACGAAGTCTTGCTCCATCTGCCGTACGGCGGATGTGCGCTCTTGTGGGGTGGTCAGTTATCGTGTGGAATCAAGCATTTGCCCAACAAAAATATCAACAACAGCAATCTCTGACACACGTACCAACACACGTAGCAAACGCTGTGCTGCCAGCCTACGATTTTACGCCCATTGAGCAACTTTTGCGCGATTCTTTAAAACGCTTCGATGGTGGATGCAGTTTGCTTTTGATGCACAACGGGCGTGTGATTTACGAAAAGAATTTTGGTACAATCAACGCCGATACCATTATTCCGATTGCTTCTGGCTCAAAGTGGCTTGCTAGTGCGCTTCTGATGACCTTTATTGATGAAGGGAAGCTCTCGCTCCGCGACCCCGTCAGCAAGTATTTGCAATATCTCATGGGAACAAAAGCCACGATTACGGTGCAGCAGCTTTTTGCGCATACATCGGGCTACGCTGGCGAGATGTCCGTGATGCGGGATATGAAAATCACAATGAAAGAAGCCGCCTATCGTATTTCCAGCGAGCCTTTGCAATACATTCCCGGAACGCGCTTTGCCTACGGCGGTGCTTCTATGCAGCTTGGTGGGCGCATTATGGAAATTATTGGCGAGAAGTCATTTGAAGAATTATTCCAAGAACGCATAGCACAGCCATTGGGAATGACAAAAACGAGCTTTTACGGGCTTGGCAAGACGCAAAATCCCTTGCTCGCGGGCGGCGCGAAATCTTCCGCACGAGAATATGCACGATTCCTCCAAATGCTGATGAATAAAGGCGTGTGGCAAGGAAAACGTATGTTGTCGGAAGAAGCGATTGCCGAAATGCACAGCAACCAAGCGGGGCGCGTTCCTGTGCTGCGACGCTTGCAATCTACCTCCGCCAATCTCACGCAAACAAACGATGTTGCCGACTACGGCTTGGGCGTGTGGCGCGTCAGTGCGAGTGCTTCGCCGTCGGCAGCTTTTTCAAGCTCATTTTCAAGCCCGCACAGCCCACCAAATCTTGTGCCGACGCTTGGTGCGCCCATGACCGCATCATCGTCAGCAACGCTTGAGCTTATGGAACTTAATTCACAAGGCAGATTCGGCTTCAGTCCTTGGATTGATGTGCGTCGCAATCTCATCGGCATTCTTTCCACCTATACGCCGCAGAGCAAGATGCAAGCTACCTACAAGCGCATGAAACAGCTTTTGCGCGAGATTATTCCCGTTGTTAATTCGCCCATACCGTCCTCTACATCCACCGCACTGCCTCAAGTTCAGCAAATAAGCGGCGCAGAAAAAAAACACTAAAGAGAAGGATGAAATATGAGGGCTGAAGGCTGAAAATTACTCCACGAAAGCATGAAATATCGTACCAACTCAACACGTAAAATTTAACACGTAAAATTTAACACGTAAAATTTAACACTCAAAACTGACAAACCCATGACCATTTCTCACTTTCTCGACCAATTAGCCTACACCGAATGGGCAAATAAACGCAGTATTCACAGCATTGCAGAGGCGCAAACGCAAGGATTCGCGGTGCCAGAGCGGGCTTTGCACGTGATGTCGCACGTGATAGCGGCGTTGCATATTTGGTATGCGCGAGTCTCTGGCAAAGCTGAGGTCGCGCTTCCGGTCTGGGGCGAACTGAGTTTGGAAGAAATGTCTGCCCGCAACGTGAGTATTTGTGCGCTCTGGGGAGAATTATTGCATTCAAAAACCGATGCAGACCTGGCACGCGAATCCTTCACCTACAAAAATTCGCTGGGACAAGGCTACACCAACACCTTGCTTGAGATTCTCACCCATTTCCCGATTCATTCCGAGCATCATCGCGGTCAAATTGCCCAAATGGTGCGCTCCTCAGGCGGCACACCCGTCAATACAGACTACATCCAATTTGCCCGCGAAGAGCATCAACGCTAAGACGGCTCGCCGCGTGTCCTTTGCCTTTCTCTCTCATCCTTTATCCCCTTCCCATGAACACAGTTGCTATTGTCGGACGACCAAACGTTGGAAAATCCACGCTTTTTAATCGCATTCTCGGGCGCGATGAAGCTATTCACGCCGAACAACCTGGCGTTACACGCGACCGCTTGTACGGCGCGGCGGACTGGGCGGGGCATTATTTCACCGTCATCGACACGGGCGGCATTGTGCCAGACAGCGAGGAGTTGTTTGATGTTGCCATCCGCGAGCAAGCGGTGATGGCGATTGAAGAAGCAGATTCTATCGTGTTTGTCTGCGATGGGCGCACGGGCGTTACCGCGATTGACGAGGAAATTGCTCGAATGTTGCTCCGCTCTGGTAAACACGTCACAATGGCGGTCAATAAATGCGACGACCCCAAACACGACCTTGGCTCATATGAATTTGCCTCGCTGGGCTTAGGCGAGCCGTTCGGTTTTTCCGCGCTTTCGGGGCGTAGTATTGGCGAAATGCTTGATAACATGGTGATTCCGCTCGCAAAAGGTGAAGAAGAAGTCGAAGATACGCGGCTTAAAATCGCGCTTATCGGGCGACCAAACGTTGGGAAATCCAGTATTTCCAATGCGCTCTTGGGACAAGAACGTACGATTGTAACGCCAATCGCAGGAACGACGCGGGATGCAATCGATAGCGTGATGAAATTTTACGGTGAGGAAATTGTTCTCATTGACACCGCAGGTTTGCGCCGTCGCAGCCGCATCAAAGAAAACGTCGAGATGTTCAGCACCTATCGTACGCAGCGAGCGATTGAACGCTGCGACGTTGCGGTGGTTGTTGTGGACGGCGTACAGGGCTTGGACGCGCAAGACAAGCGCATTATTTCTGATGTTGCCGAAGCTCGCAAAGGAATTATTATTGCGATTAACAAATGGGACGCGGTTGAAAAAGACCACAAAACCGCCGATAATATGACCAAGCAAATCCATGACGAACTCCGCACGATAGACTACGCGCCCGTTGTCTATATCTCCGCACTTTCCAAGCAGCGCATTACCAAGCTCCCCGAAATGGCGAAGGAAATCCAAACCCGCCGCACAGCCCGCATTCCGACGTGGAAGCTCAACGATACGCTCTTGGAAGACATTGAAAAAACGCCACCACCAGCCGTCAAAGCGCAAGATTTGCGGATAAACTACATCACGCAAACAGGCACAGCTCCGCCACTGTTTATCTTTTTCTCCAATCATCCCGAACTTATTCCCGAAAACTACAAACGCTTTTTGGAGAATAAATTGCGCGAACACCTTGATTTAGTCGGCGTTCCCATCTCGTTCCTCTTCCGCAAGAAAAATGCTCGCAGAGACGACTAGAGAAAAAGGATGAAATCTGAAGTATGAAGTATGAAATGTGCAGACCGCGTGTAATCTCATGTTCAATCTGACCAATAGCCCAGAACCCGCATGAACATTGGCATCATTGGCGGAAGCTATAATCCGCCGCACATCGCCCATCTGATTATCGCCGACCGCTTTGCCGAGCAGATGCAGTTGGACTACGTATATTTTGTTCCAGCGTATCGCTCGCCCTTCAAAATTACCGACGATGCCGCCGATAGCAGCACCGCTGAGCAACGCTTGGATATGCTGAATTTGGCGACGGAATCCAATCGCCGCTTCGGAGTAGATACCTTTGAAGTAGAGCGCGAAGCAGTGTCCTACACGATAGATACCGTCAGCTATTTCCACGATAAATTTGGCGAGAAGGCGCGTCTGCACTTGCTTGTGGGCGGCGACCAAGCGGCTGCTTTTACGAAATGGCGCGATTGGCAAGAGATTTTGCGTCGTGTGCAACTCTGTATCGCTCGGCGACCGTACACGATTTCACCCGATGTTGAACGTGCGATTGCCTTCCACCTTTCGATAGAATCTCGCTCGCCGGTTTGGATTGAAGCACCTATTCTCGCAGTTTCTTCTACCGAAATTCGGGAGCGCGTCGCGGCAAAGCAGTCTATCAGCTATCTTGTGCCAGAAAGCGTTGAGCAATATATTTATCACAATGGCTTGTATAGCGCGTGAAATCTGGTTTACGGCATAATAGTTTTCAGCAATTCCTCCGCACATTCTTCCACCGAAAGCCCTGCAAGCGAGCAATGACGCACTGTTTCGGGCGCACGACGCTCCAGACCGCGCAAATAGGTTTTGTCATAATACCGCAAGGCAAGTGCTGCTGCCGTCGCAACATCATTCGCTGCAAGAGCTTCCAGCGCAGAGCGGGTTGCTGCGCCGCCCAGACGTTGCTCAATGTCGTGAAAAGCAGTCATTAAGCCATCTTGAGGAAATTCCCCGTACACCGCGCACAAATGCTGAACGCGCTCGGCAAAGGGAATATCCACAAAGACTGTTTTCGCGCACCGCATCTGCTCCCACACGCCTTCTGGCACGACGCATTTTCCCACCAAACGGCTCTCGTCCTCAATCCACACGCGCTGTGCGGGATTGAAGGAATGAAGCTGCATCGCAATCTGATTTTCAAATTCTTCGGTCGAAGGCTGCGCTTCTTCGCCCAGCGCACCAAACGCCGAGCCTTTGTGCTTTGCAATGCGCTCCAAGTCTAGCACCTGCTCACCTCGCTCCTGCAAAGCCCGTAGAATCTGGGTTTTGCGCGAACCCGTGTAGCCGCCCAAGATACGCACATCGTAGGTGCGCTGAAATACTTCGCCCGCAAACCGCCGAAATGCCTTGTAGCCGCCCTGCAAACTTTGCGCATGAAATCCCGCAAAACGCAGCAACCACGCCATACTTGCGCTGCGCATCCCGCCACGCCAGCAATGCACAAGAACCGTCGGAGCAGCGTCGTTGCTGGTGTTTGGGAGATTTGCTTGCTTTTCCTGCATATTTTTCCAGTCCTGAACAATGCGCGTCGCATCTTCTACAAAAGAGCGCATTTTCGGACCGACGCACTCTAAGCCCAGTAGTAGTGCGGCTTCACGGCTTTCCTGTTTGTACGCTGTGCCAACTCGCGCCCGCTCTTCATTGCTGAACAAGGGCAGATTGACTGCGCTGGGAATATGTGCTTTTGCAAACTCGGCGGGAGTACGCACATCAAGAATGGGCGCGTGTTTGGCGAGGCGAAGAAATTCGTCAATGCTGACGATTTCTTGTGCTGAAACTTGTGCTGAAATATGCTGCATAGCTGGTAAAACCTTATATTTGCTCTCTCAGCACACGGTAAAATCTCTGCAACGTGGATAATTAGGCTTCAGTGGCACAGACATTCTTGTCTGTGCTTCTTTTGCCTGAATCCCGCACTAATACTCACAGACAAGAATGTCTGTGCCACTATTGAAGAATTTTTGTCGTATACTTAGGTTTGTGCTTTGGGTGCGAAATTGTTGTTATGGATGCTGGGTTTTTTGTATCTTAATTCTCTCACAAAGTACCTTGCTCATAGCCTAGAATTCATGCCGCTTTGCGCGAGCGCGAGCGGTGTTTTTCCATTTCTCTTTTTTTGCGTTATTATGGCACAATCTCGTTCAAAAGACAGCACCAAAGAATCGTCTGTAAAAGGCGTGGAAGCCCCATTGTCGGTGAGTTTCAAGGATGTTGAGCAAGCGCGGGAGAATATCCGTCGCTATATCCACGAAACGCCCTGCGCCTATTCGGAGCGGCTTTCCAGCATGACGGATTGTAAACTCTCGCTTAAATTAGAAAATTTACAGATGACTGCTTCCTACAAAGAACGCGGTTCGCTGAATAAAATTCTGAATCTCACAAAAAAAGAGCGCGAAGCGGGCGTAATTGCTGCTTCGGCGGGCAATCATGCGCAAGGCGTAGCGTATGCTGCGATGCGGCAAGGAATCCGCGCAACGATTGTCATGCCAGAAACCACGCCGCTTGCAAAGATTCGCGGCACAATGGAATTTGACGCGGAAGTCATTCTCTACGGAAGCGGCTACGACGATGCGTTTGGCAAAGCGATGGAGCTTCAGCAAGAGCATGGCTACTCGTTTATTCACGCTTTCGACGACCCGCTTATTATCGCCGGACAAGGAACAGTCGGGTTGGAACTCTTGGAGCAAAATCCCTACGTGGATACCGTTGTCGTACCGATTGGCGGCGGCGGCTTGATTGCTGGGATTGCGGTGGCGATGAAGGAAATTAACCCGAAAATTCGTTTGATTGGCGTGGAAGCAGAGCAGGTACCGAGTATGCTGACGAGTGTGCGCAACGGAAAAATCACCGAAGTCGAGCGAGCCAGCACCATTGCTGATGGTATCGCGGTTGCGAAGGTTGGAAAATATCCGTTTCCGATTGTGCAAAGATACGTGGACGACATCGTAACGGTGAGCGAGGAGGAAATTGCCAACGCAATTATGGTGCTGCTCGAGCGCGAGAAAACGCTGGTGGAAGGCTCTGGTGCGGCTGGTTTTGCGGCAGTCTATAACAAAAAAATTCCAAACATTGACGGTAAGCGCGTTGCGGTTGTGATTACAGGCGGCAACATTGATATTACGATTCTTTCCAAAATTCTGGAGCGCGGCTTGGCAAAAGACGGACGCTTGGCAAATTTGAAAGTGATTGTTCCCGACAAGCCCGGCAGCATTGCCGAAGTAGCGGCGATTGTGGCAAAACATCGCGGAAATATCCTGAACATCGCCCACGATCGCGTGTTCACGGCAGCGAGCCTCCGCGAAACCGAAGTAGAATTTTTGCTCGAAACCAAAGGACACGCGCACGTGAAGGAAATTGTGCAGGAAATTTCGGAAAAACATTATCAGGTAAAAGTCGGCAAACCCGCATAAAAACATAGCCTCAAAAGCGCGTCTTTCCTTGTGCGGGACCGTTTTCCAATGAAAGTACACCGCGCGGACACACTGCCGAACACACGCCACACCCCACACACGAAGCGCGGACAATGTTTTCGCCACGCTGGGCATATGCGCGAACATCTATGCCCATTTCGCAGTATGTGGAGCAGTTGCCGCAAGAAATACATTGACCGCCGTTGGTGGTGATGCGGAAGCGCGAAAAATACTTCTGCAACACGCCTAAAATAGCGGCTTGCGGGCAACCAAAGCGGCACCACACCCGCGAACCCATTATCGGATAAAAGCCCGTGCCTACAACGCCCGAAAACACAGAGCCAATCAGGAATCCGTAGGCTTTTGCAAACATTCCCGATGCCTCACCCAAGACTGCGCCTTTCATTGCGGAATTCAGCCACAGCAACGCCGTTGTAACGACTGCAAACACGAGGACGCTGTGAATCATCCAGCGTTCAATTTTCCATGCTTGCAAGGATTTGTCGGAGTTCTGCCGGAAAGGGTCGCCGAGCGTTTCGGCAAGTGCGCCGCAGCCGCAGACCCACGAGCAATACCAGCGTTTACCGAAGAAATATGTCAGAACAGGCGTTGCGACAAGCGTCATCATAAATCCCCAGAAAATCATAAATACCATCAAATGGTTCGGCGAACTGAGGTAATATCGGACTGTGAGCGGATTTAAGTAATCGAATTTCAGGGGCCAGAAGTACGTGAAATAAAAGTCGGGTTGGTGCATGAGCGCGAGAAAGGACGGAATCAAGTACGCAAAAACAAGCTGGAAAAACATCACCGAAAGCGTCCGCACAATCTGATATTTGCTGTGGCGGTACTTGATAATCATGCGCACACCCATCACCAACACCGCCAGCGTGTAGATGGTGCCGTATAAAAACCACTGGTCTGCCGCTTTGCCCTTGAGCGCGAAACTGAGCCAATTCACCGATGCAATGCAATGCGTGAGGTATTCGGGAAACCAATAGAGCAGCACGTAAAAGCCCGTCATCCCTACGCCGATGAGCCACGCAATCGCGCCCCTGTGGCTTACTTTGCTGAACATAATGCCTGTATTTTGAATGCCCGCCGATTGTTCGTTTATGAGCGGCAAAATATAGGTAAATGCGCCAAGCAGCACCATTCCAAAGCTCCCAAGGCTGTACATGAGCGGTGATGCGGCAAATGCGCCCGTAGCACCAAGCAAAAACACGGCAATTCCAGCAAGAAAAATTGCTAAACCAATTTTGCGAATGCCCGAAAGCTCTGGTGTTTGGGCGAATGTAGCGGGGATGTGGATTTGAATTGGTTGCATGGTGATTTTGGAAAATGTTGTGGGGAATGTAAGACACGGCAAAATCTCTGAGAAGCAGGTGTAATCAGGTTTCAGTGGCACAGACATTCTTGTCTGTGTTTCTTAATCTGTGTATTACCTGCGGATCTCACGCCAATACTCACAGACAAGAATGTCTGTGCCACTATGAAAGATTTTTTTGTGCGGTATTGAGTCAAAAACCTAGCGCAAAGCAAGTATTTCTCGCTCTTGCAAGGCGGGCGAGCCATTCTGCTCAAGAATAAAGCGGTCTGCAACGCTCTTCAAATGCCCTGCCTCGCTTGTGATGCTGCTGACAGAGCTTGCCACGCCTTGAATATCGCTATTGTTGGACACAATCGCCGAACTAATGCGCTCTACACTCCGCGTGATTTCTTGCGCTCCAGCAGATTGTTTCTCGGCGGCGGTTGCGATTTGAATAATCAACGCGTTCACATTTTCAATGCCTTCAACGATAGATTTTAAGCGTTCTCCAGCATTGTTCGCCCGTTGGATGCCTGTTTCGACGCGCTCTGCGCCTATCTTTGCTGCGTCGGTCGCATTTTTCGTGTCGCTTTGAATGTGCTGAATTGTTTTCGTGATTTCCTTCGTTGCTTTGGTCGTTTTTTCAGCAAGTTTGCGCACTTCGTCTGCAACAACGGCAAAACCACGTCCAGCTTCTCCCGCGCGAGCGGCTTCAATAGCGGCGTTCAGGGCGAGGAGGTTTGTTTGGTCGGCAATTTCTTCAATCGTTTCGACGATTGCGCCAATTTCTTGCGAAGAATTACCCAATTTCATCACCACCGAAGCCATGCTATCAACCACGCCCGCAATCGTGTTCATGCTCTCCAGCGTCGTTTGCACCGCGCCTTGACCCGTTTTTGCCGAATCCACCACCTGATGCGAAACGTCGGACGTCGCACCAACATTAGTTGCAATGCCATTGATGGATTCGGACATATCCTCAATCGCACCCGCAATTTCACCCACCCGCGAGGATTGCTCACGGCTCTGAAGCGAGATTCTCTCAGCATTTGCGGCAATTTGCGACGACGCTGCGGCGAGGCTCGTTGCGGCATCTTGCATTTGAATAATCGTCGTGCGCTGGGCGTGAATAGTGTCGTTCAGAGCTTCCACGAGCTGCCCGACCGCGTCATCTTTCGTGGCTTTGAGCGTTTGGCTAAGGTCGTTGTGGCGCACGGAATCAAGGAAGCGTGTGATGCGTGCTACTTCCGCTTCCAAGTAAAATTGCTGCTCAATCACTTCATTCCGCGCATCTTCGGCGGCTTGTTCGGATTTGCGAATGGCGCGGCGGCGTTCCTGCTCGGTGAGCGAACTCATTTTCCGCAAATTCGCCGACATTGTTGTAAATTCTTTTCCTAATTCACCAATTTCGTCCGACCTCTTCAAATCAAGCTCAATGGTGGCTGTTTCGGGATTGTCGCTAAAACGCTCGGTAAAGTCTTGAATGGCGCGGCGCAAGCGGCTCACGGGCTTTGCAATTGAACGTCCGAGTGCGAAACCAAGCACGAGGCTCAAAAACACGCCCAATGCTCGCATAATCCATGCCTCGCGGCGTATTTTTTCCTCAATGAGCAAGTATTCTTTGTACGAAATATCCACTTCCAAGACCGCCACTGCCTTGCCCGCAGCATCTTTGATAGGCGCAAAACCAGAAATCCACACGCCGTTATCGCTTTTGTAAATGTCCGTCGAACCTGCCTTGCCTTCGCCGAGAGCGCGGTGGAAGGTCGCTGCCACGCCTTTGTCGCGGAAGGTGTATTTGTCGCCTGTGAAGGGCGTTGGGTGCGTCATTATGCCAAATGAGGTTTCATCGGTTAGGGAAGCGTTCAGCGTGTACCAATTTTCCTGATAGCCAAGCGTAGTGCGCATTGCAGCAAGCGGCTTGACAACTTCGGCAAATGCGGCTGTTGCGACGGAATCCTTGCCAAGAGCCATTTGGTGCTGTTCGCCCGTGATTGTTTGTGCGGCGGCGGTGGCAACATCGCGCAAACGCTCACCAATCATGGCGCGGCGGTCGGTGATGTTGATATTGAGCGCAACTTGCAGCACGATTTCCAGCAACATCCAGCACACCAGAATAATTGGAATGGCAATTTTTATCCAGAGCGTATTTGTTAGAGTAGCAAAAAAAGATTTCATAGTGTATTCGCAGTGAAGGTTGAAAGCCAGTAACGCTCAATGGTTTCAAGGAAGTATTGAAACCGACAACAACAATACGGCAAAATACGCGCCAGAGATGTAATACGGTGGACATTTTGCAAGATTTTTGCACAAAGCGCACAAATACTGGCGCGACAAAAACAAAAAAAGCCTCACTTCCTGTGCCAGACATTGCTGGCGAAAGAAAGTGAGGCTTCCGTAAAAAATGACTAGAAGCGTGTATTGACAAGGCTTTCACGCTTCATGCTGCATATCTCATCCTTTGAATCTTAGTACCGTCCAAACTCGCTATCGTCCAGTGCAATCACGTCATGGCGGGAATTTGAGGCAAGCATTTTGGGTTTTCCTGCGCCCAAGATTCCTGTATCGGTGACGGTTTCTTGTAGGGGCATTGGTGGCATCGTTTTTACGAAATGATGCGCCGCGCCATTTGGCGAAGTGTTTGCGCTGCGCCGCGAGGTGTAGGCGTTACCGTTACTATTTGCGCGATGTGTGTTTGTGTTATTTTGTGGGGCTTGCGCAAGGCTTCCTGTGTGCTGAATTTTGAAGCGCGAAACAAGACCGCGAAGCTGCATAGATTGTCCTGAAAGCTCCTCTGCCGCCGAAGCGGATTCCTCTGCCGAAGCGGTATTTTGCTGGGTTACTTTGTCAATTTGCGACAGCCCAATCGTTATCTGCGAAATACCTTGCGCCTGCTCTTGCGAAGAAGAGGCAATTTCCCCAACAATATCCTGCACTTTGGTCGAAAAGCTCATAATATCGTCCAGAGCGCGACGGGCTTGTGCAGCAGTATCGGTGCCGTGTGCAGCCTTTGCTACTGCGCTTTCAATCAATCCTGCTGTTTCTTGGGCAGCTTTCGCGCTGCGTCCTGCCAGAGCGCGTACTTCTTCGGCGACGACGGCAAAGCCTTTGCCGTGTCGTCCTGCGCGAGCCGCTTCCACAGCCGCATTCAGGGCGAGCAGATTTGTTTGGAAGGCAATTTCATCAATCACTTTAATAATTTTTGCAATGTTTTGGCTGGATACATTGATGTCGTCCATTGCAAGGGTGAGTTCTTGCATCTGCGCGTGTCCGTTTTCGGCGGAATGGCGCGATTGTGTTGCCAAGACTTTTGCTTGCGACGCATTTTCAGCATTGGTGCGGGTTTGCGATGTAATTTCGTGCATAGAGCTAGAAATTTCTTCCAATGCGGCGGCTTGCTGCGTCGCGCCATTAGACAAGTGCTGGCTGGAAGCGGCTACTTGCTGCGAACCAGTATGCACTTGGTCCACCGTCGAAAGCACCTGCCCTAAAAGCATATTGATTTCGCTCAAGGTCGCATTCAAACTTTGTTGGAGAATGGCATAATCGCCTTTGTATGTGCCGTGAACGCGCTGTTGAAAATTGCCTTCTGCCATCACGCTCAATATCTTACTCGTTTCGTGAATCGGCTGCGTCACAGAATCCAGCGTAGAATTAACTGCCTGAAGAATGTTACGATAATCACCCTTGAAGCGGCTTTCATCGGCGCGTTTGCTTAAATTTCCTTCCGCAGCAGCAGTGGTCAGGGATTGCAGCTCACTCATCACATTCTGCAAGGTTTGGACAACGGTCTTTTTCGCGGCAGCAAGTTGGGCAAATTCATCCGTTCCATTTGTATCAATCTGTATTTTCGATAATTCGCCATGTATCAAATGCTGATTCACAACGTGCAACGCCTCAAGCGGACGGGTAACGCTGCGGATGATAAGCACACCAAGCAGAATAGACGCTAAGACACCTGCGCCAATGGCAAGAATAGCAACGATTTGTAATTGCTCAATCGAAGCATGATTCTCCGCGTTGGAACGCTCCGCCATATCCTTATTGAGGTCAACAATTTTGAGGAGGCAGTTTACTGTTTTATTGCTAAGACTTTGGCATTGTTGCTCAACGACATCCAAAATTTCTGCACGTCGCCCCTGCTCGTCGAGCGCGAAAACACGCTGGCGCAAGGCGCGGAATTCTGTCAAATGCCCTCTAAATTCATTGAAGGCAAGGCGTTCTTCTCCTGAGGTAATGAGCGGTTCGTAGCTTGCAATAAAGCCATCCATCTCTGCTCGAATTTCTGCGGTTATCGCAATATATTTTTGCCGTTCTTCTGGTGTGCGGGCAAGCAAGACATCACGTAAATTCACGCGGGAGCGTTGGAAATTTTCTGCCAATTTACTGGTAACAGCTATTGGTTTCAGATTTGTTTCGTACATCAGCTCGCCATTTTTTCCAAGCTGTAATGCGCGTTGGTAGCTAAATGCACCAACGGCAATAATCATCATCGTCAGCAGCAGAAACGAACCTGTGAGTTTCGTTTTTATCGTAACCGAAGTAAGCGTATTCATAGAGCGAACTCTTAAAAAGTGAGGAAACGTGAAAGAAGAAGCGGAAACCGATGACACGAACAGCACTACGTGGGGCGTGAGAAAACGATGCGGCACCAGTGTAATATTACAGCTCTTGCACAGACGTTTTTCCTGCTTGATTATTGAAAGTATTGAACAAGCTACGCTTGATGATTCTACGCCGCTAGAGCGTATAAGCACCATCCACACTCAAGACCGCACCCGTGATAAATCCTGCTTTTGGAGAAGCCAGATACAATGCGGCTTCCGCGATTTCCTCTGGCGTAGCATACCGAGCAAGCGGCACACTGACAGCAAGTGCCTTGTATGCCGCTTCTTTACTACCTGCCTCAGCAATTATTCCCTGAAAAAACTCCATGCTTTCCCACATCGGCGTTGTTACGCCGCTTGGGGCAATGGCGTTTACACGTACCTTGTGTGGAGCGGCTTCCAGCGCGGCAGCCTTCGTAAGCATGATTGCGCCTGCCTTGCTTGTGCAATACGCGCTCGCGCCCGCCACAGGCTTAATTCCCGATGCGGAAGCAACATTGATAATCACACCAGAATTCTGCGGAAACATAAGGCGGAATGCGGCTTGTGTGCCAAGCATTACACCATCACAATTTATCTGCATCACACGCTGCCATTCTGCGAGCGTCATTTCAAGGAGTGGTTTCCCGAAGGAAATTCCGGCGTTATTTACCAAGACATCCAAACGTCCGTGCTGTGTGCGGATATACTCAGAAGCAAGATTCCATGCGTCTTCTGAGGCAACGTCTAGTTCGATTGCATGAGCCTTCACGCCTTCCAGCAAAAGCTCGGAAGCAAGACGTGATGAGGCTTCAAGGTTAATATCGGCACACAGCACTAACGCACCTTCGCGGGCAAATGCCGTTGCTGTTGCCGCACCGATGCCAGAGGCTGCACCCGTTACGAGGATAATTTTTTCGCTAAAGGTGGTCATGCAAAGGCTTAATTCGTGGATAACGTATCGGGAATCAAACTGCGCTGCTCTACTTCATGCAAATAACCATCCAAATCCATTGCAGAGCGCGTCATTGCTACTCTGCCAGACTTTGCAAACTCCAGCACGTGATATTCTTTCAGCGCGTCCAAAAGCATGAAAATTTCCACACGACGACCGATTTTTTGGACGATAATGTAGTCTTTTTCAGAACTTTGGATTTCCGCATTGTATTTTTTGAGCGTACTCAAGAATGCAGTAAACGAGCCGTCGGCAGCGATTTTGTGTGCGTCAATTTTGAAAAGAGCAAGTTCCTGATACATCGTGTCCTCTTCGGTATGGAGCGAGGCTTTGATGACTTCGATGAGCTTTTCAATTTGCTTCACGACCTTCACAGCGCGTTCTTCGGTCGTGCGGACGGTGATGGTGAAGCGGTGTACGCCATCCACCTCGCATTCACTGGTGGTGAGCGATTCGATATTGATATGCCGCCGCGTGAAGATAATCGTGATGCGGTTCAGCAAGCCAATACGATTTTCCGTAAAGGCGATGATGGTGTAGAGACGTTTTGGTTGCGTCATAGTTTTGAAAGTGTTGAGTTTTGAATGTTGAGTTTTGAGTGCTTGCCAAATTGTTAACGATTGCCTTCTTCCGCAATGTGTTTCACGAACTCCGCCCGCTCTTGCGGCGACATTTCTTGTAAGCGTCGGACTTGCTCATCGCTTACTTTCACAGCTTTGGTCGTTTTGGAAGCGGGCTTACTGAAGAGTGCCATAATAGCGGCTTCTTCAGGATTCACAGGCATTGTGGGAGTTGTTAGCATAATTGTTGATAAAAAAATGAGAAACAAAATGATAGTATTTCCCAGAAAATGCTCACTCCAAGCGAATATCCGCCACGCTCGCGCCCGTCGGCACCATCGGGAAGACGTTCTCTTCTTTTTCGACGACCACTTCCAAGAAATACGGTCCCGTGTGGGCAAGCATTTCGTCAATCGCAGCATCAAGCTCGCTTGGATGCTCTACTTTCCGTGCGGTTATGCCAAATCCGTCGGCAATTTTAATAAAGTTCGGATTTTTCAATTCCACAAACGAATACCGACGGTCGAAAAATAATTGCTGCCACTGCCGCACCATTCCTAGAAAGTTGTTGTTCAAAAGAACAATTTTCACGGCTGTTTGCTCTTGGAAAATTGTACCGAGTTCCTGCAACGTCATTTGAAAACCGCCGTCGCCAATGACCGCAACGACTTCCTTGTCTGGCTGTCCCATTTTCGCGCCGATTGCCGCTGGAAGCGCGAAACCCATTGTTCCCAAGCCGCCCGAAGTAACGTTGGTGTCGGTGCCGATGAACTTGTAATAGCGCGAAACGACCATTTGGTGCTGTCCCACGTCGGTTACAACGATTGCCTCGCCTTTGGTTTTGTCACTGATGCGCTGCACGACGTTTGCCATTTTGATAGAGTTTTCAGGCAGCGCAAAATCTTTTTTGATAACTTTTTCTAATTCAATCGCATCGCAATCGTGAAACTCCTGTAACCATGAGGGATGCGCGTTGGCGGTTACTCTTGAAGTAAGTAGCGTGAGAGCTTCTTTTGCGTCCGCGTTAATTGCTACGTCCGCTTTTACGCATTTGCCAATTTCGGAGGGGTCAATTTCGATGTGAACGATTTTTGCTTGCTTTGCGTAGAGCGACAAATTGCCCGTAACGCGGTCGTCGAAGCGCATTCCGACAGCGATTATCACGTCCGCTTGGTTGGTTTTTACGTTTGGTCCGTAGTTGCCGTGCATTCCCAAATATCCGACGTTGAGCGGGTGATTTGCAGGAAACGCCGACAAGCCCAACAGCGTGGAAGCAGCAGGGATTCCCGTTTTTTCAACAAAGGTTTTGAACTCTTCCTGCGCACCCGAGAGCAAAACGCCATGTCCCACCAAAATAAACGGCTTTTTCGCGCCATTGATGAGCTTTGCGGCGGCTTCTATGTCGTCTGGACGCGCCTTCGGAACGGGATTGTAGCTGCGAATCCCAGTACACGGCTCGTATTCATACTCCAATTTGTTGAACTGCGCATCTTTGGTGATGTCGAGCAGCACAGGTCCCGGTCGTCCGCTTTTGGCGATGTAGAAGGCTTTGGCAATCGCGGCGGGAATATCGCTGGCTTTGGTGATTTGATAATTCCACTTCGTAACGGGCATGGAAATACCCATCACGTCGGTTTCTTGGAAGGCATCCGTGCCAAGCAGGTGCGATGCGACTTGCCCCGTGATGCACACAAGCGGCGTAGAATCTATCTGCGCATCGGCAATACCCGTGATAAGATTCGTCGCGCCTGGACCAGACGTAGCAAAGCACACGCCCACACGCCCCGTAACCCGCGCATACCCTTGTGCTGCGTGGACAGCACCTTGTTCGTGGCGCACAAGCACGTGTTTCACGCGGTCTTGGTAGTCGTACAGCGCGTCGTAAATGGGCATAATTGCGCCGCCTGGATAACCATAAATTAAATCAACGCCTTCCTCCACAAGTGCCGCAATGACGGCTTCCGCGCCAGTGATGGTGCGGGGTTGCGCTTGTGGTGGTGTTTTTTGTTTGTTGGCGGATTGTGTTGCTGGTGCTGACATAATGCACACTCACTTTTTGAAAATGATGAAAATTGTTGGGAATATTTATTTCTGAGGATTCGCATCTTGATTAAACATTCTGCATCCATATCTCCGGCTTCGGAAGCAGCGTAAAACCGAACTGCGCGTACAGCCTATGCGCATCGCGTGTGGCGAACGACCACCGCCGTAAGCCTTGCAAATCAGGATGTGCGAGAATCGTTTCCATGAGCCATATGCGGAGACCTTTGCCGCGATGTTCTTCCAAAATATACACATCCGCAAGATACGCAAATGTGGCATAATCCGTAATCACCCGCGCAAAGCCTATTTGCGAACCTTCTAGGGTAAAAACGCCGAAGTTCAACGAATGTTGTAACGACTTCTCCACCGTAGATTTTGTGCGCCCTTCCGCCCAGTAGGAGCGCGAGAGATACGCGTAGATTGCTTCTACGTCCATTTTATGCGGCTCGGTGGAGATGGTGTAGTAATTGTTAATCATGTTGCTTACTGGTATTTTATCAAGGCAGACTATCGCTCATTGGGTTCAGTGCCGTCAGATATTTCCGCATCACCTCAAGAAATGTTTTGTCGGAAGATAGCACCATATCTATTGGCGTAATACGGCTGAACACCAGTGCTGAAGAGATTTGTAGGCTGTCGAGCGTTTTTAGGGCAAGATTGCCCGCATGAGTTTCCAAGAGGCGAAGTGATTCTTGCACCACAGTTGTACTGAGCGGAGCAACCAGCATTGAAGCGGTGTCATTATGAAAAATGGCAATCGTTTTATCTGCAACATCCCGCGAAATTTCACCCATCCGACAACGACGCATAAACGCCGAGCGAAATTCAACGATGCTGATTTCGGCAATAATCACCGTGAGCGACGAGCCGTGCCGCATAATAAAATCCGTGATTTCCTGCGTTCCGACTTCTGCGTGATATATTTTTACCAAACAATTTGTGTCCAAAAAAGCGGTCATAATTCCTCTCGTTCCTTCGCAATATCATCCGCAAGACTACCGGAAATAGCCTCTGTCAAGCGTCGTGCTTCCATCCAAGCGGAAAGGTTCGGCTGAAATATTGGCAGTGAGGTCGGCATCAGCAAAACGGTCAGTTCCGTATTTTCGGTAAATGGCAAATCTTCCAGCGCGATGCGCCCGTTATGAACATGAACTTGGCGTGTAAGGGTACTCATTGCTTGCTCCGTGAGGATTTTTTGAGAAAAACTATTTTACTGTAAAAGTTGCGAAATCAACGTAACGCTAAATATCGATAATAAAAACCACCCAACCGCGCCTTCCAAAACCGCCAAATACCGCGCCACGCCTCGCGCCTGAATCTCGCCATAGCCCAGCGTTACAAAGGCATTGATGCTGAGAGCGAAGGCGTTCACGAAGCGCATAATCACGCCCCACGCGAGGAAACCCAGCATATATGCGCCCACCGCCGCACTCGTCCAAAGTTTGCGCCCTTTGGAAAGCTCTTGCCATCTGCCCGGAACAATGTCGAACCGCTCCACAAGCCACGCGCTGGCACTCAAATACGCCCGATTCAAGCCGTAGAGCGGCTGACCAAGCCATGCGATAAATGCGGGAACATCCTCACGCGAAACCGCGAGTGTGGTTTGGAAATTGTGTAAGTCGTCCAGAGCGCGTTGGCGCTTGTGTTTGCGGAGATTGACAAGTGTGGTGTTGGTGGAAAAATAGCCAATCACGACATCAAAAAAGGCAAACGAGGTTTGGCGGCTCAGATTATCGGGTTCGCTGGGGAAAATGAGGTACAGTGCGGCAAAGCCGATAATCACGTAAAAAATGTAAATGAGACCTTTTGCAGAATTGGTGCCGTAATCTGAAAATACCTCCAAGAGTTGATTGATTCGCCAGTCGAACCATGTTTCGAGCGTCGGTGCTTTGCGGTAGAGATAGCCCGCCCGCCGCGTGTGGACTTGCTTCATCTCAATGTAACAGGCGTTGTAGGACTCTTGATCGCCACGTGTTTTGTAGAGCGCGAGGAAGTCGGTGTAAAGGGCAATGAGTCTGTTGTATTTTTTATCATTACCAAGTTCTGTATCGTTCCTTGCAAAGTACGTTATTGTGTCGCTTTGAATAGCAAATTTGTTTGCAAATTGCGCGAAAGGTAACACTGCGTTTCTGTGCGGAAATTGTGCACTGGTGAAGTCTGTGGCTTTGATGAATGTGCAGCTATCCATCTCGAATGATCGCTGTACGGTGCTAGTGAAGTCGAATATCTGAAATTCGCTTCGTTGTATATTAACGTTGGTGAATGTATTTTGGGCAAAACCTGCACTATTAAAACTGCTGCTATCGATATTCAAAGTTTCAATGGTAGAGTAAAAAATCAAAGATACCGATCTGTATTGTCGTAGATTTGGTGCTATGTATAGCTTGCAACCACGAAATACTAATTCATTGAGTTTGCAGTAATACATCTGTATTTTATTGGTAAATATACACCGATAAAAATGTAAATCCAGATTAATGCAACTACTAACCTCAATAGCTCCGCCTGCCACGTCCACTCTAAATTTTATTGGATAAAAAATACAATCTCGAAATTCCCACTGACCTGCAACACTATCTCTTATATCCATACCACCTTGAAATTGAAAGTTGTAAAAAGTAATACCTCTTTTTATTTTGATATTACTCAATTCAACTCTTGCCTTGATGACTGTCGTCGCATAGTTTCTGGGTTCTCCATTCTCTTGAATGTCAAACCCTTGCTCGGTCTTAATCAGCTTAGTATAGGCAGTATCGGTGTTCTCATCCAAAACTAATTCTGCATTTTTCAGAACATATACGTCTTTTGTACACTCCACCATCTCTTTCACAAACTGCGCGTAGGACAGCACCCGCCGCGCCGTGCTGTCTTTTTGGGCAGCAGAGGCAGCCTGCGCCTTAGCGAGGAGCGGTGCGGCTGCGAAGGTGAGGAAGAACAGATAGGACAACAATACTTTCATAGTTTTCAAGGCGATTTGATAATCATAAAAATCGTAATTCATTCTTCATATCGTGAACGGAGAGGGTCGTAACAAGTACGCCCAAGCACCGCAAAATATCGGAAATGGATAAGTGCGGCGAAGCGATAATGCCATGATGCGTTTTATTCAAGACCGTATATTCTGTATGCAGAATGACAAAATCGCGTTTGTTGAACGTAAAAAAGCAATACCCGTTTTGTGCTGCAAAGTCCAACTGTTCAGGGTCGGAAAGCCCTTTGCGTTGAAGTTCGGAAACATGAACAGCTTCAAAACCACGCTGCCGAAACGCTTGTGCCAAAGCAAGTTGCGTGTCTTCATCAAGAAGAAATTTGATGCTCATATTTTTACCGCCATTTCGCGCTGCTTCGCTTCATTTTTTTCTCGAATGAGGTCTTCAACTGTTCCATACTGGGCTTTCGCCTGTTGATAAAATTCATCCTCTTCCTCAATCAATCGCTCAATTTCCTCGCGGTTATCGAAATAATACGCAAATGCCGCATGAAGCTCCGCATCGGACAAATACGGCAAGGCAGCGTGAATTTCTTCCGCACTCATGCCGAGTTTGTAATAGCAAACAATAGACTGAACGCGCGTCCGAGTGCCGATAATCGTGGGTTCTCCACGCTGATTGCGGGTGATGTGCGGGTAAATTTCTGTGGTTGTCATGGGTTGTTCCTTTGCGTAAGGTGTTATACAATTCTAGAATTTATCCGTTACGCAGCCCTCACTCGCCGACGACACCGTTTTGGCATATTTGTATAAATAGCCGCTTGTGGCTTTGAGAGGCGGAATTACTTGCGCGGCGCGGCGTTTGGCAATTTCTGCATCCGACAAATCCACGTGCAGGCGGTTGTTCACGGCATCAATCGTAATCACGTCGCCGTCTTGCAGCAAGCCGATTGTGCCGCCGCGCTGCGCCTCTGGCGTGATGTGTCCGACCACAAAGCCGTGCGTCCCGCCCGAAAAGCGACCATCGGTAATCAGCGCAACGTCATTGCCCAAGCCCGCACCCATGATGAGCGACGTAGGCTTCAGCATTTCTGGCATTCCAGGCGCACCCGAAGGACCAATAAAGCGAATCACAATCACGTCGCCTTTCTGCACTTTGCCCGCCATAATGCCCGCATTTGCGTCATCTTCGCCCTCAAACACTCGCGCTTTACCGACAAATTTTTCGCCTTCTTTGCCCGTGATTTTCGCCACCGAGCCTCCTTCGGCGAGATTACCGTACAAGACCTGCAAATGCCCCGTTGGTTTGATAGGATTTGCCAAAGACCGCATCACATCTTGCTTCTCGTCCAAAAGCGGCATGGCAGCAAGGTTTTCCGCAATCGTTTTGCCCGTAACCGTCATACAATCGCCATGCAGGAAGCCGTTTTCGAGCATAAATTTCATCACGGCAGGAACGCCGCCAATCGTGTGAACGTCCTCCATCAAATACTTGCCAGACGGCTTCAAATCTGCTAAGAATGGCGTTTTATCGCTGATACGTTGAATATCTTCCAGCGTCCAATCAATCTCGAAAGCGCGGGCAATCGCCAAAAAGTGCAGTGCCGCATTGGTCGAACCGCCCATCACCATCACCATCGAAAGCGCGTTTTCAAGCGACTTCCGCGTTACAATGTCGCGGGGCTTTAAATCCATTTTGAGCAGATTGAATATCGCCGGAGCCACACCCAAGCATTCATCACGCTTTTCGGGCGAAACGGCGGGATTGGATGACGAGTACGGCAAGCTGAGACCAAGTGCCTCAATCGCCGACGACATCGTGTTTGCGGTGTACATCCCGCCACACGCGCCCGCTCCAGGGCAGGCATTGCGGATAACGCCCTTAAAATCTTCATCCGAAATTGTTCCCGCAACGCGCTCGCCGAGCGCTTCAAACGCCGAAACAATGTTCAATTTTTTACCTTTGTAATTTCCCGACGCAATCGTACCGCCATAGACCATGATGGACGGGCGGTTCAGCCGTCCCATTGCCATAATCGCGCCTGGCATATTTTTGTCGCAACCGACAATCGTAACCACGCCGTCATATGCCTGCGCGTTGGTAACAGTCTCGATGCTGTCCGCAATCACATCCCGCGAGGGTAGCGAATACCGCATTCCCTGCGTTCCCATCGACATCCCGTCGGAAACGCCGATGGTGTGAAAAATTAAGCCGAGAACCTCTTTGCTCAGTTCTGGCTCGGCAAAGCCTTTTTTGACAATCGCGGCGAGGTCGTTGAGGTGCATATTGCAGGAATTTCCCTCGAATCCGGTGGAAACAATCCCGATTTGTGCTTTGCGCATATCGTTTTCGGAAAAGCCGATAGCATAGAGCATTGCTTGTGCGGCGGGCTGGGTGTCGTCTTGCGTTAGAACGCGGCTGTATTTGTTGAGCATAGTGGTTTTGGTTGATTGGTTGATGGTTTTTAGTTTTTGGTAGGTTCGATTCAATGCTATTGGGTGGGATTACAACTCACGCTAATCGTTGCAAAAGTTCACGATTTTTCGCAATGACGTATTCAATGCCTTCTTCAACACGAGACTCCTGCAATGAAGATTCCGTCAGCGTTTCAAGTACGTTTGTAATAACTTCTTCCACAGAAATATCTTGCTGTTGCGCCTGTTTTTCAAGACGTGCAGCAAGCGTATCGTTGAGGCTGAGTGTAAGTGTTTTCATAATCATCGGCTCCATAGATTGTTAAGTATTCCAGAAAGAAGCAAAACAAAAAAGCCTTTTCTCACATCTGGTGAGAAAAGGCTTTTTGTGAAATTCTCTGCAAAAGCTCTCCACTCACCGCGCTTAGGTAACGACGATGACCACAAGAATCACAAGGAGGATGTATGCGGATGAAAGAAGCATTTGCGTACGCTGTCTGAGATTGATATTTGTTGATGTATCAACGTTTGAAGTGTGCAAGAAAGATACGCAGAATTTTTGCCAAAGTCAAGTACCATTGCGATAAAATCATGGTGGACAGTAGATTATTTCATGCTTTATCGCGCAAGGATAGCAAATTCCGTGCGGCGATTTTTCTGCCGATTTTCTTCTGTGCTATTATCAGTAATCGGTTTGGTCAAGCCAAAACCGCGTGTTTGCAAGCGTTTCTCAGCAATACCACGCTGCACAAGTGCCTGCGCAACCGCTTCAGCGCGGAGTTCGGAAAGGCGTTGATTGAAGTCTGCACCGCCTTTGTTGTCGGTATTGCCGCGTATTTCGATGCGAATTTTCGGTGTGCGGCGCAGCGCGTCAGCAATCTCATCCAGCATTGGTGCGGATTCTGCTTGAAGCGTGGCTTTATTGTACTCAAAATAAATCTTGGTCGTCGAAAAAACCGTGCCAACGCTGTCGAACATACCAAATATGGATCTATCGTAGGTGAATGGTGCGGTGATTTGTCCGCCTCGCCCACTGCTGTCTAAGCCGCTTCCCTGCTTGTTTCCAGAGCCATCATTGCCAGAGCCGCTTCCCTGCTTGTTTCCAGAGCCATCATTGCCAGAGCCGCTTCCCTGCTTGTTTC
>RDXM01000056.1 GCA_004292595.1 Candidatus Kapaibacterium sp. | reverse complement strand
CGCCCAAAGCGTCGCAAACCGACACTACCTCATGGCTGAAGCACAATGCCGTATATCCCCATAGCTAAAGCTAGGGGTTTTACGGCAAATCGGATAAAATCAAGGACGGCGCAACGAGTTTTTTACGCCGCCGTAAGTTAGCATTCTGACTGTGATTGTTCAAGCAAAATTCACGTACTGTGAAACAAAAAACTCCGCACCAAGCAGTCTTGATGCGGAGTTTATCATTTTTACGGTATTTACAAGCGGGGCGTATCACAAAAATTCAACACCCAACACTTAACACTTCCCAAAACTACGCTTCTTCAGCCGTAGCCTTTGGCGCAAGCAGTTCAAGGTGTTCTTCAGGCTGAACGCCTTCATTGGGAACGTGCGTGAAGGTGAGTTTATCGTTTGCCATGTTGCCATCGTGTTCAAGGCGGATTTTGTCGCCTGTTTTGAACTTCCCAAGCAGCATTTCTTCGGCAAGCTCATCCTCGACGTATTTCTGCATTGCGCGGCGGAGTGGACGCGCACCGTACTTCTCGTCGAAGCCTTTTTCGGCAAGGAAATCTTTTGCGGATTTCGTGATTTCCAGCATGATTCCCAAGTCGTGAACACGGCTAAAGAGCTTACGTGCGTGAATATCAATGATTTTGAAAATATCTTCTTTTTTCAAGTGGTGGAAGATAATTGTGTCGTCAATGCGGTTCAAGAACTCAGGATTGAACATACGGCGGAGCGACTCCTCCATTGTGGCTTTCATATTTTCGTACTGAGAATCTTCAACTTTATCGGCAAACCCAATCTTTCCGCCTGCCTTCACATCGCGTACACCAATGTTGGAGGTCATGATGATAATTGTATTGCGGAAGTCAATGCGACGACCAAGACCATCGGTCAAAATACCGTCGTCGAAGACTTGCAGAAGAATGTTGAACACGTCTGGATGCGCTTTTTCGATTTCATCCAACAAAATGATGCTGTACGGCTTGCGGCGTACTTTCTCGGTCAGCTGTCCGCCTTCTTCGTAGCCGACGTAGCCCGGAGGCGCACCAACCAAGCGCGATACAGAGAATTTCTCCATGTATTCGCTCATGTCCACGCGAATCAGCGATTCTTCCGAATAGAACATATACCGCGCCAATGCTTTCGCCAGCTCGGTTTTGCCCACGCCCGTCGGTCCAAGAAACATGAACGTTCCAATCGGACGCTTTGGGTCTTTCAAGCCAGCACGGGAGCGGCGAATAGCCTTTGCGAGCTTCTCCACAGCTTCGTTCTGACCAACAACCTCATCGCGCAATTCATCCGCCATACGCATAAGTTTCGCGCCTTCTTCTTCGGCGAGTTTGTTGACGGGGATGCCTGTCATCATCGCAACAACGTCGGAAACTTGCTGCTCATCCACCGTAAAGACCATTGTAGAAGCGGCTTCGTCCCATTCGAGTTTGGCGGTTTCGAGTTCGGTTTGGAGTTTTTTCTCCAAGTCGCGCAAGCGTGCTGCTTCCTCGAAATTCTGGGTTTTCACTACGTTGTTTTTATCTTCCTTGATTGCTTCGATTTTTTCTTCAAGGTCAATAATTTCTTTCGGTACGACAATGTTCGACAAATGCACCCGCGCACCAACTTCATCCAACACGTCCAATGCCTTGTCGGGCAAGAAACGGTCGGTGATGTAGCGTTCCGACATTGCCACGCAGGCTTTAATTGCCTCGTCGGTGTAGCGCACGTTGTGGTGTTCTTCGTACTTGTTTTTGATGTTGTTCAAAATCAAGATAGTTTCTTCTGGAGAAGGCGGCTCAACAATGATTTTTTGGAATCTGCGGTCGAGCGCACCGTCTTTTTCGATGAACTGACGATATTCGTCCAGCGTGGTCGCGCCAACGCATTGGATGTCGCCTCGTGCTAATGCGGGTTTGAAGATATTCGAGGCATCCAGCGAACCAGACGCGCCGCCCGCACCAACGATGGTGTGCAATTCGTCAATAAACAAAATCACATCTTTTGCTTTTTCAAGCTCCGTCATCACTGCTTTCATGCGCTCTTCAAACTGTCCGCGATATTTCGTACCAGCCACCATCGCGGCGAGGTCGAGCGTAACGATGCGTTTGTCGTGCAGCACACGCGAAACCTTCTTTTGAATGATTTGCAATGCCAAACCCTCAGCAATGGCGGTCTTTCCAACGCCTGGCTCGCCGATAAGCACGGGATTGTTTTTCTTGCGACGCGAAAGCACCTGCGCAACGCGCTCTATCTCTTTGTCGCGCCCGATTACGGGGTCGAGCTTGCCTTCGACGGCAATCTTGGTGAGGTCGCGCCCGAAATTGTCCAAGACAGGCGTTTTTACGCGCTCGCCAGAGGTTTTCTTACTTCCACCCGTTGAACTTGCACCTTGCTTTTTCTCGCCTTTTTGCGCAGTTGGCTTGCCAGAAATGATGTTGTCCAATTCCGAGCGAACACCGTCGTAACTGACGTTGAACTGCGATAAAATCTGGGATGCGATGTTGTCGTCGTCACGGAGAAGCGACAGCATCAGGTGTTCGGTGCCAATGACTTCGGACTTGTAGAGCTTTGCCTCCAAGTACGTGATTTTAAGCACTTTCTCAGCCTGCTTGGTGAGCGGAATATTGCCAATCGTCAGCGTTCCGCCCGATGAGCGCACCGTGTCTTCGACGGACTTTTTTACTTTGAACATATCCACGCCGAGATTGCGTAGAATCTTGACAGCAATGCCTTCGCCTTCGCGGATAATTCCGAGAAGAAGATGCTCCGTTCCGATGTAATCATGCCCCAACCTCAGAGCTTCTTCACGGCTTAGACGAATGACATCCTGTACGCGATTTGAAAAATTTCCTTCCATACACGCTTGGGGGAATTAGAAAGTGGGTAATACGTTTGTAGTTTTGTTGGGACACGCTTTTTCATCCTTAACGACAGTTTAAGCAACAATCGGCGCACCAAACGTAGGTTCTTTGCGATATTTTTGGGTAAATGCGTACTGTTTACATTCTACCAACAGACTGAATCAGAAGAGAAGGATAAACCACTAAATTATTTTGTGTGAAGGTAATAATACACACAACTTGACCAAAGAATGCCGTGTAGAACACAGTGTTTATCTCTCAAATAACATAGTACGGAATTTTTTGGACGAAATCAAGAGCTACCGAAAAATTGCTGAAAATTTGCACAAAATTTTTTGTCCTTTCGTCGTTGTGCATCCCAATTTGTAACTAAATTTGTACACGCGGCTTTTTCCTCTCAATGCAGCAGTATTGCATCACTCAAGAAAATTTAATATTTATCCTTTTCACCTTTTTCTTCCAACCCATGAAAACGCTTTTTGGCTCTCCTCTTCGCTGTGCGCGGACTTCTCGCGCTGTTGTTCTTAGTTCGGTGTGTTTGTTTATTGCGCTGGCGTGTTCGAGTTGTTTTCTCAATTTCAATTCGTTCGATGTTATTTCTGGAAACGGCAATGTTATCACACGCGAGCGGCAGATTGCGGCATTCAGCAAAATTGAAAATGCAACGCAAGCCGACATCGACATCACCACCAAAGGCACACAAAAAGTAGAACTCCGCACCGACGAAAACCTGCATGAATACTTCATTACAGAGGTTACGGGCGGCAAACTACGCATTTACACGCGGTCTGGCACGAACATTAGCACCGTGCGCGGGGTACGCTTCACTATTTCCATGCCGAGCCTTGAGGAAGTGAGCAATTCTGGTTCGGGGGATATTACCGTCAGCCCGCTTGAATCCTCAACCTTTGCGCTCACCAATAGCGGCTCTGGCGACGTAAATCTTAGCAAAATCAAAGGCGAAACCTTTACGCTTACCAACAACGGTTCGGGCGATATTGACCTCAAAGAACTTGTCGTGCAAAGTCTCACCGCTCGGCTCAACGGCTCTGGCAGCCTCACCGCTCAAGGGACGGCAAACACAGGCAAGCTCGAAACATTTGGCTCTGGTGATATTCGCGCTCGCAATACCACATTCCAAGAAGCGACCGCGCAAACAAGCGGCTCTGGTGGTATTACTCTCAGCGTTGTGCAAAAACTGGATGCAACGACCAGAGGCTCTGGCGATATTACCTACTACGGTAATCCACCAAACATAACCCGCACCACTACTGGTTCAGGGCGAGTTTCGCGGGGAAATTGAGCAAAAAATGAAGTTTAAAATCTGAGGGATGAAATCGGCTTCAACTCTTGTTTCCAAGCCAATTTCATCCCTCATTTTTTTCTCTAAACAACGAAAAATTACTTCCTGCGAATCGTACCATCTGCCTCAATAACAAGCGGCGTTGCGGGAAAATCGCTGCTCGTCAGCTCGCGGATAAGCGTGATTGCTTGCTGCGCTGGGTCGAGTTCGGGAATGCCTGGGTCGCGCTGGACGACAGGAATAATGCGCCCGCCCAAAAATTCCCCCGAAGCCTTATCAAGACTCGCTTCCAACACACACGCTATGCCGCTCACGCCTTTTACGTTGATATTGCCGTAAGTAAGGAAATTGCCCAGCGAGTACGCAATAAAGCGGTTCTTGTACAATTCTACTGCCCGCAAAACGTGCGGACCATGCCCAATCACCATATCTGCGCCAGCATCAATCACAGCATGGGCAAATTGTATCATATTTCCACGATTTTCGCCTACAAATATCTCAGTTTTATCGCTGGTGTGCATCGCATTTTTGCCTTCGGCACCGCCGTGAAAAGACACCAATACTCGCTCGTAGCTTTTTTTGAGTTCGCGCACCACGCGAGCAGAATTTTCTACATCCGAGATTTTATGCGATGTTTCGGAGAATCCAAACGCCGCAATCGCCACGCGCTTTCCCGCAATCATTATCTCCGCATGACCACGCTTTGGAGCAGGCACGATTCCTTGCTCGCGGAGGGTTTGCTTGGTGAACTCCGCCGCGTCTGCGCCGTAATCGTCGGCGTGGTTATTGTCCACGCTCATCACGGTAAAGCCCAGTTTCTTCAAGCTCGGCGCAAGGAACGGCGGTGTGCCGAACTCATAGCAAACACCCCTGCGCCGCGAGGCTTCGGAGCATTTTTGCGCCCGCATTTTCCCTTCGATGGCAAACGCAGCTTCAAAATTACCAAAACAAATATCAGCACCCCGCAACTGCGCACCAATACTTGTTACAAAGACGTTTCCTGAATCTGGGGGTATAAAACGGCTCGGCGTGTACGAACCCAGCAAAACATCCCCGACTGCTTTTATCCGTAACGCCTGTCCAAACGCGCTCTTTGCGGTGTTTTGTGAGGAAGAATTTTGTGATGAAGCTGCATATTGAGTAAAAGCTGTATTCCACAAGAAGAACAGCCCAAAAACCGTATAAAGACAGGCTTGAAGGGCGTATTTTGGAGCGAAGTATCGTAGAAAGTACATTGGTAATATGTGTGTTGATGAGGTAGTGAATTGGGTATTTTCAGAAAAAATCAAGGAGAGCAAAATACTCAAAATGCAACAAACATGGTGCAATATCTTGGTCTGTGCCGTTGTTCGCCTTTGAAGAAAGACTTGTTATCAAAAAGGAATCATCATTTGTCTGACAGTTGTCTGATAGCCCTGAAAACGGGGATAATTCGTTTGTGTGCTTCGCAAAGAAAGCGTAATTTTGCAGCGCATTTCTTTTTTTCACTCTTCGTTTCATTTTCGTTCTACTCCGCATGATTCTTGCTTTGCTGACTGGTCTGGTGATTGGACTTGCTGTGGCGATACCGCCTGGACCAGTTATGTTTGTTATGGTGCGTGCTACCTTGCATCATGGAAAAAAGTACGCTCTGAAAATTGCTTACGGCATTGCGCTTTTGGATGTCATGTACAGTTTTATTTTCTCACTCGCTACGGGGCGCATCACGACACTCGTTGGAGATTTCGCCGTTCGCTTTCCAAGCATAGTTCTCAGCTTCCAAGTGGCGTGTATTCTGGGTTTGATTCTCTATGGCATTATTAGCCTTCGCGCAAATTTGAAGCAATCGAACAATGCTCCTCCAAAAAATTCCGCAACAGATATTGATGCTGACGACGACGCGCCCACACTTCCTGCATTTATGCGCACTCTGGCCAAGCACGGACCTTTTTTTTTAGGTGTTGCTCTGGCTCTCACGCATCTTGTGAACCCAACCTTTGTGCCGCTTATGACCAGCGTTTCCTACGTTGCTGGGCATTATGGTTTTTTGCAGGAAGGTGCGATTGAGCAGCATATTTGCTTTGCTCTCGGCTATGCAGGCGGCGTATTATCATGGCTGACAACGCTCGTTGTCGTGTCGCTGCGTTATCGCCATATTTTTTCTGATGCCAGTATGCGCAATATCAATCGTCTCGTAGGCATGACCATGATTGGCGTTGGCACGTATTGGGGCTTTCAACGGTTCGAGATTATTCTCTTGACCTTGCGTGATATTTTGAAGCTGGGATTAGCTTTTTAATGCGGCTTGAGCTTTAATGGTTTGAGCCTTCGACAAGCTCAGGCTGAAGAACTCTTGAATCCTTATGTTGAGCTTGTCGAAACATTCAACACTCCACACTCAATTACTTCAAAAAAATGGCTCAAATACTCGACGGAAAAGCACTTTCGCAAACATTGCGCAATGAAATTGGCGAAAAAACAGCACACCTGAAGCAAACACGCGGCATTCAGCCCGGACTGGGTTTGCTCCTAGTCGGCGACAATCCCGCATCGCAGGTGTATGTTTCCTCGAAAGCGAAAGCCTGCGAGGAACTGGGTTTTTATTCGGTCATTATCCGCCAGGCAGCCGACACAAGCGAAAGTGCGGTCTTGCGCCAAGTGCAAGAATGGAACGCCGACCCGCGTATTCACGGGATTTTGGTGCAATTACCCTTGCCGAAACACATTGACGAACACAAGGTGCTGCTTGCCGTTGCGCCTCAGAAAGATGTGGATGGGTTTCATCCTGAAAACGTTGGACGTTTGGTTGCGGGCTTGCCGTGCTTCGCGCCCTGTACACCTGCTGGTGTGATGGAAATTCTCGCTCGCTACAACATCGAAACAAAAGGCAAACACGCCGTTGTGGTCGGGCGCAGCAATATCGTCGGCAAGCCAATGGCAAACTTATTGTACCAAAAAGCCCCCAACGCCAATGCGATTGTTACCATCTGCCACACCGCCGCGCCAGACCTCAGCCTGTACACGAAGCAAGCAGACATCCTTGTTGCAGCCGTCGGTGTGCCAGAGGCATTAAACGGTGCGGATATGAAAGACGGCGTTGTGGTGATTGATGTTGGAATCAATCGCATCGCCGACCCCACAGCACCAAAAGGGACGCGCCTTGTGGGCGATGTGCATTTTGCCAGCGCGTCCGAGCGTGCCTCCGCAATTACGCCCGTTCCGGGCGGCGTTGGACCAATGACGATTGCAATGCTCATGCAGAATACCTATCGCTCGGCGGCGGGCGAGGTGTACTGAGGAAAGGACGAAGTATAAATTATGAAGTATAAATTATGAAGTATGAAACCTTGTAGCCGTTTCAACACCGCATTAAACCTTACGCTGATTACCATTTTTCCTTTTTTTCATGCCAGAATCAACCTCACTTTCTGAAAACCGCATCCCCAAAGAGCGCGTAAAAGCTGTAACGATAGACTTTTGGAACACGCTCTACGACTCAAGCAACGGCGACGGACGCACCCACGACCGCCACGAAACCATTCTCCGCAATGCCGCTCGCTTGAATGCGCCGTTGGAAGAGGCTGCCGTGAAAGCGGCACAGAAAGAGGCGTGGGAGTATTTCAACAAAGTCTGGCGCGAGGAACAGCGCACTCCCTCGACGCGGCGCATGGTCGAATATTTCTGGCAACGCCTCGCCCTGAGTGCCGATGAACAGGCATTGCAGGAGGTAACGCTTGCTTTTGAAGAAGGTATCGTCAAGCATCCGCCGAGCTTGCTGCCGAATGTGAAAGAAGTATTGGCGCGGCTTTCAGAGAAATATTATCTCGCGCTCATTTCGGACACTGCTTTCTCGCCCGGACGTGTGCTGAAGCGGGTTATGGAGGCAGATGGCATTGCCGAATATTTTTCCATGATGAGTTTTAGCGATGAAACAGGTGTTTCCAAGCCACACGCACACGCCTACGAGGTTGCGCTCTCAGGAACACGCTGCCAAGCGCATGAATGCGTCCACATTGGCGATATTGAGCGCACCGATATTGCTGGCGCGAAAGAATACGGAATGTTTGCAATCCTTTTCGCTGGCGACCCACACGCCCGCATGAACGACGAACACAAAGACCTCCCAACGCAAGCAGATATGCGAGCGGAATCGTGGTCGGATATTGCTCATATCTTGCTGGGATAGAGATTTTTAGAAACAATAGAAAACCTAAAAGCACCATCAATACACGCTTTGACGCATACATTTTCTATTTTGTCATTTTCTATTTTGTCATTTTCTATTTTGTCATTTTCTATTTTGTCATTTTCTATTTTGTCATTTTCTATTTTGTCATTTGCTTTTCTTCAGCGTTCCATCACCACCACCGTTTTTTGAAAATTCCAATGCGTTCTCTTTCTCGCAACACCGCATGGCAACGTGCGTTTCAGCTTTTTTTGTTGATAATTATTTTTTATCCGCAAGCGCATTTCGCCCAAACTGACCCATTCAGAGGTCCGCTTGCCCGCATTACGTCTGGCTTTGGGGCAGATGGCGCGTTTCAGGTAGATACGCTGCGCTTTCCTGCATCGGGCTGGGAGGGCGCACCAAATCAGACGGTGCAGAACGTGCAAGTGTTTATTCCGCGCGGAAATACCGCGCCTCGCCCGACGCTCTTGTTTGCGCATGGTTTCGGCGGATTCGATGTCCGTTTTTATGGCGAACTCTTGCAGCACGTGGCTTCGCGGGGCTATGTGGCAGTGTTTGTGCCGTATCCAGTAACTATCAATTTCCCAGCATTGTACCGCACAATGGATAGCGGTTTTGCTGAAGCGGTGCGCCGTTTTCCGCAGCATATTGATTCCACGCGCATCGGTTTTATGGGGCATTCCTTCGGCGCGGGTGCAATTCCGAGCATCGCATTCAACGCCTACACGCAGCGCGGCTGGGGTCGTAATGGCAAGTTTCTTTTTCCAATGGCTCCTTTTTACGCGCTAGAAACTACGCCAGAAATGACGCGCCGTTTTCCTTCTGATACAAAATTGCTCATGCAAATCTACCGCGACGACCGCACCAACGACCACGCTCTGGCGATTGATATTTTTCGCACCATCAACATTTCGCCCGCCGAGAAAGATTTTATCACGGTTGTAGCCGATACCGTCGCTGGATATGTGTTCAATGCTGGGCATGGGTTATGCAATACCGCAAATAATCCTGCCAACGGCTCTGCCTTTGATGGCTACGATGTTTACGCGGTATTTCGCCCCTTGGACGCGCTCATGGAATACACCTTCAATCCCAGCAACAGTGCAGCAAAGAACGTTGCTCTGGGCAATGGTTCGGCAGAACAAGTATTTATGGGCATGGTGGGAAACCGCGCATTGAAGCCGCTCCGCGTGAGCGATGCGCCCCTGCCTGACCCAGAAGCACCTCGCGCACAGTTTCTCTGCAATAACGAAGTGAACATCCGCCGTGAATTTTGCACCTTCACCATGTCGAATGTGGCATGGAATCAAGGCTCGCAAGCAGTTTCTTCTTCGCAAATGCAAATGCTCGGCATTGCACCGCAACCAGCTTCGGAGCAAGTAACTCTCAGCTTTTCCGCTCTTTCGTCGGGAACAGCTCACGTGAGCGTGTACAACAGCATGGGGCAAGAAGTGATGCGGGTAAGCGAGGAACTGCGCAGCACAACAGGAAGACAAGAGCTTCACCTTTCGACGCACAATCTCCCGTCAGGCGTGTATGGATGCCGTGTTCAGCAGGGAGCATTGTTTGTAAGTGGCGTTGTTGTGATTCATCGTTAAATATTTTGGGACAATAATTTCGCTTGAAGCAAGCATGAATGCTTGTTTTTCTACAATCAGCAAAAAAATCATTTATCACCTTTTTCAAGGAATACAGCGACATGGGCTTTAATTGTGGCATTGTTGGTCTTCCCAACGTCGGAAAATCAACCCTTTTCAACGCACTGACCGCAAGCGGCGTCGAAGCATCAAACTACCCTTTTTGTACGATTGACCCCAACGTGGGCATCGTCAACGTGCCAGACGTGCGCTTGGACAAGCTCTCGGCAATGTACGACACCGATAGCACCGTTCCGACAACGATTGAATTTGTTGATATTGCGGGCTTGGTTAAGGGTGCGGCATCGGGCGAGGGCTTGGGAAACCAGTTTTTGTCGCACATTCGGCAGGTAAGCGCGATTGCCCACGTGGTGCGCTGCTTCTCGAATGACAACGTAATTCACGTGCAAGGCGATGTCAATCCAGCGCGGGATATTGAAATTATTGAAACAGAATTGGTTTTGAAGGATTTAGATTCGGTCGAAAAGCGCATCCAAGCGGTGGAGAAAAAGGCACGCTCGCAGGACAAAGACGCAAAAGCGGAACTGGAAGTGCTGAACGTGTTGCGCGAGCATTTGAACGCAGGAAAATTAGCAAAAAACTTCCCGCATACCGACGAAAATGCTGCCGTGCTTTCGCAGCTCTATCTCATTACCGACAAACCCGTTATGTTCATCACCAATACCGATGAAGCGGGCATGAAAAATGGCAATGCGTACATTGATGCCGTGCGCGAGATTGCCAAGCGCGACGGCTCGCTCGTGGTGCCGATTTGTGCCAATATCGAAGCGGAAATTGCTGAATTGGAAGCCGAAGACCGTGCCGCCTTTTTGACCGATATGGGCATGACCGAACCCGGCTTGCACCGTGTTATCCGCGAAGGCTATACGCTGCTGAATTTGATAACCTATTTCACCGCAGGAAAGAAGGAAGTACGCGCTTGGACGGTCGAACGCGACGTAAAAGCACCAAAAGCGGCAGCGGCAATTCATACCGATTTCGAGAAAGGCTTTATTCGTGCAGAAGTGATGAAGTATGCTGATTTGATGAGGCTTGGAAGCGAGGCGGCGGTGAAAGAAGCGGGCTTGTATCGGGTCGAAGGCAAGGAATATGTTACGCAAGACGGCGATATTATGTACTTCCGTTTTAACGTGTGATACGAAGGTTACAAGGACAATCAAGTACAACAACTTATCAGATATGCCGTAAAACCCCTGCCTTTAGGCATGGGGATATAAGGCATTGTGCTTCAGCCAGGAGGTAGTGTCGGTTTGACCCGTCTTCGGGGCA
>RDXM01000055.1 GCA_004292595.1 Candidatus Kapaibacterium sp. | reverse complement strand
GTGAATATGATTGGTGTTGGTAACTCAAACATATCACGGGTGGGCGACAAATCGCTCACTTTTTTACTGATTTATGCAACAAAGCCCATTTTTAGTATAGTTTCTCAAATTGAGCGGTTTGGCACTACCGAAGCGTCAAAATACTTCGCGCCAATTACTCCACATTCTGCACTTGCTCGCGGATACGCTCCAAATCTTCCTTCAGTCCCACAACTACCTGCGAAATCGTTGCATCATTTGCCTTCGACCCCATCGTATTGACTTCGCGGTTCATTTCTTGCAAGAGAAAGTTAATTTTCCGTCCTGCTTGCTCCTTATCTTTGAGGGCTTCCAGGAAAAACTTGATGTGGCTGCGCATTCGCACACATTCTTCGGAAATGTCGAGTTTATCTGCCAAAAGAACAATTTCCATTTCGAGGCGTTGCGAGTCAATTTCATCATTTTCAAAGAGTTTCGCTACTTTTTCGCGCAATTTCTGGCGTTCTTGTGGAACGCGCTCTTGGGCTATTTGCTCAACGCGCTCACAATTTTTCTCAATGTTTTTCATGCGATTAAAGAGGTCGCGGCTGAGTTCGCGTCCTTCTTGGAGGCGCATATTGTTGAGTTTATCAAGTGCGGTGGTCATTGCCTTGACAATAAGCTGCCATTCGCGCTCGGAGCTGTCGTCGTCGGTGTCGGTATTCTTGAAAATATCTGGCATTGCAAGCACGTGTTCGAGCGTAACAGCATCTTTGAGTTTCAGTTGCTTGCGCACTTCCTGAAGCTGTGTGTAATATGCCTCAGCAAGTTGCAAATTTGCTTTCACGGCAGAGGCACCCGCATTTGCGCCATACTCCACCGTAACGGTGATATTCAGTTTTCCACGCGACATCTTGCCTTTGACGAGTTCGCGCATTTCAAATTCTTTGAAATAAAATTTTTTGGGCAGATTGGAAAAAATTTCTAAAAAGCGACTATTCAAACTGCGTACTTCGACACTAACGCTTACGCCGTTGTTGCTTGCTTCGCCATTACCGAAGCCGGTCATGCTTGTAATCATTCGGAGTGGAATTATTGAAAAGAAAAACTATCGTTTATCGAATGTCTGTGTTCGTGAAGCCTCACGGTATCTGTTTTTTGAGGGAATTTTGAAAGAAAAATACGCTGCGAAAATACAAAATCTTTAGGGAACGGCACTAGCTTTTCTTTGCAGACAAGCGTTGTTCTCTGCTGCGAAGAGCATCAGCGTAAATTGCCTCCAAACGCTGCATATTTACCTCTTTGGTGTAATGCTGCTCGTATTCGGCAACAACGCGGCGGCGCATGGCGAGGTATTCAGGCGCAGGAAGGTCGAGCAGGGCGGCAGCGCAGCGCACAAATTCTTGCACGTCGTCGTAGGGACGCACGGAAAAGCCCGTTTCGCCATGCCGCACAATTTCTGCCATTGCGCCCAGTCCCGAAGCCACAACGGGCGTACCGCAGGCGTAGCTTTCCACAATAGCCTTACCAAAGGTTTCGTACAACTGCGACGGAAACAGGAGAAATCGTGCTGCTCGGAGGATGCTCAGTGCTTCTTCAGGGGCTTTTTGCCCAACAAAGCGCACCGAATCAAGGCTATGAACGCGGCAAAAGTCTTTTGCGGTTTCTTCCAACGGACCACTCCCAATCACAACAAGTGTGCAAGCGGGGTGCGAGTGTGCAAGTTCCCGCCAAACCTCCAACGCCCGCATAATTCCTTTCTCTGGCGACAAACGCCCTAAATATACGGCGTACTGTGCGCCAAATTCGGCAAGACGCTGGTGTATTTGCTGCAAAGCATTGTCGTTACTTGTGCTTGAGTGCGTATCGAACAATGCTTCGCCAAAAAATGCTTCGCCAAAATGCGGTGCGTGAGAAATTTCAGCAAAATTTGGCTTCACAACGATTTGCTCGGCATTCATGCCCTGTGCAATGAATTTTTCTTTCGCAAATTCCGTAAGAGCGATATAGCGCGTTACGCGGTGTTCCCACGTTCCCAAGAGGCGGTGCAACGCCGTTGTTCCTGCCACAGCAAGCGAGGCAGCGCGGCTTCCGCGATAGCATTTGTGCTGCACGGCGGGCATGGCGAAGAATTTCCCAGCGCAATCCTCACAGACCAGACCATCACGAAAAAAAAGAGCATTTGGGCAGAGAAGCCTGTAATTATGCAGGGTTTGAACGACAGGAATGTTCATGGATGCAGCCGCAAAATATGCCGACGGCGACAAAAGCGGCAAGGTATTATGGCAATGCACCACGTCGATATTTTCCTGTGCAAATATGCTCCGAAGCGCGGTATAGCTTTTTTGATTGTACACGGTTGCGATGGCAAGCTGCGCTGCCGAATACTGTTGCACTTCGTCGTTATGCACAATATACGGCACAACCCGATGCCCTCGCTCCTGCAACGCCCGCATTTCTGCCTCGAAAACGCTGTCCTCGCCGCCGCGCTGCTGATAATAATTGTGAAGAAGGGCAATGTTCATGGAACAAAAAAGAGGAATAAAGTTCGCAAGCAAAATGCCTTATTTTAGCCTTATTTTAGCCTTTTTGCTGCGCTACACGCCGTCGTGCGCGGAAGAGCGCGACGGCTTGCTGGTGTTCTGCACCATTGCGCGTGAAGGTATGTGTATTTGTCCCATCCAGCTTTGCCACAAAGTAGTAGAAATTATGTGCCTCTGGCGCGAGCGCAGCGCGAATAGCAGCTCGCCCGGGCGAATTGATAGGTGCAATCGGTAAGCCAGTATATTTGTAGGTATTGTAGGGACTGTCAATTTCTAAATCGCGGTACAGCAAGCGACGGCTCTCGCGTTTGGGATATTGCATATCAAGAGCGTATTGCACCGTTGGGTCGGCTTCGAGTTTCATTCCAATTTTAAAGCGATTCCAATACACACCCGAAACACGTGGTTTTTCGTCATCCACGGGCGTTTCAGCTTCGACAATCGAAGCCATGGTGAGCGCTTGTAGGCGTGTTATCGGTAGTGTACCCGACGAGGATGACGATGCGCTGAGACTTGCCCAAAATTCATCTTGCTCATCCAAGAGTTTATCAATGACTTCTGCTGGTGGTGTGTGTTTGTAAAACTCGTAGGTGTTCGGCATGAGATAGCCTTCCACCGTTGCCGATGTAATCTTCCGCGCCTTGCGAAGCGAATCAGAAAAAAGAATGCGCAAAAATTCTTGCTTGGGGAAACCAATTTTTTCGGAGGCAATATCCGCATATTTTCTGAGCGGAATACCTTCTTGGAAGGTAACGGTTACGGTTTGTAATGCTCGCGCAGAAAAAAGCTGTGCAATGACTTCGTAGAGCTTCATGCTGGGTTTGATTTCATAGACACCACGCTGAATGCTTTTCCCTGTGAAATATGCTGTCGCACGACCAAATACCCGTGCTGCAAGCGGATATTGCACAATAGAGCGGTTTTCCAGTTGTTCGATTGCACCGAACAAGCTGGTTTTCGGACCAATGTGAAATTCTATTGGTGCGGCAAGTTCAACTTTTTGATTGAGCTGATAGGCAAAATACCCTACAATGCCAAGCCCCGCAACAAATGGAACAGCAATAAGAAGAGCAAGTTTTTTCAACAAGGGCATACCTTTTTGGAACAATGGTATAAACAACAACGATTGTGAATTGTGTGGAACGCATTCTCTTCAAAAATGCGAAAAATCCTTGATGCAGCCAAGCCCCAGCGCACCGACATTGAAAAAGTTTTCCACTGTCTCTGTCTGCATACTCTGTTGATCACTGTGGATTATGCGTATTTTTCAACACGAATGTATTCCTTTTATGGCTGATACATACTTGCTTGCAAGATTTTTATTTAGTTTTCCACAAGTATTTTGACCTCTGTGGAAAACTGTGGAAAACTTTCCTTCTCCGCGTGAGGTTTTCTCTGCTTTTCAGCAAGTAGTTTCAATTTCAATCACTTTCCCAAAACTTATCCACATAGCAGAAAAATCTCGTAGAGAAATTATGTGTACCTGAAAAAATCTTTTTGGCGGGACGCACAAAAATCGCAAAATTGTCTCATCTCAATTTCAATAAAGCCCGTTCATTCCGAGCCGTACGTTAGACATATCATACATTGTACTATACTATACCGTACTAGGACATCCTCGTCTTTTTTCGGACATCTGCATTCTACTTTTCTTCTGGAAGAGCAGTGCAAGGCTTTAGCGCTATTTGGTTACACTATTTTCGTGGTAAAAAAGCAGGTCGTGGGATCTTTGGTCAGCAGATTGTACGACGTGAAGGATATTTATGCCCCAAGACGCATCAACACTGATTCCCCAAGAGCAGTCTTCCCCTAACCGTTCTACCATGCTCGACAATAATACTCTTGCCACTGAATTGTGGCAGAAATGTTTGGTTATTATCCGCGACAACGTATCGCAGCAAGTCTTCAAAACATGGTTTGAAAACATTCGTGCGCTGTCGTGGAATAGCAATAAGCTCACTATTCAAGTGCCGAGCCAGTTTTTCTATGAATGGATAGAAGAACATTTTTATACACTTCTCCAACAGGTTGTGCGCCAAGTGTTGGGTTCCGATGCGCAACTCCAATATCAGGTTATTGTGGAGAAATCCGAAGAAACTGCAAAAGACCGCACTATCCGACTGCCTGCCTTTCGCCAGCAACATCCCGTGCCTTCTACGCCTGTTACGCAAGCATTTCAGCAAAGCCATTTGCCGTTTGCCCAAGAGGCGCAGAGCGTTCCGCAGAATTTTCCGAGCTATTTGAATCCAAATTACACCTTTGAGAATTTTATTCGTGGTGAAAGCAATCAACTTGCCGTTGCCGCAGCGATTGCCATTGCAGAAAATCCAGGACGGACAAAGTATAATCCGCTTGTTTTATATGGACATACGGGCTTAGGAAAAACACACCTTATTCATGCGATTGGCAACCGCGCCCAGCAGAATAATCATCGTATTCGGGTGTTTTACACCAATAGCGAACGCTTTACGATGGAATACGTCAATGCTATTCAAAATGGTAAAATCAATGAGTTTACGAATTTTTACCGCAGCATTGATATTCTGATTGTTGATGATATTCAGTTCTTTAGCGGCAAAGAAAAAACACAGGATAATTTCTTTCATACCTTCAACGCGCTCCATCAATCGGGCAAGCAAATTATTCTCACCAGCGACAAGCCACCGAAAGAAATCCAAGGCGTGGACGACCGCCTCATTTCTCGCTTTCAGTGGGGCTTGACCGCCGACGTGCAGCCGCCAGACTTTGAAATGCGCATGGCAATTCTCCAGCGCAAAGCCGCCGACGAAGGCACGGAGCTTCCGGGCGATGTGGTCGAGTATTTGGCACGCAATATCACCTCAAGCGTCCGTGAATTGGAGGGCTGTTTGATTAGCCTTTTGGCAAAGGTTTCGCTGGACGGGCGCGAACTTTCTAACGATTTAGCAAAAGAAGTGGTCAAAGGTATTGCCAGCGAGCAAGCACCGCGTGAAGTATCGGTAAAGTCTATTATTACAGGCGTTTCGGAGTATTACGATATTGCCTTGCCGCTTTTGATAGGAAAAACGCGCAAGCAAGAAGTCGTCATTGCACGGCAGACCGCAATGTATCTGATTAAGCAAAATACACAGCTCTCGCTCAAAAGCATCGGCTCGCATTTTGGCGGGCGCGACCACACAACGGTTATTCATTCGTGCCAAGTTATCTCGAATTATCTCGAAACAGACGAGCGCATTCAGAGTGCAGTACACATACTCTCAGAGCGGCTTGGACTGAAAAAGTAAACGAAATAGGATTTTCGCAAATCTCACAGGCAAGAATGCCTGTGCCACTACAACACTGATAGATACTGGCTTTGGTGGCACAGACATTCCTGTCTGTGAGCTTCAAAAGCACATTGCGCGAAAGTCCTACGAAAAAGTAAACATATGCTCGTGCAATCTGATGCCTTCTTTTCTCATCCTTCAAACACCGCATACATGCTCACTATTTTGAATAATCCGCTCGTCCAACGAGATGTTGCCTTGCTACGCGACACCCGCACTGCGCCAGACCGCTTCCGTGCTGCGATGCAGCGCATCGGAACGGCACTTGCCGTGAATGCCGCATCACATCTTACCTTGCGCACAACCCGCATCAATACTCCTCTTGAGGAAACCAATGGCTACGAATTAGCGCAAGATATTGTTCTTTTGCCAGTGCTGCGGGCGGGAGTCGCGCTGGTAGAGCCATTTAGCACGATGATTCCTGAAGCAACGATAGCATATATCGGGCTTGCGCGTGATGAAGAAACGCTTGCCACACGGGAATACTACTACAATGTTCCCACACTCAGCGAAAATTCACTCGTGTTTATTTTAGACCCAATGCTCGCTACCGGAGGAAGTATCTGCGCGACAGTCGAGCGCTTACAGTCCGTCGGAGCGCGGTCAATCGTGATTGTATCGGTGATTGCCGCACCAGAAGGCGTGCAGCGCGTCGAAGCGGCATTTCCAAGCATTCCCATTATTACCGCTACGCTCGACCGTTGCTTGAACGAACACGGTTTTATCATGCCCGGACTCGGCGACGCAGGCGACCGCTATCATGGAACGCTCTAACGCTGAACTGAAATAGTGAAGAACTTGCCAGCCTAATACTTAACAAGCACTTACGCTCTCGGATGATAGCTCTGATGCACTTCTTTAATGTATTCGCGGTCGATGTGCGTATAGACCTGCGTGGTTGCAATATCAGAATGACCGAGCATTTCTTGTACCGCCCGCAGATTCGCGCCGCCTTCGAGCAGGTGCGTCGCAAAGGAGTGCCGAAATAAATGCGGATGCACCTCGCTAATGCCCGCTCCGACTGCCGAATCATGCACGATATTCCACACCGACATCCGAGAGAGTGCGCCGCCTCGTTGGTTCAGAAACAAGGCATCATCGGACTTTCCGTGTGGTTTTACCCAAAGCGGACGCGCCAAACGCTGATATTCCGCCACCCAATGCAGCGCAGATTGCCCACAGGGAACCACGCGCTCTTTCGAGCCTTTCCCGAAAACCCGCACCACTTCTGCTTCCCAAAGAATATCGCGCTGTTGCAAGCCGCATAACTCAGAGGCTCGCAAGCCACAGGCATAGAGCATCTCTAGCATGGCGCGGTTACGCAGTCCGTCGGGCGTGGCAGTATTTGGTTGAAGAATAATTTGCTCAATTTGATGGTACGTTAATACTTCTGGCAAGGTTTTCTGCGACTTTGGCAAATCAATCAACTCGGCGGGATTTTTTTCTGACAACTCGCTCATACACAAAAATTTGTAAAATGAGCGCAACGATGCGAGATAGCGTGTACGCGAGCTTGTGCCTAAGCCAAGCTCGGAAAGCATTTCGAGAAATTCCGTGATGTGCGGCGAGAGTGCTTCGGCGCAACTTTGCAGTTTTTGTTCGGATAAAAACTCCAAATAGCGCGTCAAATCTATTGTGTATGAACTCACGGTATTCGCCGCCAGTCCACGCTCAAGCGCGATATGATGCGTGAACTGCTTTAGTTCTCGCTGCATTCGGACCGGTACGGTGTTGTGTCTGTGGTGTGCTTGCGAAGCGAGTTTTGGTGCGCCTCTGGAGGTATGGGACGATGTATGTGCAAATGGCATAATAGCTTGTATGTAGGAGTGGAAGTGCTGCCGTGAAATCTGCTTTTTGGCTTAGAGAAGCAATGAAGAGGAATCGTGGTGTGCTTTTTCACCATTTACCATTTTTTCAAGCGAACTTCCTGCGCCATTCCAAGCGGAAAGCCCAGAAAACGCTCGGCAACGCTCATAAATGCGGTAGATTTATCGCTGATGTAGCAATCCACAATGCGGTGCAAACTCCGCTCCTGCGCGTGAATGCCTTGCTCGTGCAAAATTGCATCAGCAACGCCAACGGCTTCTTCGCCAGAATTGATAAGGCGCACGTTTGGCAGCACGTCTTGAATGACATCCGTCAGCATTGGGTAATGTGTGCAGCCAAGAATAAGCGTGTCGATATTGGCGATTTTGAGTGGCGCGAGATATTCCTCAGCAACGAGGCGGGTTGCGGGGTGATAGTGCCACCCTTCTTCGGCAAATGGCACAAAAAGCGGACAGGCTTCGGCGATAATTTCAACGTTTATTTCAACATTTATTTCGACATCCCGCTCCAGTCCTTGCTTTTCGAGGATATTCTTGATTGTTGCTTGATATGCCCCGCTTTGTACCGTTGCGCGTGTGCCAATAATGCCAATACGCCCTGAACGCGAGCTACGAAGCGCAGCCTCAGCCGCCGGAGTAATCACCCCAACAACAGGAACAGGCGATATACGCTGCACCGCTTCCATCGCCAATGCTGATGCGGTATTGCAAGCAATAATCACTACTTTTACCTCGCGCTCAAGCAAAAACTCAACGCATTCGCACGTGTACGCACTCACTGTTGCGGCAGTTTTATTGCCATATGGAACACGCGCCGTATCGCCGAAGTAGATAACACGCTCGTTTGGGAGCATATTCACAAGTTTGCGCACGGTCGTCAGACCGCCCACGCCAGAATCGAACACGCCGATTGCTTGCGAGGTGATGGTGCTGGAAGCGAGATTTGATGAGCTTTTGCGGTCATTTTGCATGATAGAGTCTCTTCAGATTAAGTAACAAATGGCATGGTGCATCTGCTTTCGCTGGCGTGGACGTGATGACGGAGGCACTGTCCTTCTCTTTCTTACCAACCTTCCGAACCAGGAATACCTTTGAACGGTCCAACGACCTTGCTGGTAACCCAGCCGCCATAGAAGCCGCCAGGCTGCGCTTGCACTTGCTCGCCGTTTACCGTGCATTCATCAAGTGCCGATGCGTAGAAGGCTACGTGATTTTTTATTGCCGCAAACGCTGGCGTTGGATTCGGATAATACCACGCCACTTTTTCCGCTGTTTTTCCTTCCACCGCGAGCGAAAAATACTGCGCTGTTCCTTTCCATTCGCAGAATGATTCTCCACTAGCTTTTTTGAGATATTTTGCCGCAATATCTTGCATGGGAATATAAAACGTCGGAGGATGGCTTGTTTCCAAGACGCGATACGCATTGCGTGTTTCGGCAATCAGAACACCAGCGAAGCGTAAGCGCAGGAGTCCTGTAAATTTTTCTACGCGCGGCGGACGCGGATAATCCCACACAGATTCTTGTCCGGGCTGAGGCGTAATGCGGTCGGGCGGATTCATAACAATCAAACAAAAAATTGAACAATGGTTTTTCTGTACTTTTTTTCTACAATTTTTTTTCTGCAATTTTTTCTGTACTTTTTGTTTAATCTTGCAAACGCTATGCCAAAAGCGATATATGCAAGCATTCCTCTCTTTCAACTCTTTTTCTTTTCCCAACAATTTTTGTAACAATGGCAAAAACAAATGCGTGTCGAATTCTTGATAAACACAAAATTGTCTATGAACTCCGCGAATATGAATGGAGCGAGGAGGAATTAGATGCTGTGAGCGTAGCGCGTAAAATTGGGCTTCCAGCGGCACAGGTTTTTAAGACGTTAATTCTTATGGGTGATGTATTAAAATATTTTGTAGTAATTATTCCCGCCGAAGCAGAACTTCATCTAAAAAATACTGCTCGCATTACGGGCAATAAATCTTGTTCCATGCTTCCTGTGAAAGAGCTTTTACCGCTCACAGGCTATATTCGCGGTGGCTGCTCGCCGATTGGCATGAAAAAGCACTTTCCCACGTTTCTGGATGAATCCGCATTGCAGCATTCCCGCATCAGTATTAGCCCCGGGCAGCGTGGAATGCAGGTTCTTCTTGCGCCGAATGACCTTGTGCAGGTGGCAGAGGCGAAAATTGTGAATTTGGTAGGAAATCCGTGACCCTTGAATTCAAGAGCCTAAACCTGAACAGTTATTGTAGAGTTGTGGTAGATTTATGATTGGTGGAAATGTAGCACTTTTGTATTTTGCCGCTCTCTTATTTCGCAGGGCAAAATATTTACTCTGTCTGTGTCTTTTCTTTAAATTCACAAGTTCTTCATTTTTCGGGAATTACGATTGTGGAAACAATGACTATTGCTCCAAAGAACGCCTACGCGCTTATCTTAGGAGTTTCGAGTGGTTTTGGCGGTGCGGCTGCTATTCAGCTTGCCAAAGCTGGATTTAATATTTTTGGTGTGCATCTCGACCGCGCTGCAACGATGCCGATTGCAAACCAAACCAAAGCAGATATTGAAGCAACAGGGGCAAAAGCAATTTTCTTCAACGTGAATGCTGCCGATGAAGGCAAGCGCAAAGAAGTCATGGATGGCATTAAACAAGAATTTGCCTCCCTACAAGGCGAAGAAAAGCCTGGAATTTACGTCCTCATGCACTCGCTCGCCTTTGGTTCGCTCAAAGAGCTTGTCGCGGAAAACCCCGCCGATGCTCTGACACAAAAGCAAATTGAAATGACGCTTGATGTTATGGCAAATAGTCTTATCTACTGGACGCAAGAAGTAACGGCGGCGCGGTTGTGGGGCAAGTACGGTCGCATTTACGCCATGACGAGCGGCGGCGGCGAGCGCGTCTTGCCGATGTATGGCGCGGTTTCGGCGGCAAAAGCAGCTCTGGAATCTTATATCCGCCAGCTCGCGCTTGAAATGGCTCCCTTCAATGTAACGGCAAATTCTATTCTGGCAGGCGTAACCGACACAGCCGCACTGCGGAAAATTCCTGGCAGCGATGTGTTGATTGGCAACGCAAAAATGCGAAATCCTTTGCACCGCCTCACCACGCCAGAAGATGTTGCCAAAGCGATTACCATTCTCAGCCACGAATTTGCACAATGGATTAACGGCGACACGATTCATGCCGACGGTGGCGAGAACTCCGTTGATGTTACGTGGTGGAAAGAATCATAAATGCTGGATTGAACGGTATTGCATGAAAATTTTCAAGGGATTCCAGCTTTATGCGGAATCCCTTTTGTATTTCGTTCCTGAAAAGCCGCTTGAATCCAAGCCCGCAAAATACTACATTGCACTCTGTACCATATTTTTTGAGGTCAATCATGGAACCAATGATGCTGGATGTACGCTCTATCGGTGGGCTGACCGACGATGAATTTTTAGCACTCTCAGCCGCAAATAAAGTCTTGCGCATGGAGCGCACGAAAGAAGGAATTATTATGCTTTTACACCCAACAGGCGGCGAATCAGGTCGCAAGAATACAGACCTTATACCAATTTAATTGTATTTTGACTATTTTGCATAGAATAATCAACACTCTTGGGATAAAAATCCTTTCAAAGCCATGAATAGCCTTGATTA
>RDXM01000196.1 GCA_004292595.1 Candidatus Kapaibacterium sp. | reverse complement strand
CCCTATAATCATATCAAGCAATGTTGCCAAGCGGCGAGGTAATCATATCAAGAAACGCACAGAAGAACATCAAACGTATTCTCAAACGCTTTTGCCGATAAGATACAGGGCGTTGTCGTTCGCCCAGTATGCTGAGAGCTTTGGCTTGACCGTACAAAGTAACAGCTTGACACATTTGTCTATGCTTTTACAAACTATGATTCCGTAAACTCAAGTTCTCTGTCAATTTCCATTTTTCTATTTTTTATTCTTGCTTTATGTCCTTTGCTATCAACGAAGAACTGCGCAACACAGTGCCGCGCCGCTTATTCTCTTTTTTCTGAATGAAGCGCGAAAAGAACCTCTTGTGTTGCAACGTGGTGTTCAAGAGCTTTTGCCCCTCAAAGGCATCGGTGAACGCGCATTTTACCAATGGCTTGAACGTGATTATCGGCATCTCTTTCCTCGCCTACCAGAGCGAACGCGGCTCTTCCGCGCCCTTGAACGCTATTGCTGGCGATGTGCTGATTTTATGGCTCCGCCAACGACCTTTGGTGTTGTTGATTCCTACGGTATCGAATTGATTCATCCGATGTGCGAAGGGCGTTCGGTCCAGCAAATTGGGCGCAAAGGGATATCCAATCACCGATGGATTGTCGGGGGCAAATTGGCGGTGGTTCTCAACAAATTTGGCTTGGTCTGTGATTGGGATGTGGAAACTGCCAACACGCCCGACAACATTTTTCAAGATTCTCTTATCAAACAATACGAAGAAATCATGATTGTTATGACCGATACGCATTTTTGGAAGAAAGCTGATAATTGCTCCAACATCAAGCCGCGCAAACGCGGAACATGGAATGTTCGCATGGTTGTCGAAACGGTCTGTAGCTTGGTTGACAATGTTTGCTCCTTGAAGAAGGTGGCGCATCGTTCGTGGAATCGCCTTGTCATGCGCCTTGCCTATACGATGGCTGCCTTTAACATCTGTATGTTGTGGCAGGGGCATCGGACCTAATAAAAACGGCTTTGTATCCCTTTCTCTTGTACCATTTCGCCTCTCATTTTCACTAAGTACGTGACTAAATATAGTTGAGGATACTTCGACAGGCTCAGCATGAAGTCTGAAGCGGTCTTAACCCTGAGCTTGTCGAAGGGTATAATGCAAACTATATTAAGCGACGTACTTATCCCAAATAATCCCAATCCATGACTATCTCCATAACCGTAAAATTCTTCGCACTCGGACGCGAACTTATTGGCAAAAGCGCAGTAACGCTTGATGTAGAAGAAGGTATAAGCGTGGAGCAAGTGCTGACACGCCTTCAAGCCGAATATCCAAGTTTTGCCAAGCTACCATCCTTCGTAACGGCAGTAAATACCCGCTATGCAGATAAAACCATTGTGCTGAAGAATAACGATGAACTTGCAATCATTCCGCCTGTGAGTGGGGGATAATTACAAAAAAACATGAACAGCATCCATCTCTCCGAAACACCCCTCAACGTTCCACAAATAATCGCTTCTGTGCAAGATAATTCCTGCGGCGCAGTAAACATCTTCGTCGGAACAGTTCGCAATACAACTGCTTCCAAAGCCGTTCTACGTCTTGACTTTGAGGCATATTTCGCCATGGCACTCCGCGAAATGGAACAGATAGCAAACGAGCTACAAACACGATGGAATGCGGCTGCGGTAGCAATTCATCATCGCACAGGAAGCGTGGAAGTTGGTGGAATTGCCGTCGTGATTGCCGTTGCCACGCCGCACCGCAAAGCCAGCTTTGAAGCCTGTGAGTACGCCATTGGCACACTTAAAACCACTGTTCCTATTTGGAAAAAAGAAATTTTTGAAGATGGTGAAGTCTGGGTTACACCGCATGCCTAGAGGAAAGGCAAAAGGATAAGTAGTACAGTAGTTTTGACAGTTCTATTCCGTTCCGATAAACTTATACAAACCTACTCACGTAGGCTGACGTTACCTTCCTGCTTCGCAGAGCGTCGCAACCGACGGCTCTCCACAGGCTTCAAC
>RDXM01000054.1 GCA_004292595.1 Candidatus Kapaibacterium sp. | reverse complement strand
ACCGTTTCGATTGTAAAATGAATACTTTCAATTCTCCGAAACAAGGCAGCATGCTGCCTTGCTAAAATCAAAGTATTCAAAATATAGTCAAAACGGTATCACGTCCTCGTGAGGGTCTCACTTTCGGAAATTTCGGAAATGCAAGAAGCGAAGTGAGAGCTTCGTTCAGAACCCAGTATTCAACTCATCTCTATAATGTCGGTTATTTACCAACTCTATGAACTCAGTTGTAGAACTATTTCGCTCGTATATCGGCATAGGAGAGACCGCCGATGACCGAGTCCCTATTGTTGCCCGTTGGTTGAATTTACAAATTTTGGAAGCCAATGTTGGGCATATTGTCTTATCTGCTCGTGTACGTCCCGATATGTGCAACCCAGCAATGGTGCTTCATGGTGGGCTACAATGTACCATTATGGATGAGGCATTAGGCATCGCTGTTGGGCTGCTCGGCGTTGATAATTTCCATGTCAATACCAATTTGCATATAGATTTTCTGCGACCCGCACCGCTTGGTTCGCTCGTTGTCGCGGAAGCAAAAGTCGTTCGTGCTGGAAAGCAAATGAAGAATGTTGAGTGTGTGCTGCGCTTTGAGGATGGTAACATTATTGCTCGTGGCACATCAAATCTTCTTCGTACCAACGTTGAGCCGCTCAGAGCGCATACTGGTTGATTTTTGGCTTTTCTTCCTTTGCACGGGCATTCCAGAGCATTTTTTGCCATCCATTTCCAGCATCGCATCAGATGAATTTTTTCACAAAACTCAAAAGCGACGGCGCACAACTTCCACCGTCGCCTCCCTTGAAAAGCCTGATGCTTGCTGGTGTGGGGAGCTTTCTCGCTATTTCAGCGATTGTGTTCGTGAATACTATTCTCCATGAAACGCTGGCGGTGAGCGGCTTTCTAGCATCCTTCGGAGCCTCATGTTTGCTGGTCTTTGGCTTTCCCGACGCGCCATTTGCACAGCCACGTAACGTCGTTGCGGGGCATTTCACGGGTTCGTGTATTGGTTTGGTGTGTATGGCGATGTTCGGCAATCACTGGTGGTCGCTTGCTTTCGCGCTTGCGCTGACGGTTGTGGTGATGATGTCGGCTCGGATTGTTCATCCACCCGCCGCCTCAAACCCGCTTATTATCTCGCTTGCGCAGCCGTCGTGGACGTTTCTTTTTTTTCCAACGCTCACGGGCGCAGTTGTGCTGATTGCGATTGCATTGCTGTACAACAATCTCACTCGTGAAGCGAAATATCCGAAGTATTGGTAATGCTTGATTGATTCAGCAAAAACAATAGGCGCGAACCCAAGAGAATATCTTTGGTTCGCGCCTTTTTTCGTATTTTGCTGGTGGTAATTTTATTTTTCCTTTTTTTCGTACCGCCATGACTGACCAAGAATTACGAGATGTTATCGCAAGTCTTGTGCTGGATACGCAAGCATTTAAGCGGCAATTAGCCGCTTCGCAAGAAGCCGCCGACAGACGTGCTGAAGAGGCTGACAGACGCGAGAAAGAACGCGCTGAAGAAGCCGATAAACGTGCAAAAGAGTACGCTAAAGAAGCTATGGAACGTTCCAAAGCCGCCGACAAACACTCCGCCGAACTCGACAAACAAATCAAAGAACTCGGCAAGCAACTGGGCGGCTTGGGCAATAAATTTGGCTCATTCACCGAAGGTTTGCTGTTGCCATCGGTGGAAAATATTCTGCGCCAGAAATTTGGTATTACGAGCTTTCAAATGCGCTTGAAAACACGCATTGGCGAGGAAACGCAGGAATTGGACGGCTTCGGTTTTGTGAATGGAGAAAAGAATATTGGATTTATCATCGAAGTAAAAAGCCACTTGGACAGACGTGCCATTAAGCAGACAAAGCGCGAATTACAGCGGTTCGGAGACTTTCACCCTGAGTACAAGGGCATGACGCTCTATGGCATCATTGCTGCGGTGGACGCTATTTCCGATAAACAGCGCGATGCGGTCTTCGAGGCAGGATTGTACTTAGTAACGGTGGACGACGACGTTGCCGAAATGCCCAAACCACCGCGCTCTTTCACTCCCTTTTCCACACGCGCCTAATGACGACAACACCAGCAAATACAACGCCCCTCACCGATTCTGAAATCCAGATTTTACCAGACTTTATTGCCAATCAAATTGCTGCTGGCGAAGTTGTGCAGCGACCAGAATCGGTGGTGAAGGAATTGGTTGAAAATAGCATGGATGCTGGCGCGACGCATATCACCGTGATTGTGCGCGGCGCGGGCAAGCAGCTTTTGCACATCATTGACAATGGTAAAGGCATGAGCAAAACAGACCTCTTGCTCGCGCCAAAACGCCACGCAACCAGCAAAATCAAGACCTCCGAAGACCTTGAGCGCATTATGACGCTTGGCTTTCGCGGCGAAGCACTTGCGTCTATCGCGTCGGTGGCACAGATGGAAATTCGTTCGCGTCGAGCCAGTGATGAAAATATTGGCTACAAACTCGTTTCCGAGCCGCTTCAAGAGCCAGTTTTGGAGCCGTGTTCAATGGAAATTGGTACGCAAATTTTTGTGCGAAATTTATTCTACAACGTCCCAGCACGGCGTAAATTCTTGCGTTCCGACCTGACCGAATTTCGCCACATTGCCGAAACCATGACGCGCTTTGTCTTGTCGCGTCCAAATGTGCGCTTTACTTTCTACGACGACGACACGCTTATCTACGACCTCGCCGCAACGACGCTCAAACAGCGCATTCTGGACGCTCTCGGCAGCCGTTTTTCGGATGCGCTTATGCCAGTGGATTTGAACGACGACATCAACGGAACACCGCTTCATATCTGGGGTTTTATTGGGCAGCCACAATTTGCCAAGAAGACCAAATCCGAGCAGTTTTTCTACCTCAACGGACGTTCCATTTCGAGCCGCCAACTGAGCCACGCCGTGATGAACGCCTACGAGCATCTCATTGACCAATCCAGCTATCCGCCGTTTGTGCTGTTTTTGGAAATCAATCCAGAGCGCGTTGATATTAACATTCATCCGCAAAAGCACGAGGTAAAATTTGATGACGACCGCACCATGTACAGCGCGATTCGCCGCGCCGTTGCTGGGACGCTAGCGAAATTTAATCTCACGCCGAGCGCGAGCTTTCGAGATTCAGCCTTCCCGCAAGCGCATGAACGTATGAGTTTGTCGAACCGCGCACCGCACGAGCGTTCAAATGATTTTACGAATGAATTTACCTTTGTTGATAATCAGCGCGTGAATATGCGAACAGGTGAGATAATGGAGCGAAGTTCTGAAACAAACTTTGGAAGTGGTACAAATACTGAACTTCGACCGAATGCGCCCTACCCAAAAGATGCCAGCGCACGTGGGCTTTTTCCCCGCGAACAATCGGCATTGGAAGCACTTTTTGGGCGAGATACCGATGCAACGAGCTTTGCTCAAAACCGCACAAATACTGGGCTTGGCAGCAGTCAAAGCAATAACGAAATCTTTGCGTCGCAAACCCAGCAGCCATCAGCATTTCAAGGCGCACCCGCACAAAAATTCTACTGGCAATTACACAAAAAATACGTGCTAACGCCGTCGCAACAGGGCTTGACCATCATTGACCAACACGCCGCGCACGAGCGCATTTTGTACGAGCGGGCATTAAAAGCGATGCACGAAGAATTTGCGTACGGTCAAGAACTGCTTTTCCCAGTAACGATGCGGTGTACAGGTGCGGAAACGGCATTGGTGGAAGAAGTGCAGAAAGAATTAGCAGATATGGGATTTGTGATAACGGTCAATTCCCCGCAAGAGCTTGAAATACGCGCCGTTCCGGCGGATGTGCGCACAGGACGCGAGGAAGACGCACTCCGCGAACTTCTGGAACAATACCGCGAATACACCGAACTCCGCCACACAAGCGCACGGGATAATCTTGCCGCGTCCTTCGGATGCCGCTCCGCTATTCGCGCTGGCGACATTCTCTCGCTTCAGGAAATGCGCTCGTTGGTGGATGATTTGTACGCAACGCAGATGCCCTACGCTTGTCCGCACGGTCGCCCCATCATTATTGAAATTCCGTTGGAGGAATTTGACCGGCGCTTTGGAAGAACGAGCTAAGAAATCGTTAGCATCATTATTCCGTTTGCGTTCCTTAGCGTCGTAATTGCTTGCGAGTAGCCGCAGGAAGCGGTGTTTGCTGGGCATCCTCGCCTAAAACGAACCGATTGGTGGTATTTCGCAGGTCGTCGGTTTGGCGCAAGAGTTGTTCGATGCTGTGGGCAATATTTTGAACGCCCTGCGTGGTTTGTTCCACCACTGCGGACATGGTTTCCATGTTTTGCGCCATGTCATTGCTCGTCGTGGCTTGCATATCGCTTGCCGAAGCCACTTGCGACATCAAATCCGAAACTTTGCTTGTGCGATTGATAATCTTCTCCAAAGCTTGTGTGGTCTGCCCGACGAGCTTTTCTCCCTGCTGCACGAGCGTTGTGCCTTCGTTCATACCGCGCACGGCTTCGGTCATCTCGTTTTGAATCGTTTTAATCATTTGCGAAATTTCTTTTGTCGCTTTTTGTGTGCGTTCGGCGAGTTTGCGCACTTCATCGGCAACGACAGCAAAGCCGCGTCCTGATTCGCCCGCACGAGCGGCTTCAATAGCGGCGTTCAGGGCGAGGAGGTTGGTTTGGTCGGCAATTTCATCAATCACCGACACAATTTCGCCAATTTTCTCGCTGGATGCGCCCAAGCGCGTGATTTTCTCTGCTGTTGAAATCACCACGCCACCAAGATTCTGCACGTTGGAAATCATACCGCGCATCACTTGTTCGCTTTGGTAGGCATCGTCGTTTGCTTGCGAGGCTTCGTAGGCAGCAACCGAGATTTGCTGCGTGTTGTCGGCAATCGAGCGCGACATTTGTTCAACGGCTCCGGCGAGGTGCATAACTTGTCCATGTTGTTCTTTCGCGCCAGATGCCAGTTCTTCGGTCGCACCAGAAATTTGGGAGACCGCATCAGCAGTGCTATTTACGGCATAGACAACGTGCGAAATCATTGCGCTAATATTTTGGACGCTTTGGGTTAAGCCGTGAAAGAGCCGCGCAATATCGTCGTTGGTGTTGGAATGCAAGCGTACGCGCAGGTCTCCTTCGGCAATGCGGTCAATGGCGTGGAGTGCGGTTTCGACGTTGGTGGCGAGATATTGTTTTTGCTGCTCGGTTTTGGCGAGGTCTTCGGCTGCGCGGCGTTCATTGTCGGCTTTGAGCAAATCCAAACGTTGGTAATCCTCTTGAGCGCGGCGTTCGGATTCCTTACGCACTGCGTCCAATTCTTGCAACGACGCATTTTTGCCACGCTCGTAGATTTGCGCTAGTAAACTCACCAAAACAGCAATTCCCACCATACCTGCAAAGCCTTGAAGGTCTATCTGCTGCTGGGACATCTGGAATTTCGGCACTTCGATTCCTGCGAGTTTCAATGCGAAGAATATTGCTAAAATACTAAGAGACGCAATAAGCCATTGTATGCCACCACGCAGTCCCGTGAACATGGTTGCGAGCAGTGGAACAATGGCAATCCAAATGCGGGTAATCGTATCGTGTCCGCCCTCGAATGAGACAAGAACGGTCGCCGTAAAAAGATAACTTGCAACAAGGCAATGTGCGACACCATCCAATTTGCCTGTGGAACGAAGAATGAACGGCAAAGCAAGCAAAAATGCCGTTGCCAGAAAAAGAGCCAGTGCGCCAAGAAGATTATGGACGAGAAAGATGTACTGGAACATATACGCAAACGCAATCAAGGACGACAAAAAACACGTCGCCACGATAGTACGTGCGCGGCGGAGCGTCTCGGTATCGGTGCGGAGCTGGGCGGGAATAAATTGCATGAAAAATTCTTGCATGAGCGTAGAATATCAAAAATGGAGAAAGTATCATCGGAAGCCTTCATTGAACAGAACAAACTTACAACCTCAATAAAGCACTGCCAACAAAAAAGTTACGCACGTTGGGCGAATACTTCACTTTCTTGCACCAGCAAAAGTCTGAGCGTAGCAAAAAGTTTACAAAAAGAAGGCTTGCAGTTTCCTACTTTTTTTGTATTTTGAGACTCCGTAGTCTTTTTCAGAGAAAAGGAACAAAAAATAAGACAAAAAGAGAAGAAACAATGCAGATATAGTTGGAGGAAACATTGATTCAAGAATCGAAGGTTTGATAGAATTTGAGCAGCACACATTCATGCGCTTCTCTTCACAGCAGCACAGATATTCCCCCAAAAACATACGTTCCTGTTCCCAGACAACGTTTTCTCTATTCTCGGATGTGCTCTCTGCATATTCGATGACTGCGTTTCGTACATATTTTTCAACGTTCCAATTCAATTACAACATCTGACAAATCCTCGTGCTTTGCCGTTTATGTTTTGGCAAAGCGCGTATTCTTTTCATTCATTATTCTTTTGAGGTTCATAATGAATAAATGGCGACTCTCCCTTGCCGTTTCAGCAATGTTCCTGTGCGTTATGGGCGCGTTTACGTCTGCCTTTGCACAAGAAGTTGTTGTTTCGGGTTCTGTTGTGGACGACCGTGGCAAACCCGCTGCGGGCGTAGCAATTAAAGCCAAAGGCATTTCAGCTGGCGGTTTTTCGGATAGCAAAGGTTTGTGGCGCGTCCGCATTCCAAATGCGAATGGTGCAACGCTTACCTTCAGCTATATTGGTTTTAAACCATTTGAGCTAAAAGCAACCGAAAGCAAAGCAGATATTTTGGTAAAATTGCAAGAAGATGTGCTGAAAACATCGGAAATCGTTGTTACAGGCGTGGCTTCGAGTATCAAAAAAGCAAACTCGCCAACCTCAATTGGTACAATCTCTGAGAAAGAGCTTTTGCCAGCTCCCGCTCAAACCGTTGACCAAGCCTTTGCTGGTAAATTTGCTGGTGTATCTATCCGCCAAAATACTGGCGCGCCAGGTGGTGGAAATAGCATCACGCTTCGTGGTGCGACAACCTTGCTCGGCGGCTCTCAGCCTTTGTACATCGTGGATGGTGTTATTGTCAACAACAACACCTTTTCTGGTGGTCAAAATACTGTAACAGGTGCTGCTACTGGTGGTGCAACGGGTGGTTCGAGCCAAGAACAATCGGTGAATCGTATTGCGGACATCAACCCAAATGACATCGAAGATGTGCAAGTCTTGAAAGGTCCTTCGGCTGCTGCTGCATATGGCGCGAAAGCCGCTTCTGGTGTAATTATCATCAAAACCAAACAAGGTCGTGCTGGTAAAACAAAAATTACGCTCAATCAGCAATTTGGCATCAATACACTTCAGCGTAAACTGGGCTTGCGTCGCTTTACGTCTGAACAAGAAGTGCGGGACTGGAATCCTGATTTTGTTGATACCTATAAGGCTTCTAACGGTGCGTTCTTCGACCATGAGGAATTTTTGTACAATAATGTCGGTTTTGTCAATGAAACAGATATTAACGCAAAAGGTGGCAACGAAAATACGCAGTTTAATCTTGGTGGTACATTCCGCTCAGACCAAGGTATCATTAAAAATACTGGTTTTGAGCGTCTTGCTGCTCGCATGAATTTGAATCACAGCTTTAGCGAGAATTTGACTGCACGTATTGGCTTGAACTATATGCGAAGCAAGTCTGACCGTGGCTTTACGGGTAACTCCAACGGTGATAACGTGAGCATTATTTATGGCGTTTCCGTTATGCCGACATTTTTCGACGGTCGCAAGCGTGAAGATGGTACATACCCCGCGCTTCTGCTCAATCCAGCAAATCCTTACGAAGTGGCAGACCGCTCACGTAATACCGAGTTTGTAAACCGCATTATCGCTTCAGCAAACTTGAACTGGACAATCTATCGTGCTGAAGAATCTTCATTGGACTTCGTGTTTCAAGGCGGCGCAGATTTTCTTTCGCAGCGCAACGTGATTGTTGACCCCGCAAGTATGCTCCACCAGCGCGTCAAGCCGCAACCAGGCTTGTTCGGTATCTCCGATGCAAGCAACTTGAACTCAAATATGTTTTTGACTCTCGTACATCGCTTCGAGCCGACTGCTGGACTTTCCTTTACTACACAAGGTGGCGTACAGTTTGAGAACCAGCAATCAAATTCCGTTGTAAACGTTTCCAACGGCTTCCCGTCTGACCTGGAAAACCTCACTGGTGCTGCAAGCCAAACCAGCGTTCAAACGATTATCAATCGTTACGACCGTGGTTTCTATGCTCAAGAAGACATTGATATTTTCGGTAAATTCTTTTTCACGGCAAGTTTGCGTGGCGATGCTGCTAGCGCGAATGGCGATGCTAATCGTTTCTTCTTATTCCCCAAAGTAGCTGGTTCGGTACAGCTTGCTGCGTTTGATTTTTGGAATGACGTAAGAGGCGTACTTCCGCAGTTCAAAATCCGCGCTGCGTACGGTCAAGCGGGTACACCAGTAAACAGTATTTCGGCAAAATACAACTTGCTTTCTTCGCTCAATAACAACTTTTCTGGCTTGGGAAGCGGTCTTGCGCTTGCATCACGTCGCGGTAACTCAGAAATTCGCCCAGAACGTGCAGAAGAAATTGAAGTTGGTTTAGATTTCACCGTTGGCGAAGGTTTGATTGCTGTTGAGTTGAGCGCGTTCCGCAAGTACATCACCGACCTCATTCTTTCTCGCGCATTGCCGCAATCATCAGGCTTTGTGAATATCTTTGAAAACGCTGGCGAGATGGAAAATCTTGGCTTTGAAGCATCATTGAAATTTAACGCAGTTCGCACAGAGCTTGTTACATGGCAGCCTTCGGTGAACTTCTTTAGCAATGTAGCCAAAATTACAAAATTGGGTGTTCCGCCCTTCAATTCTGGTGGGTTTGGTGCTGGCTATGGTGCAAACCGTATTCAAGAAGGTGTTTCGCCAACAGCGATTTTTGGTCGTCAAAATCTCGGCGTTACCCCAAGCACACCGAATGGTGTGACAGGAGCATACAATGGCTCGAAGCCTGCTGGCGATGCTAACCCATTGTTCCAAGTTGGCTTTGCAAATAGCCTTAATATTGGCAATCTTAATTTCTACTTCCTTATTGACTGGCGACAAGGCGGCAGCGTTGTAAATCTTACGCAAGCTCTCTATGCTGAGGGTGGTTTGTGGAAAGACCAAGCACAACAAGCAGCAATTTTGGCAGAAGCAGCAAAGCCTTCGCGTGAAGGCGGCACAACACCGTATATCCAAGATGCTTCTTTCGTGAAATTCCGCGAAGCAAGCATTAATTATACCTTTGATAAACAGGCATTGAACAGCGAAACCTTTGAGTTCCTGCGTATTGGTGTGAGCGGTCGTAATCTGCTCATGTTTACACAATATCAAGGCTATGACCCTGAGGTGAGTAACTTTGGTAACGCTATCACTGCTGGTGGTCAGGACGTAGCTCCTTTCCCATCGTCTCGCTCGTTCTTCCTCAACATTGCTCTTGGTTTCTAAGCCGTTTTTTTCTTGAAATTATCTTCTTGAAACATCAATTTATTTTTCACTATGAAAACACAATTTTTGAATCGTTTTGCCTTTGTGCGACGTGCGATTGCTGCTGGCTTTGCCATGACAGCACTTGCTGCCGGACTGGGAAGCTGCGACCAGAATTTCACCGCTCCTGACCCGAACTCACCTTCGCCAGAAACTGCGGGCTTGCAATCTTTGGTAACAGGCACTATTGCTAATTTCCGCTATACGGAAATCAATGAATTTATCGGTATTGCAGGGCGCGAGATGTACACCTCTGCTGCCGACGACCCACGTATTTTGCAACAGCCCATCGGTCAGAATCAGCTTGACAACACGGCTTTCGTTGTAAACGTTCCGTGGAATCAAATGTATTACACGATTGCGAATTGCCGTAATCTTGTTGATTTTGGACCAAAACTTCCTAACGCTCAACAAAGAGCAGGTTTGGAAGGCTTTGCAAAAACTATTCAGGCACATGAACTTATGCGCTTGTCGGGCATTTGGTACGATGAAGGTATCAAAATTGAATATCGTCTTGACCGTAAAGCTCCTTTCGTAACTCATCAGCAGTCGTTAACGGAAGTTGCTCGCATTTTGGATGAAGCAAATACAGCATTGGCACAAGCTGGTAATACCTTTGCTTTCAGACTCGGTGCAGGTTTTGCTGGTTATGATACTCCAGCACAATTTGCTCGCGTTAATCGCGCTCTTCGCGCTCGTTGCGCTGCATATCAAGGCGATTACGCTGCGTGCTTGACTGCACTTGGCGCGTCGTTCCTTCGTGAAGGCAATACCGCAGCCGATATGGCACTCGGTATCAATCATGTTTATTCCACACAGCCAGGGGACGTTCCGCCGCGTGGTCGTGGTGGTATTGGCGGCAATCCGTTCTTCCAAAACCTTGCTGCACCAAGCCTTCGTTGGTGGGTACAACGTAATTTCCTTTCAGATAATCCAGACAGCCTTGTGGATTTGCGCATCTTGAACAAGTGCGCTATTCCATCAGTTGTACGTGTTCCAGCATCTATCGGTAGCGGCGCAGGCTTGTCTTCTCCACGCGCTATCAATCTTTACCCAACACAAAACTCTCCGACCAGCATTATTCGTAATGAAGAGCTTTTGCTTCTTCGTGCAGAAGCGCGTATGTTGGGTGCAACACCTGACCTCGCGGGTGCATTGGCAGATATTAACCGCGTTCGCACTGCGTCGAATGCTCCAGCACTCACAACCGTTGGTGCTGACCGCAACGCACAGATTTCGCGCTTGCTGTACGAGCGTCGTTACTCGTTGTTCTTTGAAGGTTTCCGTTGGGTTGACCACAAACGTTTCAACCGTTTGGCAGAACTTCCTGTTGAGCGTCCTATTGACCGCTTGTACACCGCAGGCTGGCCCAAACCAGTTAATGAAATTGACCAATAGGAAATTCCGCAATAATCTTCCCAAAAGATTCCGCAAAATTTCTCTTCAACGCCGCTTCATTCCACAATGGAGCGGCGTTTTTTGTTTCAGGAACACGGGAAAATATCGTATATTCTTTCGTTAATTTTTGCTTCGCAATCACAGAGCAAGGAGAGCACACCATGCAAGACAATGAAGTTCTCGCCGAGCCTCTGGTAGGCTACGAGCCTGATATTAGCCACATCATAACGGAGGACGACGAGCCAGTGGATAATCTTTTTTCCGAGTATAAGAGACTGTTTGAAAAGTCATTTTTTCGTCAAGCGTCGAAGTAACAAGCGAATCATCGCGAGTTCAACAAATGCTTGGTGCGAATCGGGTCGCCGCTCATAATCTTTTGTCAAACGTCGTGCAGAAGAGAGCCACGCAAAAGTTCGTTCCACAATCCACCGCTTCTTCAATAGAGTTTATTCCGAATAATTTTTGTAGGAGCGGCAAAGGTCGTATTTCTGTAGCATATGAAAAATCGCCTTACCTACACTGATATTGCCAAGCAAC
>RDXM01000053.1 GCA_004292595.1 Candidatus Kapaibacterium sp. | reverse complement strand
CTTCACGCAAAATACAATGTTTGCATCAAAGAAACAACGTGTAGAAATAGCTATAAACGACTATAATTGTCTATAAAATCATTAAAGTTACTTGATACTGAAAAAGGTTTGTTGCTTCAGATGTAGTCCACCTTTGAGGTGGACTACATCTCAACGCCTTCACGTTTCGATATGCAATTTTTACCCATTTTTAGTATAGTAATTTTTAGAAGAGTCTGGCAAATTTTTTGTCATTTGTCAGGCTCTTATGTTTTTTTGATAATGACGCGAACGCAAGGATTTATCATATATCCAGCGTCTTAATTATTTGAAATCAACCGTTCTTCTCGGAACAATTTCCCTTATACCCTCAAACTTTCAGAGATTATGAAACAAAGCGCATTGGACTATATCGTGCCAAAAACCGCCGAAACACGCGCTCGTTACAAAAGCGGCGCACGCCCCTCTTTTGGGCATTTTGTCGAAGATTATGTGAATCAGAAAATCGACATTCAAGGAAGTTTTGAAGAATTCATGAAACTCCGTCATGATTACTTCAGCTTTTCGCTCACACCGCACCACTTCAAATTCCTTATTACACGCTTCTTGCCTGAAGTGCTTATCCACTCCAAAAAACAAGACGAGCGCATTGTCCGCGAACACTACGACCGCGGTAATGACTTCTTCCGCGCCTTTTTGGGACCGCGCATGGTCTATACAAGCGGCTTCTGGACGGATATGCAAACCGATACGCTTGAAATAGCGCAAGACCGCAAAATGCAAATGGTCTGCGAAAAGCTCCATATGAAAGCGGGTGACCGCCACTTGGACATCGGCTGCGGCTGGGGAACGCTTGTCACCTACTCGGCAAAGCACTTTGGCGCACAATCAACCGGCGTAACCATTGCACAAGAAGGACACGATTGGGCTGTGAAGCAAATCGCTGACCATGGCATGACAGGCAAAGCAAAAATTTTACGCATGGATTACCGCGATATTCCTAAGCAAAAATTTGATAAAATCACCTGCTTGGAAATGGGCGAACACGTTGGTATTCGCAAGTTCCAGCGTTTTATCAATCAAATTTATGATTTACTTGCGGACGACGGTAAATTCTACATCCAGCAGGCGGGCTTGCGTGCAAACCCAGGTATCTTCACGCCTGGACAACACTGGGAAGACCTCATCTGGGGCTTGTACATGAACGAATACATCTTCTCTGGCGCAGACGCGAGCACACCGCTTGCCTTCTTGTCGAACTCGCTTCAGAATGCAAACTTTGAAGTAAACACCGTCGAGAATCTTGGTATTCACTACTCGCACACCATCCACAAATGGTACTACAACTGGATTGAAAACGAAGAGCAGATCAACGGTAGCTACGGCATTTGGTGGTTCCGTATGTGGCAACTGTTCTTGCGCTGGTCGGTAGATATTGCCGCACAAGGCTCTTCTACCTGCTGGGGCATTATTGCGCACAAAAACTTGAATCAGACCGACCGCGATGCGTACATTGGTCGTTTGAATCTTGGCGAACGCGCATCCGAGCTTACTGTGCCGACAACATTGTAATATATTTTTATCATACAAAAAAATCATCTCGTGGCACAGACATTCTTGTCTGTGAGCGTTAGCCAAAGGATTCAAGCAGAACCACAGACAAGAATGTCTGTGCCACTGAAGCCTGATTCTATCAGCCCTACAAGAGTTTTGTATGATTTTGTACCTACAAGCATTTTCCCGTAAAATTCTACACCGCCCGACGGCTGAAGTACGCACCAATACTTGCTGTCTGGCGGTGTTCTTTTTTGATATGTTCATCGCCACCACCACTCACCAATGACGATTGTAGAAGCAATTATTCTCGGTCTCGTGCAGGGATTGACCGAGTTTCTGCCCGTGAGCAGCTCTGCGCATTTGACGCTCGCTGGAAAGCTCATGGGGCTGATTTCTCCCGAACATCCCGAAACATGGACTTCTTGGATTGCTGTCATGCAGCTTGGTACACTTCTTGCCGTATTGCTGTATTTTGCGCAGGATATTCACCGCATTGGGCAGGCATTTTTCACAGAAAATCTCGCTCGCACAAGCTTTCACGCGCAGTCGCAGGATTCAAAATTTGGCTGGTACGTGATTATCGGCACACTGCCGATTGTCATTTTTGGTCTTCTTTTCAAAAATGCGATTGAAAGCGCACTCACCAAAGATGCCACCTTGATTGCAGGTGCGCTCATCGTTTTCGCGCTCATTTTAGAAGCAGCCGAGCGGCTTGGAAAGCGCACCAGAACTGCCGCCGACGTTACATGGCGCGATGCCGTGTGGATGGGCTTGGCACAAGCTCTCGCGCTCTTTCCGGGCGCGTCGCGCTCTGGCACGACGATTACGGCGGGCTTATTCTGTGGCTTGCAGCGCGAGGTGGCAGCGCGTTTTTCCTTCCTGCTCAGTATTCCTGCGGTGTTTGCAAGCGGAATGCTCCAACTCCGCACCGTGCTTGGTTCTTCAGCCACATTTCAGGGCAGTGATATTCTGACGCTCGGCGTTGCGACGCTCGTTGCGGGCGTGAGCGGCTATGCGTCGATTGCCTTTTTGCTCAAATTCCTCCAAACCCGTACCACAACTATCTTTGTGGTCTATCGTATTATGCTGGGCATCGGCATTCTCACGTTCTTCAAGCACTTCTTTGCGTGAGGTTTTTTGTTTGAGGTGCGGACGATATTTCGTAGATTTGACGGCGTGTTTATCGGCATTCTCACCAAATCCAGCCCAGACACGGGCTTTTTTTATCCTTTTGCTCCATAGGTTTTTTGTGAATAAAGGTCTTTCTGCTGAAGTCAAAGTTGGCGCGGTTACGCTTCTTTCTGGCGTTTTGCTGATTGCGGGAATCATCATTGGGAAGGGCATTCTTGCGCGAACGAGCTTTACCGCTATCACAATGAAAATGTCGTCCTCTGGCGGCGTGGAAATTGCTTCTCCCGTTTTGGTCAATGGTGTGAAACGTGGCGCGGTTACTGCTGTTCAGCCCGTGCAGGGCGGCGTGGTAATTACCGCTTCGATTGACAACATTGCGGATTTGCGCAAAGACGCGCTTGCGAAAATCATGATTCTGGAAATTACAGGCGGACGCAAAATTGAAATCACACCCGGAACAAGCAACGACGCACTCTTGGCGCAAGACACCATTCGTGGCATCTATACGGGCGATATTGCTGATTTGATTGCGATTATTGGCGAAGTCGGTCCCGATTTGAAAAACATTGTGCGAAATTTAGACACCATTGCCGCGCAAGGCTCGCATTTACTAGCGGATGGGAAGGTTGTCAGCGATGCCCGCCGAGCAATTACCAATCTCACTGAAGCCGCCGAAACCGCGAATGTTCTCCTCAAGCAAAACAAAAGCGGTATCAATACTATCGTGAATGACCTCACAGCGACGACTGACGAACTACGGCAGTTGGTGAAAACAAACTCGCCGAAAGTAGATAAACTCGTCGTGCAGCTCGATTCTACGCTGGTAGAAGCACGAAAGCTCATCACAACAGGCGATAAAACGGTTGCGAATGTGGATGATTTGGTGAAGAATGTGGATGGATTTGTGAGCGATGCAAAAAACAAGGACAACCTTATTCACAAGTTCATTTACGATGCAGAGTTTAATCGCCGTCTGGACAGCACCATTGCTCGCTTGCAGGTCTTTTTGGATAATTTGCCTGCCAATGGTGTCAATGTGAATGTGCGCTTGGGTTCGCGCCCGTAAGTCAGTGATGAGTTTTGAGTGCTACGTGTTGATTTTGCAAAATTTTGCGCTGTTTCAAGGAACTCGGTCTCATTAAAACTTAGCACTCAAAACTCCAAATGAAATACACCGCTCTCACCAAACCGCTCCACGACTATATTTGCGCGACCTTTCCCGCCGAAGACGACTTCCTGCGCCGTCTCAAAGCCGACGGTGAAGCCGTCGGAATGCCGCCTATTCACATTGCACCAGAGCAGCTTGCCTTCGTGCAAACACTTCTACGCGGCATCAATGCTCGCTTTGTGCTGGAAATTGGCTCCCTCGCGGGATATTCCGCAATCGGTATGGCGCGGGCATTGCCAGAGGATGGAAAAGTGGTCTGCTTCGAGAAAGAACCAACGCGGGCAGAATTCATTCGCCAAAAAGCAGAAGAGGCTGGAATACCGCATAAAATCGAAGTTCATGCGGGCGATGCCAAGCACCTACTCGAAAATTTTCGCCCTGAGCATGAATTTGATTTTGTGTTCATTGATGCTGAAAAGGCAGGCTACGTGCGCTATCTGGAGCTTTCGCTGCCGCTTCTTCGCAAAGGCGGTATGCTGTGTGGCGATAACACGCTCGCTTGGGGCAATGTTTTTGATGCCAATTCCACCGACAAAACCGTACAAGCTCTCCGTGCCTTTAACCACGCCATTTCCAAGCATCCTGAGCTTTCGGGCTGCCTTGTGCCGATTGGCGAAGGAATGACGCTGGCAGTGAAGAGATGACACACAATTCTGCTCACTTCTTTTTTTCCTGTTTTTCCTCTTTTTCTTCTTTTTCCTCTTTTTTCAAATCCTGCAAGGCTCGCTCGGCAGCGAGGTTTTTCGCCATTTTTTGATTTTTTCCCGATGCTGTGTATTCCACGCCATTGGGCAAGACTAATTTACAATATACCGTTGGCAAGTGCGCCGTACCTTCGGTCCAAATTTCCGTTGTTAAATTACCACCAAATGTCTTTTGCACGTAGTTTGCAAGCTCGGTAATAGGATTTGCATTGCTATTGACAATAGCGGTCAATTCAGCCAACAATTCGCGTTGGTCTTTGGGAGAAAGTTTCTCGAACTCGGTACGGATTTTTCCGTAAGCATTAGGTTTCATCAGTATTTCAAAGGTAAGCAATAAAGAAAAAGGGATTTGCAAAAAGACGACTAAAAACACAACACCGTTACGCGCCCTGCGCGGAATGAAGCTGTTCGCGCAAGGTGCTGATATTTTCTCGGTGGCGCAATCGGGTTTCACGACGCATCCCCGCTTCATCGAAGCGGCGTTTTTCGTCCTCGCTTTGCGGGATAAGCGCAGGCACTGGCATTGGCTTGCGATCTTCGTCAAGGGCAACGAAGGTGAGGTAGGCAGTATTGGCAACGACCTCGCCATCGTCTTCGACGCGGGTCGTTTTTACGCCCACTTCCATCGAAGTACGAAAAGCGCGATTGACACAGGCATACAGCTTTATGACATCCCCTAAATGTAGAGGTCTATCAAAGTTAATTTCATCCACCGATGCCGTTACACAAATGCGCCCTGCGTGTCGCCGCGATGCCAGCGCAGCCGCAATATCTATCCAGTGCATCAGTCGGCCGCCTAAGAGATTATTGAGCATATTGGTATCATTGGGCAGAACAAGCTCCGTCATAATGACTTCCGATTGCTGCGGCGTTTTGGAGAGAATATGAGACATAGCGCGTTGGGTAAAAGATGAGAAAAAATAGAATGCGAAAAAGTTGTGCAATATAAACACACTGCTACGGAAAATTTACGCCGTGATTTACGCCATAATCGGGATGTAAGCCGCATGATGACTGGCTTCGCGCTGCACTTGCCCTACATATTCGGCCAGCATGGTTTCGCCACTCGTTGCTGGATTCACTTCCTGCAAGCGAACCCGCACGGGAGCTTGCACGAGCAGATGCGGGGCTGCAAATTCAACACGAACATAATTTTCCGTCCAGCCCGACCACAAGCCCGTTTCGGCGTTGCGTTGCTCGGGAATAACAATGCGCTCCCCAAAAGCCGCATGGTTGCTGGCGTTGAGGCTTTTTGCTTGCTCGTGGTAGAAATGGAGTTTTTTCTTTGCCGACAAGGTGCGAAGCTGCTTCGAGCGTTCTGCACGTTTGTGCGCCGGAACGCTACCGCCGTGTGCGCTCAGTTCGGCAGCAGGCGTATTTTCTCGTTCCGAATACGAAAACACGTGCAAATACGACACGGGAAGTTCGTGCAAAAATTGGAATGTTTCTTCAAAATAAGCATCGGATTCCGTTGGAAAGCCAACAATCACATCCACGCCAATCGCGGCATCGGGCATGGCAGAGTGTATGCGATGAACAAGCTCGGCATAGTAGTCGGCTTTGTAACGACGGCGCATTTGGCGGAGAATCTCTGGCGAACCGCTTTGCAAGGGAATATGAAACGACGGACAAAATACCCGCGATTGAGCGATAATATCAATAATTTCATTCGTCAGCAAATTCGGCTCAATAGACGAAATACGAACACGCAGGTTTGGTTGCAGTGCTTCAATCGCTCGCACAACATCGGTAAATTCTTCGCCCGTCGAAGCGCGATAGTCGCCCAAGTTGATGCCCGAAAGCACAACTTCGTAATAGCCTGCTCGCTCCAACTCGCGTATTTTTTCGGGAATACGACTAAATTCCATTGCGCGGCTTTTTCCGCGTGCGAGCGGAATCGTACAAAAACTACATTTGTAATTGCAGCCGTCCTGAAGTTTCAAAAATGCCCGTGTGCGGCTATCGGTCTGGCTCGAATGTGCTTCGACAAACTCAATATCGCCGTCCAATTCATCCACAAAGCAATGCGGCGTGGCAAACTTCCGAAAGCCGCCGGCAACACCTTCAACAAGGCTCGGAATCTTAAATTTTTCTTTCGCCCCAAACACCGCATCAACGCCCTCAATCGAGGCAATTTCTTCGGGTTGCAACTGTGCATAGCAGCCCGTAACGCCCACAAATGCCTCAGGCGAGGTGCGCAGCGCACGGCGAATAATCTGCCGACATTCTTTGTCGGCATTCTCGGTTACCGTACACGTGTTGATAATGACCGCATCGCTTGGCTGACCAAAAGGAACAACGGCGTGTCCAGCTTGCTCAAAAACGTGCTGAAGCTGCGAGGTTTCTGCATAATTGAGCTTGCAGCCAAGTGTATAAAAAGAAACATTCATGGGAAATTGTTGTTGCAATCAATAAAAATATTCGAAGCTGCTTTTCTGGCTTCAATCTACAAACACGCCTGTTGTTGCACATTGTGTTGCAGCTCAAGTCTCACGATTTTTTAATTGTTTTTTATCGGGTTCGGCGCAGGAATTTGAATCTTTCCAAACTGCGGTTTTGGTGGCGCAACGTTTGGAACAACGGGAACAATCACTGTTGCTGGTTCTTTTCGCCGCACGACAAGGCGTGGTTTGGGTTTTACGGAATCTGGTTTGGCAACATTTGACGATACAGTTTTTGGTAAAGAAGCAGCAATGCTCGGCGATGCAGCTTTATTTGGAGCGGCGTTATTTGGAGCGGCGTTATTTGGAGCGGCGTTATTTGGAGCGGCGTTATTTGGAGCGGCGTTATTTGGAGCAGTGCTACTTGTATTTGGACGCGCCGAAGCAGGTGTGCTTGGCGGAGAAGTATTGACCGTAGCGGGCTTGGTAGCAAGATTTGGTGCGGCATCTGAGGCTACTGGCGGATTCTGTTTCACAAGGGAACCGTCAATATTGCGAATAATCGTTGGGTAGTTTGAAGAGGCAATAACTTCGCGGCGTTGTGCATCGCGGGCAATACGCACATCGCGCACCACCTCGCCACGCTCACCAAACTTTGCCAGTGGACGACCATTGAGCGTGAACACTGCACCGCCCGCATTACCAAGCGCGAGCGATAATTGCTTTTCTGCTGACCAACGGTAGCTTTTGCCAGACTCCAACGTAATTTGCTCGCTGTGCTTTTTATCCATCACGACATTCAACCACACACTTTCTTCGGCACGGGCTTCCAGCACGAGGCTGTCACTCAGAACTTGCCGTGCAAGCGTTGTAGAATCAAGCGTAGAGCCAGGTTTAATTGTTTCGGCAATAATGCGCAACGGGCGTGTAATCATGGTGTCATCGGGTTTGGTTGGGACTTTCGGTGCGGCAATCATTAAATAGCCCGCAGCCGCAATCAAACCACCAACAACGGAATAAATAATCGTGAGAATCCGTCGGTTTCGTGCGCTTTGGTCGGAAAAGTACGCTGGCGTAAATACATTTTCTGGTATCGAAAGCGGCGAAACAACCTCCGTGTGCTTTGGTTGAAATCGCTCTGCTATTTTGCCTTCGTTCATTGAAAAATCTGGCTCTGGCACGTCCAGAAACTGCGAATATGTTTTCACAAACGAGCGCATATACGTCGGCGGTAATGCCTGAAAATTACCGCTTTCAATCGCTTCAATCACGCGCACACCAATTTTTGTTCGCTTGGCTACTTCGTCAATCGTTAAATTGCGCTGCTGGCGGGCGGTGCGGAATATTTCGCCATCGGGTATCGTCATAAAAAATTAGCATCCTGATAAAGGGATAGAAAGGCTCAAACAACACTGGCGCATTCCTGCTGCCATTCTTTAGCTGAAGCCTTGCCGTTGCTCACAAATATACAAAATTCTCATCAAACTTTTGAACATCGCTCACCAGAGATTGCCGATGAAAAAAGTATATTTGTGATGCACTTCGCTTCTTTGTTCTCAACCCGTATTCCGCAACCCGCTTGAAATGGCATTTATCGTCATAAATAAATCCATCAGCGATTTGTCTGCGCCTTCGGTGTCGCCGTTTTTCTGCTGTTCGCGCCATTGACGCAACAATGCGGCTTGCTGCCGATGCAAAATACCGAGTGCTTGGTCGCGCAGATGCAAGGAAATATGCAGCTTTGGGCGGCGTTCCTCGAATTTTCCACCAAGCAAAATCGTGAGCATCGTGCGAGTGCGGGCGTATTCGCTCAAAATCATGGAGAAAAAGCGTTCACGAATGCCCGCATCTTCGACCAAATCCGCGTAGAGCCGCATTACGTCGGTGTTTACGGAGGCAAGACCTGTTTCGACGTTGCCCAACACGTATTGCAAGAGCGTCCAATTTGGCAAGGCAGTGCGCACACGCTCGAAGTAGTCTGATTGCTCGGTCATCAGCATTTCCAAGGTCGAACCAACGCCAAACCAGCTTGGAATGTAGTACCGCGACTGATTCCACGCAAACACCCAAGGAATTGCCCGCAAATCAGCCAACGTGCGATTGCCTGTGCGCCGCGAGGGACGCGAGCCGATGCGGTTTTGCTCCAGCGCGTCTATTGGCGTGGCTTGCCCGTAAAAGGTCATAAAATCAGGCGCGTGGATGAGCGATTCATACACTTTGCGGCTGTAATCGGCGAAATGCCCCAGAAACGGGTCGAAGAGGTGCTGCCGTTTCAATCCATGCTTGTTGCGCAAGGTCGCATTGGTAACGCCTGCCAACATCAACTCCAGATTGTATGCGGCTGTTGGGGGATTCGAGTATTTCTGCGCAATCGTTTCGCCCTGCTCGGTCATGCGGAAATTTCCCGTCAAAGCAAGTGGTGGTGAGGCTTCCAAAAAACTATTCATCGGACCTGCGCCGCGCGAAACCGTGCCGCCGCGTCCATGAAAAAAGCGGATGTCGAGATTGTATTCCTCGCCAACCTGCGCGATTGCTTGCTGCGCTTTGTACAAATTCCACTGGCTTGCTAAAATGCCGCCGTCCTTGTTGCTGTCGCTATAGCCCACCATTACTTGCTGCACAGGGCGTTCTGTCTGAAACATCCGCGTTGGTTCTTTGTGAATAAACGCCAGACTCCGCACCGTTATTGGGTGGTCGAGGAATTCCCGCACAATATCGGCACTGCCTTGCAAATCGTCAATCGTTTCAAAAAGCGGCACAACGGGCAAGCGGCAGACTAGTCCCTGTGCGGTATTGAAGGCAAGTCCGCTTTCGCGGGCAAGCAAATACACGACGAATAAATCCGACACATTCCGCGTCATGCTCACAATCAGTGCGCCCAAACTCGCCGCACCGTATTCGTCGTAGTGGTCGCGCACGACGCGGTAGCAATCCAGCACCGCATCTGCTTCCTTGCCAATTCGCGCCCCCGAAAGCGCGAAAGGACGCGGCGAGGCGAGTTCTTTGCGCAAAAAATTCATACGTTCCTCGTGCGACCAATTCGCAAAATGTTCACCATTCGGCACACCCGCGCTTTTCAGCAACTGCGCCACAGCGTTATCGTGGAACGCGCTATTTTGCCTGATGTCCAGCACGGCGAGGTGGAAGCCGAATGTTTTCACGGCTCGCAAGGTTTTCGAGACTTCATGCTCTACAAGCCGCTTCGCACCTATACTTTCGAGCGCGTCCATGAGCAACAAAATATCCGCCTCAAGTTCGGAAGCGTAGCGGTACGCGCCCGTGTGGTCGTTGAGCTGCGTAGCGTGTTCGCGCTGCACATCCACAGGCAAACGCGCCATGATGAGGTTCAGAAACTGGCGTATATCCTCGTTTTGATTGCGGGCGGCGGCAGCTTTTCCGCGCTCGCCCAGAAGCTCGGTGTATTCGGCAATTTTTGCACGGAGCGTCTCGACGGGCGTGTGCATTCGCCCCGAAATACTGAGCTTGACGGCAAGGTCGAGAATATACCGCCGCAGCACGATAAAGGCATTCAAACGCAAGTCCCGAAGCGTGGTACGGGTAATTTCTGCCGTTACAAACGGATGCCCGTCGCGGTCGCCGCCCACCCACGTACCGAAGGAAACACGCGGTGCGCCATTTTGTGCGGTTAGCAAGCCAGGATCGAAGCCGCATTCCTGCCAGATTTCTCGAAAGCGAGCGTCCATGACGGTGAGCGTTTCGGGAAACATCTTTTTCAAGTAATGCAGCATATTTCGGTGTTCCGAGCCGACATCAGGCTTTTCCAAGAAAATATCGCCCGTGCGCCAGAGCCGCTCAAGCGCGGAGCAAATATCGCGGCGAATCACTTCGCGCTCGAAGGGTGTCCACATCTGGTTTTCGCGCTTGACGAGCAGCAAATACATTTCGCGGTAATGCTCCAGCACAGTTGCGCGTTTTGCTTCGGTCGGATGCGCGGTCAGCACTGGTTCGATGTGGATGTGCGGTAAAACTTCGGCAATTTGTTCGCCCGTCAAGCCCGCATTTTTCAAGCCATTCAAAACATTTTGCCACAGCCCGCGTCCAGCACCCACGCCATGTTCACGCTCTTGCTTGCGCCGGTACTGCACTGCAATATTTTCTTCAATCATGTTCAAAAGCTGGAAGGCGATTGAGTACATTTGCGGCATTCGGCGCGGAATTTCCACGCGGTGCGTCGCAAGGTTTGATGCGGCTCCGGTGGCAATATCCTGTCCGATTTGTTGCCAAGGAAGCAAGGCAGCAAGCTCTTTTTCACCGAGTTCGGTCAGAACATCGTAGAAGCATTCAAAAATGAAGGTTGCGTCCTTCTGAAATTTCTCGGAGGGCGTGTAGGATTCGGAGGAAAAATTCATGGGCAATACCAGAAAAAGTGCATTGGTCAAAACATTCGTCGAAAAGAGATTGTCAGGGAATATAGTTTGTAAAAGCATAGACAAATGTGTCAAGCTGTTACTTTGTACGGTCAAGCCAAAGCTCTCAGCATACTGGGCGAACTACAACGCCCTGTATC
>RDXM01000195.1 GCA_004292595.1 Candidatus Kapaibacterium sp. | reverse complement strand
GGTGCTTCATAACGTTAGAAGCACCAATAGGGCAGGAATTGCCCGAATAAACGCTTGGGGAGACTGTGGAAGCGTCCACGTCGTTGAACCAAGAAGCCCCTGCCTTTAGGCATGGGGTGATTCACATTTGATAGTTGATACAAAGACAGTTGAGCTATAAACTATCATTGCCAACAATTATTCAACAATTCCTTTTACAACACTTTCACTTTCCTTGTTATTATGCCACACATTATTCTTGAACACTCTGCAAATGTTGTCGAGAAGTCCGATTTTAAGAGCGTTTTGAAAAAACTCCACGACGTAATGATGGATTTTGGCGTTTTCGCCCTGAACGACATCAAAAGCCGTGTGTATTCCGCCGATAACTTTTTTATCGCCGATGGCGCAGCGCACCATGCCTTTGTGCATTGCGAAGTGGGTATTTTGTCGGGCAGAACGCTCGAAATGCGCGAAAAATTGAGCGAAAAAATGATTGGTGTTTTGAAAGATGAATTTCAAGATTCGTTGCACGAGCGGCATTGTATCGTGAGTTTGGAACTCCGCGAACTCGACCGCGATACCTATCGCAAAGTTATTTCCGCTCATGCTTCTACTTCAGGGATGTAACAAAGAGGTCGTAATGACAATACAATTTTTGTTGTAAATAATCGTTTCTCCAAAAAGAAACTTCTCCCAAGAGACGTTGCCCAGCAGCGTCTCTTTTTTGTTTCGTTTTTCGTTTCATACTTTTGAAGATTTTTACCAAAATTTCAATGGAAAACGCACCAAATTTTCTTCCAAACCCAGCAGCAGGAGTCCGTTCAACAGGACTCGTTGGCTTGCTCAAGCGTCCATTTCCTTTTGAAACAACCGCATCAAAGCGTTTCCTGACGGCGGGGATGTTTGGCATAACGATAACGACTATATTGCTTCTTGCCGAGCCTTTTGGTTTATCCCGCGTACAAAGCCAATGGAAACAAGGAATTATCGCATTTTACGGGGTGATTACCTTTGTGATAATGGTATTCAATTATTTTACGTGGGAGCGGATTTTTCCACGCTATTTTGACGAAGAATCGTGGAATGTGGGAAAGCATATTAGTTTTACGCTCATCCATGTTCTTAGTATTGGCGTGGCAAATTTCCTGTATTCCCGATATATTTTTTCTTTGACTATTGGAATACAAGCATTTATCAATTTTCTTTTGTGGACTGCACTAATTGGTCTTGTGCCGATTGTCGTTCTGACACTTGTTTTGGAGCGGAAATATTGGAAAACGCACGTAGAGCGGGCAAGCAAAATTACCTCTGGCATTGAGGAGCGAAAAGAGGAAAGTGCCGTCAATGCCGCACAAAATCAGGCTACTCCAAAACTCATTGTAATATTTGGTTCGAGCCAAAAAGAGCAATATGAGCTGAACCCCGCATCAATACTCTGCATTCAAGCGGGAGACAATTATGTAACGTTGTTTTATGAATCTTCCGAAAGCATCAAAAAAATTCTTTTTCGTGCAACCTTGAAGTCGTTGGAAGAGCAACTTCAGCACCGAACTGAGTTTTTTCGCTGCCATAAATCCTACATTGTGCAGCTTCCGCACGTAGAAAAAGTTTCTGGCAACGCACAAGGATATAAATTGCACTTGCCATTGTTGGATTTTGTTGTTCCCGTTTCCCGTTCGCTTCAAAACGATGTTTTAGACAAACTGCACCACCTCCCGCGCAGCTAACCGTTCGCCACAAACGCTAGATTTACCCTTTACCATTCACCCCAAACTCCTGTATTGGTCTGGGGTTGTAGCCATTTGCCCCAAAGCCATTTCCATTTGCCCCAAACGCAAAACTTGCCTCCTTTTTTCGCATAATTTTGTGCAGAACAATGAAACAATTCTGGAAATAATTCTCGAAATACATTCTTTTTTGCACAATTTTTTGAAGGATGCAGTGGCTTTGTTGCATAAATCAAAAAACAGATGACCCCCGATACTTCATTGTTCAACAACTTTAAGCGGCTTGTCGAATAACGGATTTCGGCATACCATTG
>RDXM01000194.1 GCA_004292595.1 Candidatus Kapaibacterium sp. | reverse complement strand
CGTGGACTACTAACGCCATTGCCGACGTGTGGAATGTGTACCCAATCTATGACTGGCGCACAGAAGACATTTGGACGTACTTTGGCAAGGCTCAGAAGCCATACAACAAACTTTATGACCGCATGTACCAAGCTGGTCTAAAAATCAGCCAGATGCGTATTTGTGAGCCTTTTGGAGATGAGGCCCGCAAAGGTCTCTGGTTGTATCAAGTCGTTGAGCCTGCAATGTGGGCCAAAGTTTGCTTGCGTGTTGCCGGTGCAAATACTGGTGCGCTTTACTGTAATGAGAAGGGCGCGGTATTGGGAAACCATCATATCTCATTGCCTAACGGTCACACTTATGAGAGCTTCGCTAATCACCTGTTAAGCACCATGCCTCCGCGCACATCCGAGCATTACAAAAACAAGCTCGCTGTGTACATCAAATGGTGGTCTAAGCGTGGATATGGTGAGGGCATTCCAGACAGTGCAGAGGTACGCCTAGAAAGCGCCGGTAAGGTTCCTAGCTGGCGCAAGGTCTGCAAAACATTCTTGCGCAATGACTACTGGTGCAAGGGTCTAGGGTTCAGCCCTACAAAGAGCGCCGCATATCAAAAGTATGTGGAATTGTCTAAGCGCCGCCGTAAAGAGTGGAACATTTTTCCAGACGTAAAGGAATTAGTATGAGTTATTCACAAACAGAGATGAAAGTAGTCCAATGGGGCGAGGCTAGAGGCATCGTCCAAAACTCCAACAACATGGCGCAAGCCATTAAAACGCTGGAGGAAGTGACGGAGCTAATCGAAGCCATCCACAAAGGCGACAGAACCGCCCAGATCGACGCATACGGCGATATTCTGGTTACTCTGATTATCGGGTGCGCTACGGCTGACCTAGACCTTGTAACCTGCCTTGACGCTGCCTATGAGCAGATCAAAGACCGCAAGGGTTATCTTGACGCTCAAGGTGTTTTCCATAAGGTGACATCATGAAAACCACCCAAGGCCGCAAACTCATCGCCCTGCTTAAAAAGCGCGGCATGTCCACCCTTGAGCTACAACAGGCGGGGCTATCTACCTGCCCATGGAAGCGCATAAGTGAGCAGCTTGTACGCAACGAAGAGCTAATCAAATCCAAGCGCTACCCCGATAACGGGCGCTGGTTTTATGTCTATCGGGTAGTGACTCGCAAGCCATAGTCTGCTAAAATATCACCACAGAACCCGCCTAGCTAGGAAGTCATGAGCCTAGCGAAAAGTGAATCCAGCACCGGCGGTAGTTCTTTTCTCACTGGAGCACTGGAATGCTATGCCAACAAGATATTTAAAGCCCGGAATTCGGGATAGTGAACTTATTGACGGCCTTTCTCCAATGGCTGAAGTCATGTTTTACCGTTTGCTTGTAACGGTGGACGACTTTGGGCGTTTTGACGCTAGGCCCGCAATGATAAAAAGCCAATGCTTTCCTATCAAAGAAAAATTTACTCAGAAGCATTGTGAAGAAGCATTAAGGGAACTTTGCGAAGCCGGTTTGTTAATGGTTTACTTTGTTGATTTAAAGCCGTTTCTTCAAATTCTCAAGTGGGACAACGTTCCACGCTCAAAGGAAAGCAAGTTTCCAGCATATTTAGACGGATGTATGCAGATGTACGCAGATGTATGCAACCCGCGCACACTTCTACCCGTAACCGTAACCGTAACTAAAACAGAAACAGTAAACCGAGCAACTGAAGTTGCATCGCCTGAAGGCGTATCGACTCGAGTTTGGCAAGACTTCAAAAAACACCGGAAAGCAAAGAGAGCAGAGATAACGCAATCAGCCATTGATGGCATAAAGCGTGAAGCTGACAAAGCCGGATGGTCTATGGAAGACGCCCTATCTGAATGCTGTGCTAGGGGATGGGTTGGATTTAAGGCTGATTGGGTTGCTGGTGCATCGCCTGCAAAGCAATCTAGCGGTATTTTGCCCGGAGCCATATGATTGGACACCTACCCTTGATTAAGCTGCGCATGAGAGGTGTAACGCCTTCGGCAGTTTGGGTGCATGATTACATGTCCCCTATAAGCAAAGACTGGCA
>RDXM01000052.1 GCA_004292595.1 Candidatus Kapaibacterium sp. | reverse complement strand
TGAATTGCCGACGATTCTTTTGTAATGTTTGGTAGTTCATCATGCAATTTCAACTTTTTGAACTGAACCACCAAACTAACTTAGATAAAGTCTATTGTTCACGCAGTCCTGTGAAAAAATCCATGTATCCGAAAAAGGTGAAGCAAGATGTGAAGACGTTTACGATGGAAGAGTATGAGCGTATTGTGGAGTATTTCGAGACCAAACCACCTTCAGCAAAAGCGCGGTTAGATAAAAATCGAGATAAGAAGCAGTTTGTGTTGCTCTTGAAGTTTGTTGGCACGACGGCTGTACGCATCAATGAGGCGTTAGGTATTCATTGGTCGGATATAAGCGAGGACTTCATTTTGATTCACGGCAAGGGCGCACGAGATAGAAAGTTCCCATTGAAATCTTTTCCCGAAGTGCGCGAGATTGTGAGGCTTTGCGAGGAATACCGCGAAGTAAACAAAGGAAAGTTATTTGTGTGGACAAGTTATGCGAAATTAGAGTTATGGATACGCCAAGCGTTAGAAACATTAGGGATTCCGGGCGACGGGCGAAATTTTCACAGCATTCGCAAGATGCGAGAAAATTACTGGATAAAGCAAGAGCGGTTGCCCTCGGATGTCGTTGCTGCGATTGTCGGACACACAACCCGTGTCCAAAGCGAACATTACTTACAAGCATTGGAAATTCAGGAAATGGACGCAATTATTTCGCATTCTCGCGTCCTAATCACGTCCTAAACTCCCGCTAAAAAGCAGCAATAATGAGCAACATACTCAATCATACTTTTCAGAAATCATGCGCTGTTGAAGGGGTGCGGAATGTGGTCGTTTCACCCACCTTCTGCACTTTTTTATACACAAAACCCTTGTAAAATCAACGTTTTACAAGGGTTTTGTGTTGTTGGGAATAAAGTAAAAATAGACCTGCTCCCCCTGCATACAGAAATACATTTTGTTATATTGTTATATTTTAGGACTTTCGCACAATACGTGGAATGACGTGGAGTGCGGAATTTAAATTCCGCACTCCAATACGCTCGGGGTTGCGAAATTCCTATATTTGCACTGCTTCTCCACTTTATTTCATTTTTAAGCATCATGACTACAACACTGTACATCAAAAACATGGTTTGTTCACGCTGCATTCATGTTGTCCAGGAAGAGCTTACTGCGCTTGGTCTCCACGTAGAGCGTGTTGGGCTTGGCGAGGCAATTCTTAAAGAGACTGACGTGAATACGGCAGCAATTCGGGAGCGTCTCCACGCAAACGGCTTTGAACTCCTGGAAACAGAAAGCGCGAAACTTGTGGAAATGGTCAAAACGGTCATCATCGAACTCGCGCAATCCGACGAACTGAGTGAACTGGGAGAAAATCTTTCGGGCATCCTTGCAAAGCGCATTGGTAGAGATTACGCTGCTCTCAGCCATATATTTTCGTCAGTGGAAGCCTTGACGATTGAACGATATTTCATTTTGCAAAAGATTGAGCGCGTGAAGGAATTGCTCACCTACGGCGAACTTTCCGCCAGCGAAATTGCCTATAAACTTGGGTACAGCAGCCCCGCGCATCTGTCGCGGCAATTTAAGCAAACAACAGGCTTCACACCAACGGAATTTAAGCGGACACGAGCGCATCAATACCGCATCCCGCTTGAAGAAATTGGAGTGCGGAATTTGTAATTCCGCAAAAAACTGGGGAGAAAAGCGGAATTAAAATATTAACATTCCGCACTCCGCACCGAATTATGCAAATCTTTGTTGGGATTGTATAAGATTTGGCAATGCGAACAATGGTAATTTTGTACCGACTATTCATCTTTTCGTTACACCATTTTGGAGAAAATAACCATGACCCGTTCTTTTGCAATCCCTGGTATGACATGCTCTGGCTGCGAGCGAACTGTTACACGGATTTTAAGCGGCATTGAAGGCATTACCGCCGTCACAACGGAACTTCAGCCATACTCCCGCGTGGAAATAACCATGACGAAGCACCTTGAAACAGAAGCAATAAACGCAGAACTTGGCAACGTCGCCAAAGGCAGATACGTTCTCTTGCCTGATACCAACGGAGTGCGGAATAAATTCCACTCGGAAAACAAGCTCAACACTGCCTCCCCTACCTGTGCGAGTGCGGAATAAATTCCGTGCTCCATTTTTCGGAGAACAGCAATGACGACAAACCATCAACACGCTACGGCAACGCTCGAAATTACTGGTATGCACTGCGCTTCCTGTGCTGCTTTTGTAGAGGACACACTTTCTGGGACGCATGGCGTACAGCGAGCAGCAGTGAATCTTGCAAGCGAAAAAGCGACGGTCGAGTTTATACCTTCGGTTGTGAACATTACTGCCCTGACCACTGCGCTAGAAAATGCAGGCTATGGCGCACAAGAACTGAAACACAACGAAAATCGTGCCGCCCAAGCTGAAGCCATCGAAGCCCGCAAGATTGCCGAATACACTGCGCTCAAACGCCGTTTTATCGTTGCTGTGGCAATGGCGGCAGTCATCATGCCGCTTTCAATGACGATGCTTGTTCCCAGCGTGGAGCATTTTATCCACGAAACAATCGGAATGCAAGCCCTGAACGTTATCTTGCTTGCGCTTACGCTGCCTGTGCTGCTCTATAGCGGGCGCGAATACTACGTTTCGGCATACAGCACCTTTTTGCATCGCACCGCCAATATGGACACGCTTATCGCGCTTGGCACAGGCGCAGCTTTTGCGTACAGTGTTGTTGCGACGCTTGCGCCGAGGCTCTTTGAGCAACACGGCATGAGAGCGGAAGTGTATTACGACACAACGGCAACAATTATCGCACTCATTTTGTTGGGAAAAATCTTGGAAGCACAGGCAAAAGGACAAACCTCTACCGCCATCAAAAAACTTATCGGCTTGCAAGCAAAAACGGCGCGGGTGTTGGTGCATGGTCAAGAACAAGAAATTCCAATAGAAAAGGTTCGCGTCGGCGATGTTGTGGTGGTGCGCCCAGGTGAAAAGATTGCGACGGATGGCGAAATCCTTGAAGGCGCATCGTCGGTAGATGAATCCATGCTCACGGGCGAAAGTTTGCCCGTAGAGAAAACAAGCGGCAGTGCGGTTGTCGGCGGTACAATAAACAAAACAGGACGCTTTACGTTTCGTGCAACCAACGTCGGCGCAGAGACCGCATTGGCGCAGATTGTACGACTTGTGGAAGAAGCACAAGGCTCAAAAGCACCCATTCAACGGCTTGCAGACAAGATTAGTAGTGTGTTTGTGCCGACGGTGGTTGTGATTTCCATTCTCACCTTTGTTGTCTGGTTCAATGCCATGCCCGCCGATACCCGACTTCCCTTTGCACTGGTGAATTTTGTTGCCGTTCTCATTATTGCTTGCCCGTGTGCGCTGGGGCTTGCCACGCCAACGGCAATCATGGTCGGCACGGGCAAAGGTGCAGAAAATGGCATTCTGATTCGCAATGCCGAAAGTCTGGAAAAGGCGCATCAAATCTCGGTCGTGGTGTTAGACAAAACTGGAACGCTCACGAAGGGCAAGCCTGTCGTAACAGATTTTGTGCTGCTGAAGAATACAATACAGCTAAAAGATGCCCTGCAGTATGCTGTCTCGCTTGAACACCACTCCGAACACCCGCTTGCTTCTGCGATTGTGGACTATGCCGCCGCTCACAGCATAGATGCGGTCTTTGCCGTCCATGATTTTTTAGCAGTCGAAGGCAAAGGCGCGATGGGCATTGTTGCGGAACAGAGCGTTTCCGTCGGCAATACCAAATTGATGGAGTTACACCACATTCCGATTAATACTGAGGCAACAGCCACCGCCGTCGAGCTTTTGGCAGAAGCAAAAACGACGATGTTTATGGCGGTGAACGGCATCATCGTCGCTGTGATAGGCGTTGCCGATACCGTGCGCGAAACCTCACGCGAGGCGGTTCAGGCAATGCAGAAACGAGGAATTGAAGTGGTGATGCTTACGGGAGACAATCGCACAACAGCCGAAGCAATCGCCGCGCACGTCGGTATCAAGCGGGTGTTCGCAGAAGTTTTACCGCAGGACAAAGCCACCATTGTCAAGCAGCTTCAAGCCGAAGGAAAAATAGTTGCAATGGTCGGCGACGGCATCAACGACGCACCTGCTCTTGCTCAAGCAAATGTTGGGATAGCCATTGGCGCGGGAACAGATATTGTCATGGAAGCCGCTTCGATAACGCTCATGCGAAGCGACCTCCGTGATGTTGTTCGTGCCATAGACCTTTCGCGGCGCACGATGGCAAACATCAAGCAAAATCTCTTTTTTGCGTTCATTTACAATGTGCTGGGGATTCCGCTTGCGGCAGGGGTGCTGTATCCGTTCACGGGGTGGCTGTTAAGCCCCATGATAGCGGCGGCAGCAATGGCGATGAGTTCTGTCTCGGTGCTGACCAATGCCCTGCGTCTCAGAACGACAAAAAACGGAGTGCGGAATTTTAACTCCGCCGTATTTTAACTCCGCCGTATTTTAACTCCGCCTTTGCCAACTCATTGCGGAAATACGGAAATACATTTCCGCACTCCAACAAGCGAAATACCATGATTGAACATATCATTGAATGGAGCGCGAACAATCGTTTTCTCGTGCTGTTGGCATATCTCATCATCATCGGCTTTGGCGTGGTCGCTGTGGCACGTTTGCCTGTGGATGCCATTCCCGACCTTTCGGAGAATCAAGTCATTGTTTTTACCGAGTGGATGGGACGCTCCCCTGAAGTTGTTGAAAATCAAGTAACCTATCCGATTGTGTCCAATCTTCAAGGCTTGCCACACGTCAAGGCTGTTCGCGCTTCCTCGATGTTCGGAATGTCCTTTGTGTTCATCATTTTTGAGGACAATACGGATGTGTATTTCTCTCGCAATCGCGTATTGGAGCGGCTGAACGTCATTCAAGCAAAACTGCCCGCAGGCGTTACGCCCACTCTCGGACCCGACGGCACGGGCGTTGGACACGTGTTCTGGTACACACTGGAAAGCAAGGACAGTACGCACTTCTACGATGCGGGAACGCTCCGCGCTGTGCAAGATTGGTATGTGCGCTATAAACTTGCTGCGGTGGAAGGTGTTGCAGAAGTGGCAAGTATTGGCGGCTTTGTTCGGCAATATCAGGTGGATATTGACCCCGTGCAGCTTCGAGCTTACAACCTGAGTGTTGCGGAGGTCGTGAGTTCGCTCCAACGTAGCAACAACGAAGTCGGCGGAAAACTGCTTGAAATCAGCGACGCAGAGTATTTCGTGCGCGGACAGGGCTACATTCACTCGAAACAGGATATTGAAAATACGGTCATCCGCACCGCTTCTAATGGCGTTCCGATAATGATGAAGAATATCGCTGCTGTGCAGCTTGGCGGCGACATTCGGCGCGGCACGATGGACAGAGATGGCAAAGGCGAATCTGTTGGCGGGATAATTGTGATGCGAAGCGGCGAAAATGCCCGTGCGGTGATTGAGCGCGTGAAGCAAAAAATCAAGGACATCACGCCCGGACTGCCCGAAAGCGTTGAAATTTCAGCTTCCTACGACCGCTCGACCTTGATTGAAGCCGCAGTCGGAACGTTGGAACGTGCTTTAGTCGAAGCTGCTATCGTGGTTTCAATTATCGTGGGAATTTTCCTCTTGCACTGGCGCAGCATTGTTCGCATTATTATCGAATTGCCGATTGCGGTGCTAATGTCCTTTATTTTGATGTATGCTTTTGGCATTACCTCCAACATTATGAGCTTGGGCGGCATTATCCTTGCCGTTGGTGTGATTGTTGATTCTTCCATTGTTCTCGTGGAAAATTCCTACCGCAACATTGCTCATGCACTCGAAGAAAAGGGACACCTCACGGCAGACGAATACAAGCGGATTTCGATTGATTCCGCCAAACAAGTTGGACGGGCGATATTTTTTAGCGACCTCATTATCCTCGTCTCGTTTTTGCCCGTGTTTTTGCTCACCGGACAGGAAGGCAAGCTGTTTAAGCCGCTTGCTTTCACCAAAACGTTCGCGCTTTTTTCATCAGGAATTGTGGTGATAACGCTTATTCCCGTGCTGATGACGATGCTTATGCGTGGCAACTTCAAGCCCGAAGACGCAAATTTCCTCACGCGCTTTTTCAAACGCTTGTACAAGCCCATTATTCATTGGGTGCTAAAGTGGCGCAAAACCACGATTGCAATAAACCTACTCGCGCTTGTCGCCACGATTCCAATGATTCTTGCAACGGGGTCAGAGTTTATGCCGCCTCTGGACGAAGGTTCGCTGTTGTATATGCCTGTAACGCTGCCGAATGCTTCCACGCCAGAGGTGAACCGCATTTTGCAGGAGCAAGACCGCATCATCAAGACCGTACCAGAAGTGGCGCACGTTTTGGGCAAAGCGGGACGCGCCGAAACTGCGACCGATAATGCGCCTGTGAGCATGATTGAAACAATCATTATGTTGAAGCCCAAAGACCAGTGGCGAAGCGGTATTCGCAAAAAAGACATCATTGCGGAGTTAGATAAAAAACTCCAGATTCCGGGCGTTCGCAATGGTTGGACGCAACCAATTATTAACCGAATCAATATGCTTTCGACAGGCGTTCGCACCGATATTGGCTTCAAGATTTATGGCGATAATCTGGACACATTGGAGCAGTACGCCGTGAAAGCCGAAGAAATCCTAAAAACCGTGCCGGGTGCGGCAGATGTGGTCGCCGACCGCGCACAAAACGGTTATTACTTGGACATCAGCGTCAAACGCGAAGCGGCAGCACGGTACGGTGTGAAGATTGCCGACGTGCAAGACATCATCGAAACCGCCATTGGTGGACAGAATTTGAGCGTGATTCTGGACGGACGGATGCGCTTCCCGCTTCGGATGCGCTTTGCACGGGATTCCCGCGAAAGTATTGAGGAATTGCAGCGTTTGATTGTGCCAATTCCCTCACGGGGGGCGAGTATGAGTGCAAGCAGTAGTGCGGGCAGTGGGATGAGTGCTGGAGCAAGTAGTGGTGCGGGTGGTGGAATGGGCGGCGGTGCTGCGGGCGGAATGAATTCCGCCACTCCTGTTCGAGGAGTGAGTAATGGTGCTGTTGCTGATGCTTCGTCGTCATCTTCCCTGCTTTCAGGCAATCAAACTGCCGCGCAAACATTCGTGCCGCTTTCCTATCTTGCAGATATTCGCGTCGTCAATGGACCATCCATGATAAACAGTGAACATGGCTCACTGCGGGCAGTGGTGTTTATGAATGCTCGTGGGCGCGATATGGGCGGCGTGGTGGAAGATGCACAAAAAGCGATTGCGGAAAGACTGAAACTGCCTACTGGATATTCGGTGGAATGGAGCGGTCAGTACGAACACAAAATCCGCGCCGACCGCACTATCAAAATCATTATGCCTGTGGTGTTTCTTCTCATTTTTGTTTTGCTCTATTTCACATTGCATGATTACGTTGAGGCGGGCGTAGTGATGCTATCGGTGCCATTTGCGCTTATTGGTGGAATGTACATGATTTACGCGCTGGGCTATAATTTTTCGATTGCCGTTTGGGTGGGTTTTATCGCGCTCTATGGCGTGGCTGTCGAAACGGGCGTGGTGATGGTAGTCTATCTGCACGAGGCATTGGATAAACGCTTGCTTGCAGTGCAGCGCGGCGAGCGTGGCGAACTTACCGCCGAAGATATTCACGAAGCAGCAGTAGATGGTTCGGTGCTGCGCTTACGTCCCAAGCTGATGACCGTTTTAACAGCGATGATTGGGCTTGTTCCCGTGATGTGGGCAACAGGCACAGGCGCGGATGTGATGAAACCACTTACTGCGCCGATGATAGGCGGCTTGCTCACTTCAGCCGTTCACGTGCTTGTGGTAACGCCAGTGTTATTTGTGATAATGAAAGAACACGCTTTGAAAAAAGGAACGCTCAAAGTCTCGAAAATGGCGGGCTGGATGAGCCATTAGAAACGCACACTTTTCGCATACATTCACATACACACACATTCTTCGCGCGGCGGCAATGTTTGACCACGCTTTTACAATATTTCCTCTCCCCATGAAGCATATCACTCGACAATTCCAATACGGCATAGCCTCACTATTCGCATTTTTTCTTTTCTCCCAGCACAATACTTGGATTTGGGCTCAAGATACGGACAGTCTCGCCTTTGTGCGGTCAAGAAAAATGTCTGATGCAGACATTGCCAAAAAGCGCGAGGGGACGTTTTTTACTGCCATACCAGACTTTTCTGCGGATCCTGTTACAGGCTTTGGGCTTGGCATTCGCAGTAATATCTTGTGGAATGGTGAAAGGACAGACCCGTTCTTTGCTTACACGCCATACTTTGCCAAACTCAAGGCAAATGCGGCATACTATACCTCTAATGCGAGAGAACTTGTGTTGTCTCTTGATATTCCTTACTTTAATGGAACACCATGGCGATTCAAACTTGATTTCAAAGCACAGCAAAATCCTACCAATTTATATTTCGGATTGACTGAAAAGACCCTCAATCCTTTACGACTACCTTCTACCCCAACAGGAGGACAAACATATCCGACGTACCAAGAATACGACCGTGCCAGAAAAACGTTACGTGCTGGTGCGGCGGGAGAAGCTGCTTTTGTTACCGACGCGCTTTCCAATCGTTTTCGAGAAACGGAATTTATGCTGAACCTTAAGGCTGATTATTCGCTTGGTAAAGATGGATGGCGGATTATGGCTGGCTATGAAATTCAGCATCTGAGCTATGTAACCTTTGAAGGTTTTGAAACAGAAGCAATCAATCCGACCACTGGACAAAATACCAATGCACCGAATGGATTTTCCTTGCTGAAAAGAGAGCATGAGCAAGGCGTTCTTACTGGTTTTAATGGCGGTTGGCTTTCAATTTTTCAGACTGCTCTTATCTACGATACACGAAATTTTGAACCCGACCCAACAGAAGGCTATTACTTTGAAGTTGCGAATGAATTTTCAAATCCTCTGATTGGCTCACAGTTTGCTTTTAACAAACTCTTTATTCAAGCGCGAACATATCAACAACTTCCTCTTGGTCCGAGAACAGTATTGGCGGGACGTTTTGGCATTGGAAATATTTTTGGAGAGAATGCACCCTTTTTTGAGTTTCAAGACCAGTGGTCGCCTGACGGAAGTATCAATGCTTTGGGTGGTAGACAGTCCTTGCGCGGCTATCGAGCAAACAGGTTCTTAGCGCGATCGTTATGGTTTGTTAATGCCGAACTGCGGATATTACTTGCAGAAATCAAAATTGGCAACCAGCAATTTGGTTTCGGTGTTGTTCCGTTTTTTGATGCTGGTACAGTGCGAGACCGTTGGCAAGACCTCAATTTTGTGAACGTTAAAACCTCGTTTGGTCTTGGAGGCAGAATCGTCTGGAATCAATCTACTATTATTTCGTTTGATTACGGATTTTCACAAGAAGATAATCTCTTTTTTATCGGTTTGGGGCATACCTTTTAAGACCTGTTGGACAAAAGTACAACCAAATTGAATACAACACGAGAGGAAATTGAAAATGATGATGTCTAATTGGAGTGCAAAATGTATTGCATTCTTTTTATTGCTTATACTTTGCGGAATACATTCCGCGCTCTGCGCACAACCGCTTGATTCCTTGCTTTCGGAAGCAATGCGGAATAATCCGCAACTTCGCGCATACTCGTTTACGGTGCAAGCTGCCGAGCATCGTACTCACGCCGCAGGTGCATTACCGCCGCCGCAAGCAGGCGTTACGGTAGAACAAGTACAAGTTGGCAATTTTAACATCGTGAACGGTGCATTGTCAAACAATTTTTATGCTTCGCAAATGTTCATGCTAGGCGGAAAACTGAGCGCAATGCAAGATATGGAGCGGGCGCGAGTAAAAAATGAGCAAGACCGTTCGCAAGAATTTGCTGCAAAACTCCGCTCGGACATCACCACCGTCTACACGATGCTGTGGCGCATCGACCGTCAGCGTGAAATTTACGCCAGCACCGCAACTGTCTTGGAGCGTTCCATTGAAGTGGCTTCCTCGCAGGTACAAACGGGACGCTTTTCCTACGCTGAAGTGCTGCGCTTGCAGGCGGAAAAATCCCTGGCGCTCCTGAAGCAGAAAACTCTTAGCAATGAACGAAAAACTGCGTTGGCAATGCTTGCCGCGCTTCTGGGACGCGCCAATGCTACTTCCTTGAACATCACACCCGTTCTTCTTGATGAACGCCTCTTGAGCGAAACAAACGTACGGGAACGCCTTCAAACGCTTGCCGCTTCCAATCCCACACTCCGCCGTATGGCGAGTATGATTACCATGACCGAAGCGGAGCGCATTTCTGCCGAAAAAGGGTCAATACCAGACGTGATGCTGCAAGGAATGATAATGCGGATGCCGCAAGGAATGACGCTAACAGCAAACTCGTCGCTTTTTACGGGTGCATTGGAATCGCCGTTTGAGTACATCATTCGTGCGCCCAATGCTCCGCCAGATTGGATGTACAGTCTCATGGCGCAAATTACGCTGCCCTTCGCGCCATGGTCTGCTCCGAAATATACCGCCAAAGCACAGGAACTCGCCGCGATAAGCCAAGCGCAGACCTTAGAGCGCGAGAATATGACCCTCATGCTCTCCGCGCAAATGGAGGAACAGCTACAAAAGATGCAAACTGCCACCGAGACCGTGGAAATCCTGAAAAGTACCGTTATTCCGCTCTACGAGCGTACTTTTGATGCGCAACTTGCGGGTTTGCAATCGGGACAAACAAGTATTAGCGGGCTGCTGGACACCGAGCGAATGCTTTTAATGAAGCGCGATGACGTGCTTATGGCGCGTGAGCAGTATTATTTGGCACGAGCGCAGCTTGAATTTCTTCTTGGCGAATCCTTACGGTGAATCACCCCACGCCTAAAGGCGGGGGCTTCTTGGTTCAACGTCGCCCCTCGTGGTGGCAGACTCCCCAAGCGTTCGTTCGGGCAATTCCTGCCCTACATTGTTCAGCATTTTTTTCAGTCCAAAGGCTTTGATGTTCCACGCTGCCAGTATATCGCGGTCATGTTCCAGACCACATTCGCAACGCCACGTCCTATCCGACAGCCTGAGTGCGTCATTGCGCTTACCGCACGAACACTGCTTGCTACTTGGCTCAAAGCGTCCGATTTGGACAAAGTTTTTGCCCGACCACGCGCATTTGTATTCCACCATTGTCAGGAACTTCGACCAACTCACGTCCCCAATGGCTTGGGCTAGGTTGTGGTTTTTCATCATTCCGGCGATGTTTAGATTTTCGACACAGACCGTTTGGTTTTCACGGACAATGCGTGTGCTGACCATATGCAGGAAGTCATTGCGCTGGTTGGTTACTTTTTCGTATCGCTTGGCAAGCCGCTTGCGGGCTTTCTCACGATTTTTACCGCCTTTAGCTTTCTTGGAATATTTGTATTGCAAGTATTTCAGACGTTTCAAAGACTTTTTCAGATGCTTCGGATTGGCAATCTTTTCGCCCGTCGAAAGCGTTGCGAAATCCTTCAAGCCAACATCAATGCCAATAGTTGTTGCTTCTTCGATAGGCACGATGTTTGGTATTTCGTCGGGCGTTTCGACCAGAACACTTGCAAAATACTTGCCCGTAGCGGTTTTGCTGACCGTTACGGTCTTGACCTTGCCTTCAAATGTGCGGTGGAACACGGCTTCAACAGCACCAATTTTCGGCAAGGTGAGCGTTTTGTCAAGGTGTTCCAATGCAGCTTGAAGCGATTGCGAATTGACCTCAGAAAGCCATGTGGTTTCTTCTGCTTTTTTGAGCAAAGGCAGTTCTGCCGAAAGTTCAAACCGCGAAATACTTTTTTGTGTTTCTTTGTATGCCGTCGTTTTTTTGCTCAGCCCCCAATTATACAGCCATCGCGTACAGCCAAAATGCTTTGCAAAAGCAGTCTGCTGTTGGGCTGTGGGGTATAGGCGATATTTGAAGGCGCGGA
>RDXM01000051.1 GCA_004292595.1 Candidatus Kapaibacterium sp. | reverse complement strand
GGACGAAAAGCCAAAAGTACCTTCCGACGAGGACTTGATTTTCTCCGCAAAGCGGCATTGAATCTGCATTCCCAACAAGCCCAAGACGAATTACGTCAGACGTTCAAAATTTTGTCGTGTACTTAGCATTTTTAGTATGGATTCAGCAGTATCTACGAATGCGAGTATTTTTCTGAGAATAACAGAGAACCCAAGAAATAATATCCGAAAAGCCGAATTTCGTGCTTGCTCTCCTAGAAATTTTTACTAAGTTGTTACAACGTTTAAACGATTTTATGGTATTCTGTTTCTAACATTGTGTAATGCCGATGTGACGCAGCATACGACCAATTCTTGACGCATTTTCCCTTACTTTTTGTTGATGTTATGACACGTTTCCAACTTTGTTGCCTTTGTTTTGTGTGCTTTCTGTGTTCAGTGGTTTCTGCTTCTGCGCAGGGACCAACCTCACTGCAATCTCTCAAACAGTATATCGGACAAATGCCGCTTGAGCTTTTGGCTCAAGAAGAGAAAATAAATGAGCGACTTACCAAATTGCTTGGGAAAGAGTTTTCCAATATGAAAGATCGTTTGAATAACAACCCCATCCCGATTCAACTCATTGGCGATGTGCTTATTTTGCAGGGCGAAAAGGCGTTTGCTGTCGGTAATCCGAGAGCAATTGTAGGTATTGGACTAGGGACAAACAAAATTCATTGTGCTCTTATCGACCATAATAGCCGCGCCATTTTTAGCGAAGAGCCACAAAAAATTCCCAATGAATTTAACAGCTACATGGTAAAAAAAGACATTAGCGATGGCAAAAAGAAAAATCCCAAAAAAGAAGACCCGCTCATGCCAGAAAAGCAAGTTCCAGAAAAGCAGTAAGCAATGCGTAGAGTGCACAAAAAAAACTTCTTTTTTCTTCCGCAATAATAGATTTCTATGAAGTACGTTTCTCTTTTTCGGTGGGCAAGTTTTGCAGTCATGTTTGCATTGGTGTTCGCTTGTGGTAGTCGTGCAGAGAGTAATCGCACAGAAACTGGCTACCCTGACGGCGACAGTCCACAAACAAGTATACAAAAGTCTCAACAATCTTCATCAAAAACCAAAACAAGTATGACCAAAGTTGTAAAACCCGACAGCGAATGGCGCAAAGAATTGGACGCAGATGAATTTCACGTCCTACGCGAAAAAGGTACCGAACGCGCTTTTACAGGCAAATACTGGGACAATCATCGCAAAGGCGTGTATAAATGCGCTGCTTGCGGTTTAGAGCTTTTCGCCTCCGATACCAAATTTGATTCTGGTACGGGTTGGCCGAGTTTTTGGCAGCCAATCGCACCAGAAAACGTTGAAACCGAAACCGACCGCACCTACGGTATGGTGCGCACCGAAGCAAAATGCGCACGATGTGGCGGGCATCTGGGACACGTGTTTGATGATGGTCCAAAACCAACAGGCTTGCGCTACTGTATGAATTCAGTATCAATGGAATTTATTGAAAAAAAGTAAGCATCCAGATAATGCTAAAAACAGTAAAGCCCGCATCACGTCTTGTGTTGCGGGCTTTACTGTTGTGTGTTTATTGGGCTTGCTTGAAAAATTCTGTCATTGTTCGATGTATTTGATTCTGGTGAATTCAAGACTTTTAATTCGCATATTCCCTCTAAAAAGTCAGTTGTAGCTGCACAGCACCGTAGAACATATCGCGTCCCGCGCCCGTGAGTCGAAGATATTCGCCCGCCGTAAAATACGTGGCTTCCACAAAAAGGCGCAGATGACGTTGGATATTCCATGTAACGAGTGCCGAATATTGATTGCCCACAAGCCGCTTTGTTTCTGCGTTGGGGTCGGTTTGGCGTTTGAGCGCAGGTGCTATGCGGGATTGCACCGTCGAGACCGCATACAAGCCATCGTACGCACTCGTCAAAGCAAGAAAATATGCGGTAAGTTGAAGTTGAAGCGGGGGCGCGATAGAAAGATTGAGAAATGGTTGAAGAATGCTCAAGTTCGTAGAAGCAAGTGCTTGACCAAAAGTAACAATCGGCTTCGGGTACATGGGATTGAACGTATTAGAAATGCGGTCGGTGGGATTTTGGTCGCCGCTCGCAACGCTCCAGCCCAGTCCCAGAGCGGGTTGCAGGGGAAGTGTAAACGTATAATTCACCGAACCAGCAAACAAATACGCGAAAATTGCCTCCTTAGCAAATGTTCCTGTTTGAAAAATTGCCTCTGCTTCTGCATTCAACCCCTCTTTCGCACGAGAATTGACGCGCCCTCCAAAGGAATGCCTCTGGTCTTTTCCCATCACGCCCGCAAAACGCCATGCTGCCCGCTCAAAGCCGATGTAGTAGGCATCAAGGCTTGTTGTGCGCTCAGGTTGCTGCTGCAGTGTTGTCGTTGTGTACAGCCCCCACGTCGTTTCCGAGCGCATTCGTTCATCGTCAAATATTCCCCGTTTTGTGTCCAAACCCTGACCAATAAAGGCATCCGCGACGACGCTTGGTGAACGGTATTTTATTGTGAGTGCGTCAAAACTTTGTCGAACATTGATTCCATCGCGCATGGTCAGCAGCCGTGCTGCGCCAAAATTGTATTCCTGCCGTCCTATACGCAGCGCAAATGCTTGTTCTCCGCTTGTACCGACATCGCCGCTTACTTCCAAAAATGCTTGGTGCACATCCAGCGAATCCTCGTCCACCACTGGGCGGGCGCCGCCAGCACGACTAAACACTAAACAATTTTTTAGCTGCCCAAAAATGCGGAAATGCTTGCCAAGCCGCATATCTGCGTGTACCATGAAACGATGCCACAAAAAACCGTCCGTATCAATGCGCTCTGGCGAAATATCACCCCAATTTTCGTTTTGATAATAGCGAAATTCCTCGCGCAACTCTCCGCCCAAGGTCAGGAATGATGAGCCTTGCGGAGAAAACGGAATGTACTTTATCGGATTAAAAAAATCGTGGTCGCTTGTGTCGGTGCGGAGAAAAGAAAAATCGCGGTCGTTGTAGCGAATGATATTGTAAAAATTACTATTTGTTTGCACAGGCACAGGCTTGGAAGGCTGTGCCTGTACTGCTTGCAGGAAAAAGAGAAGAAAAATAAAAACAACGTTCATGCTGAAGTGATGAGAGTAGTGCGAAAGGTGAGCAAAAATATTTCCCCAAATATTCGGCAAAGAGTGTGCCGCAAATATTCCGTAAATATTTTGCTAATGCCAGTGTTGATGCGGCAAAGAAAGAATATCGCGGTGAATTTCGTGTACCGATTTTATGCCGCAGAGTGCCATTGCCAAATCTAACTCCTCGCGCAATATTGCCAAAACCCGCTCTACGCCTTGTTCTCCTTGCCACGCCAGCCCGTACAGCACGGGACGACCAAGAAACACCGCCTTCGCGCCCAATGCCAACGCCTTCAGCACATCCGTTCCGCGCCGAATGCCGCCATCGAGCATCACATCTACGACTTCGCCAATCGCTTCGGCAATCGCAGGAAGCGCGTGAATACTGGGGATTGCGGTGTCAAGTTGCCGTCCGCCGTGATTGGACACAATCACGCCTTTCGCGCCGTGTTTCCACGCCAGAATTGCGTCATCCGCCCGCAAAACACCCTTCACAACAAGCGGTAATGCGGTCTGCGCGGCAAGCCATTCAATATCTGTCCAGCCCAAAGCGGGGTCGATATTTTTTGCAAAATGCTCTGCCAAGCCTGATGTTTCCTTGCTTTTGCGTACATTCTTTGCCGCAGTGCCTAAGCCCCGATAATTTGGCAATTCCATGGTAGGCGGCAGATGAAAACCGCTTCGCGTCTCGCGTTCGCGTTTGCCCAAATAGGGCGTATCTGCTGTGAGAACGATTGCCCGGCAGCCCGCATCACGAGCGCGTTGCACGAGTTCTCGCGTAACTTCTCGGTCTTTATAGACATACACCTGAAACCACGCATTTGCGCCCTTTCGCGCTTGCAGGAGGTCTTCAATCGCAACGGTGGCGGTGGTGCTGCAAATCATCGGAACGCCCAGATTTTGTGCGGCTTTCAGCGTTGCGTGTTCGCCTTCTGGATGCGCTAATTTTTGCATTGCCGTTGGGGCAATGCCAATCGGCATTGTCCATGCTTGTTCCAGAACGCTCGTTTGCAAGGAGCGTTCGGCAACATCAGCAAGGATGCGTGGTCGGAGGAAAATGTGTTGAAATGCGCATATGTTGGCACGAAGCGTGATTTCATCGGCAGCACCGCCAAGATAGTATTCACGAGCATTTGAAGTCAATACTTGAAGCGCATTCTGCTCAATATCGAAGAGGTTGAGTGTGTGTGTCATGCGGCAAAATTACGGATTCTTGCAAAATATTCCTGAAAAAGTTTTCCCAAAAAGATGTTCAAAAGTTCCTAGATTTGCGCTATGAATACTACTACTTTTTCTCAGCACACCGCTTCCTTTGTGCAATTTCAGAGATGCTTTTTGCTACAAGCCTCGTGTTTCCTTGTGTTTGCTTTGCTGTGCGCTGTATTTCCTTCGCCAAGTTTTGCAAAATGTTCATCATTGCTTGATTCTTTGGAACATTCTCTTGAAAAAAATCCCTCCAAAACAAAAACCGACAGCACCCGCCCCAAACCCGCATCAAAACTTGTTCGCCTGACTCCGCTTGATGTTGTTGCCAATCGCATTTCGAGCAGCAATGAACGACGGACGGCACCTATAACGACGCTGGATGCCGCACAAATACAAGGCTTGGGCGCACGGCAAGCCGCCGACGCTCTCAGTTTCGTGCCGGGCGTTTTTGTGCGGAATTACGGGGGCGTTGGTGGCTTGAAATCTCTCTCGCTGCGTGGCGCGAATGCCTCACAAACACTGGTCTTGCTGGATGGTGTGCGCGTTAATTCTTCGCAAAATGGTCAGTTTGATGCTGCTTCGCTGCCCGCTTCTATGCTCGAAGAATTGGAGGTGGTGCGCGGCGGAGCAGGTGCAATGCTGGGTGCAGGCGCAATGGCAGGCGCAATTAATCTTCGCACAAAAACCTCACTTCGCGCACCAGAACTCGCCGCACAGGGCGAAATTGCGTCCTTCGAGGAGTTTCGTGCAATGCTTTCGGGCGGCATTCCGCTTGGCAGATTTGCTGAAACGCAAGGAAACATCGGCATTTGGGGACACGCCGAGTGGCAACGCGGGCAAGGAAATTATCCCTTTCGCTTCAATGAATTTGGGCGCGACACCACGCTCCAGCGCATGAATGCTGATGCGACGTTTGTAAATGCCTCGCTCGCGGGCTTTGCACAATTCAAACAATGGAAGCTCCAAAGCCGCATAATGACGCGCTTTTCCGAGCGTGGTACGCCGGGAGCCGTCGTACAAGGAAGCGTGGAAATGGCGCGGGCGCGACTGCGCGAGCAAGAATGGCTGGCAACATTTTCCGCACACCACGCATTTACCGAGCAGAGTTTGTTCACAGCGCAGGGTTCGTGCCGCTTTGGGGATATTGTGTATCTCGACCCCGACGCACGGCAATTCGGCGCGAACGGCATCAATGAACGCTTTCTGTCCGAAGATTGGTCGGGCATGGCGAAACTGCTCTTTCAAGAGAGTGTTCGTGCGCCGTTTCGGGCGGTGCAGCATGAATGGCTGTTGGAAGGAACGCAGTCGGTTTTGCAAGGAAATATGTTTCAGCGTGGCGTGGGAAACCGTGTACGCCGCACAGGTATTGGCGTTGCGGCGAAAGGCGAAGCGCGAATTGCACTTGGCAATACTTTTGTTAATACTTTTGTCAATACACCAGAAATCAGCATGAATGCTGCGTTTCGCGTGGATGACTTCAGCGACGTGGGCGGTGCAGTCTCGCCGTTGCTGGGAAGCGCATTATTGCTGGATTCTTCGCTGACCGTGCGAGCGCAATGGAGCTACAATTTTCGCCCGCCGTCCTTCAATGAATTGTACTATCTCAATTTTGGCAATGCTGCCTTGAAGCCAGAACGCGCCGAGTGCTGGAACGTGGGCGCGGATTTCCGACCACTCTTTGCAAGCAATCCTCTGAATGCCGCTCCAATACTTGCCTTTACGATTGATGGTTTTGCGCATTTTACGCGAAATCAAATTCTCGCGGTGCAAAATTCTCCCTTTACCGTTTCGGCACAAAACATTGAGCAAGTGCGAACGCTTGGCGTAGAAGCCTCATTCCGTGCGGTGTTGGGCAATTCTTTATCATCGTCGTGGTCATTTTTAGGGCAATATACCTTTCAGCGCGTGGAAAATGTGACACCGCAGAGTTTCGTCGAGGGCAAACAACTCGTGTACACACCGCAGCATCTCGCTTCTGGCTCATTGCGCTACGAAAAAGAGTGGTTTTCCGCGAGCCTGAACGCGCAGTACGCGGGCGAACGCTTTTCCTTGCCTGCAAACACCGCCGATTCCCGTCTCGCGCCATTTTTGGTGGTGAATATTCTTGCCGAAGCAAAGTACGCGCTTGCCAGTCTTGCGCCCGTTTTCGGCGGAACATCAGTAACAATGCGGCTTCTGTGCGATAATTGCTTGAACGAAAGCTATACCGTTATTCGCAATTTTCCTATGCCGACACGCGCCTTTCGCGCATCGTTGCTGCTGCGGTGGAATTGAAGGAAATGCAGACAGCAGAGATTCCAATGGGGAAGGAGAGCAAACGCAAAACGCGACGCGCAGCGAGCATTTACGTGGCTTTTGTGGGCAGTTCTGCAAAGAAGCTCGCACCCTTGCCGAGTTCAGATTCGCACCACACCTTGCCGTTCATGCCTTCAACAATTTTTTTCACAATCGACAGCCCTAAGCCTGTTGAGTCTTCCTTTCCAGTGGGTTGCGCCGAGAGGCGAGCGAATTTCCCAAAAAGTTTTTTCATGTCAGTTTCGGAAATGCCCGGACCTTCATCGCGGATTTCCACACGAAGCGCAGTATTGCTTGCGTTTTCGGCAATCGAAACGAAAATATTTTTGCCATGCGGCGAATACTTCACGGCATTGGAAATGAGATTGTCAAATACTTGAATTGTCCACGATTCATCGGCATAAAGACGTGCTGTTTTGGATGATGCGTAGTGCAGCGTGATATTTTTTGCTTCCGCTCGCGCTCGGTATGTGTTCACAACATGGTCGAGAACGGTTGAGAGCGGTATCGAAACAGGCATAAATTGAATTGCGCCGCGCTCTAGTGCGTTTATATCCAAGAGATTACGGATAATAGCAAACATTCTGTTCGAGGTGCGTACAATCGAACTCAGCATGGATTGGCGCATGGCAAGTTCCATTTCGGGGTCATCGTTGCAGAGTTCAGCAAATTCCCGAATCGCTTGCAAAGGATTTTTCAAATCATGCGCAACAATGCCCAAAAGCTCATCTTTTTCCTCGCTGAGTTCGCGCACTTTTTGTAAGGAAGCGGCAAGCTCGGCATTGCGAGTGGTCACGTCGTAATGCTCAAAACAAAGGCGCACGGCTTCGAGTAACTCATCGCGTTGCCAAGGCTTGGTGAGAAAACGATAAACATTGCCAAGATTGATGCTGTCAATAATGTCTTGCACATCGGTATAGCCCGTGAGAATGACGCGCACAGCCTTAGGAGAAAGCGCGATGCTCTTTGCGAGGAACTGTGCGCCCGACATTCCCGTCATACGCTGGTCGGCGATAATGACTTCTGGCTGCCAGTCCTCTGCGATGAGTGTTAATGCGGTTTCGCCAGAATCTGCCGTTTTGAGGTCGTAGATATTTTTGAAAATATCCGACAAAACAAACAAGAGCATCTGCTCATCATCAACGATAAGCAAGCGACGCTTTGCGGTCTCTGGAGCTTGATTCTGTGGAGTTTTGGACGATGTTGTAAAGTTGAGCTTCATATGCAGTGCATTTGAAAAAACGGATACAGTTCGTTCTGTATCCGATGAAAAATCAAGAGCGGTAGTGCTGGCTATTGTGCTTGCGTCTGCCTGTGCAGCTTTCAGCGAACAAATTTCGGACTTTCGCACTCCACAATGTCTCGTGCTTAATAGACTTTATTCCGAATAGACTTTTTTACGAAACAAGGCAGCATGCTGCCTTGCTCCAAAACCCTAAAAACCTTATTCGAGATAAACTCTAATGTGCAAAACTCCTAACTCTTATGTCTAATTCCAATATTTTTTCTGAATTTCCAACTATTTTTTTATGATGCGTTCTATTTCTGCCACCCAACTCATCAACGCGCTCCCTTTTCTGCGCTCTGCACCTTATACCGTTCATTCTCTACCTGCTGGAACACCAGTATTTACCGAAGGCGTGGACTGCGGAAAGATTGGTTTTGTGCAGCGCGGTATTGTTCGTGTTTTCAAAATGAGCGAAACAGGTCGTGAAATTACCTTGTACCGCATTGAAGCTGGCGAAAGCTGCATACTTTCTATGTCGTGCGCTCTGTCGAATCCCATTCATCAGGCTTCGGCGGTTGTGGAAGAGGATGCCGAACTTCTCACACTGACCACGCACGATTTTCAGCATCTTGTGGAGAAATCCCACGAGGCGCGGAATTACTTGTTTAGTCAGTTTGCCACGCGCCTGACTGATGTGATGCTTCTTGTGGAAGAGATTGTTTTTAAGCGCATGGATGAACGCCTTGCAGCTCTTTTGGCTGACCCCAAGCGCGATGTTGATGAATACATCAGCATTGCTTCGGAAGAAAAATTACAGATTACCCACATCGCCGAAACCCATATCCATGCTGACTTTCTGACTGGTTCGCGGGAATTGGCACGGCAAACAGGTGCCGAACTCTACCTTTCCAATGAAGGCGGTCCAGACTGGCAGTATTCCGCGCCGCATATTGGCTTGCGAGATGGCTCTTCGTTTATGGTGGGGAATGTCAAGATTGACGTTTGGCACACGCCCGGACACACGCCCGAACACATCTCATTTCTCATCACCGACACCAAAAACAGCACCGTTCCGGTAATGATGGCAACAGGCGATTTTGTGTTTGTGGGCGATGTCGGCAGACCAGATTTGCTGGAGCGTGCAGCGGGATATGTCGGCACGATGGAGCGTGGTGCTCGGCAGATGTACCAATCGCTTCAGCGTTTCAAAACGCTCCCAGATTTTGTGCAAATTCTGCCCGGACACGGTGCTGGCTCTGCGTGTGGGAAATCGCTCGGCGCAGTTCCCTTCTCGACGGTCGGTTATGAAAAAATCACCAACTGGGCACTCAATATCACCAATGAGAACGATTTCGTTCAGGAAATTTTACGTGGTCAGCCCGAAGCGCCGACGTATTTCGCCATGATGAAAAAGCTCAATACATCGGAGCGTACTGTTCTCAAAACAATCCCACAGCCACGCAAATACACGCTTGCAGAACTCAAAATGGCAATGCGAGACGGTGCGGTTATCGTGGACACACGCGGAAAAATGTCCTTTGCGGGCGGGCATATTCCTGGTAGCCTGAATATTCAAGACAATAATTCGTTCTCCACGTGGGCAGGCTGGATGCTTTCCTATACACAGCCAATCGTTCTGATTGCGCCCGATAGCCGCGTAGAGCATCTTGTTCGCTCGTTGATTCGTATTGGGTTAGATACCGTCATTGGCTATGTGTCGGATATTGAGCAATGGGCGTATCAAGGCAATTCCACCGAAACACTGGAACAAATCAACGTCCAAGACTTGCACCAAACCTTGCTTATTAGCAATGCCGAATTACTGGATGTTCGTGGAATTTCGGAAGTTGAGCAAGGGTGTATCGGCGGTGCGAAGCACATCCATGCTGGACACCTTCCCAAATTAGCACAGACACTCGACAAGCAACGCACGTATATCGTCTATTGCGCTGGCGGCGACTGCTCCTCTCTGGCTTCCAGCTATCTGCTCCAGCAAGATTTTAAGCACGTTGTGAATGTTATTGGCGGGTTCAATGCGTGGAAAGAAGCACGGCTACCAATAGCAGAGGCGTTGGCAGCAGAGGAACTCGAAGAAATGGCGTAAGCTACATTCACATCTCTCACCAAATCATGTTTTCACCATCATTTTCCCATAAGAGCAATGACCGAACATCTCACCAAAGCAACCTTCTTGGAAAAGGTTTTTGACTACGAAACAAGCAAAGAATGGGCGTACATCGGCGACAAACCATGTATCATTGACTTTTGGGCGGAGTGGTGCGGTCCTTGCCGCGCTTTTGCTCCAGTTTTTGAGGAGCTTTCCGAAGAATATGCTGCCGACGTTGCTTTTTACAAAGTGAATACCGAATCAGAGCAAGAACTCGCTGCTATTTTTGGTATTCGCAGCATCCCCAGCATTCTCTTTATCCCCAGAAACAAGAAGCCCCAAATGGCAATGGGCGCACTTCCCAAAGCCGCAATGGAACAGGCTATTGAAGAGATTTTTTTCGCGGAGAAGATGGCAAATCTCCACACTGAACGAGCATAAAAAACCAGCGAGCAATGTTTGATGCTCACCCTATTCACTGACAAAATATCACCATCTCATTTCACAGACATCATGCCCAAATCTCTTGCCTTTTCTTTACCGACACCACCAATATTCCTCTTTTGGCTTGCAGTCGTGCTTATTGGAAGTTCGCATTGGCTTGGTTTTATCACGCCTCCAGTGGCATTAGCGATGGGACTGGCATTTGCGCTTGCTTTTGAGCATCCCTATCGTCGGCAAAGCAGCACAACCATGAAATGGCTTTTACAGGCTTCGGTGGTGGGCTTGGGATTTGGCATAAATTTCACCAGTATTCTCCATGCTGGCGAAAAAGGATTTGGTTTTGCTGTCGCGTCTATTGCCGGAACACTCGTATTGGGCTGGCTTCTGGGCAATTTTCTTGGCGTTGGCGAAAAAGCCTCCCGTCTGATTTCGGTAGGAACTGCAATTTGTGGCGGCAGTGCCATTGCTGCCATTGCGCCGATTATCGAAGCAGACGACGCAGAGGTATCGGTGGCTTTGGGAACGGTATTTGTCTTGAATGCACTAGCATTATTTATTTTTCCTGCGCTGGGAAGCGCACTGGGACTGACGCAGGAGCAGTTTGGGCTGTGGGCGGCGATTGCCATTCACGATACCAGCTCTGTCGTTGGTGCAGCAGCAAAGTTTGGTGCGGAGGCACTTTCCACAGCGACAACCGTCAAACTCAGTCGTGCGCTCTGGATTGTGCCGCTTGCGCTTGGTGCTGCGGTGTGGATGAAAAGAAAGCGTCCTCTTGCCAGTGCCAGTGCCAATGCCAGTGCCAATGCTCCATCAACGACCGTTGCTTTGCCATACTTTGTTGTGCTGTTCATTCTTGCCTCGCTGGTCAATACCTTCGTTCCGGGTGCTTCTTCTCTTGGTACGTGGCTTGTTCCGGCAGCAAAAACAGGACTCACGCTGACGCTTTTTCTGATTGGCGCAGGGCTTTCAAAAAAAATGCTGGCTTCTGTTGGTATTCAACCAATGGTACAAGGTTTTCTGCTGTGGATAGCTATTTCAGCAGCGTCGCTTTTTGCCATTCTTCATCTTCTTTGAGCAATTTTTCAGCACTGTTTATTCTTCACTTTTTCATCTTTTTCCGCCATGAAACATCCGATATTCTCTTGGCTTGCAGCCATTCTCTTCCTTTCTTTCGTCCATTCGTGTACGTCGCTTGCCGCGCCCTACAAAACGCTTTCAGCTCAAGAAGCACAGGCATTTCTTGCGCAAACGCCCGATGCCATTATTCTTGATGTCCGAACTGCGGAGGAGTTTCATAGCGAAACGGGGCATTTACCGAAAGCCGTACTTATTCCAGTACAAGAATTAGAGAAGCGCATCGGCGAGCTTGCGGCAAAGAAAAAGCACGCCTTTGTCGTGTATTGCCGCTCTGGTTCGCGCAGCAAACGTGCAAGTGAAATCCTTGCAGCGCAAGGTTTTAGCGCATTCAATCTGGATGGTGGGATTATGGCGTGGAATGCGGCGCATTATCCAGTAGAGCATTAAAAGCATGATTGCTTAGGAACGAGCAAAAATTAAGTGGATAAACTTTTTTGGCTTCAGTGTTCTTGTCTGTGAGGGTTAGTGAGGGATTCAGGCGACAAACACAGACAAGAATGTCTGTGCCACTACTAACTTTGACTGCTTATTTTTTTACCATTCCTTACACTCACATTTTCGGCATATTTTTCAAAGGAAAACAATGAATTCTCCATTTTCTTCGTCACGATATTCTCTCAAGCCTAGATTACTCCTCGTGTTCCTCTGCCTTGGTGGGAGTGGAATGTTCACCTTGAACGCACAGACAATGCTTCAAGAGCAGAGAGTACAGGATACACAACAACCAACTACTACCACTATCCCACTGGAAACCCAAGTAGCCGTCAAGAAAGCTGCCGCTACCTTCCTTACAACGTTGCGTGGAGTGCTGGTGCAAAGCATGGGACAAGGAATTTCCGTCGCTGCTTCGGTCTGCGCCGACACAGCACAAACACTTACGCAGAGCGTTGCAAAGACTCACGGCGTGGAATTACGGCGGATTTCTCTGAAGGCACGAAACTCAGCAAATATTCCAACAAGCCGCGAAGAGCAGCACCTTCGCGCACTGGAAAAAATGCACCAAAACGGTACGCTGACCGATTCAACGGTCGTGTGGGATATTATTGAAAAAAATGGCACACCGCACACGCTCTTCATTCGTCCGATATTGCTGAATAACGCTCTGTGCTTGAATTGTCATGGCAAGAAAAGCGATATTGCTCCCGAAACCGCTTCTGTTCTTACGATAATTGGTGCGGGAAAGCCCACGCGCTTTAGCCGTGGGATGAAAGCACCACGATTCGCGGTCTGCGTTGCTTTGAACGCAGGGCGCGGCGCGATATAGCGCAATCGTCATCGGTGCAAATGGTAGTCAATAGAGATTCTTTAAAATAGTAGTTGCATGAAAAAGCCGAGCGCTTGGGAATCACGATTGAACGCTTGGAAGTCATGCCCGACCATGTACATCTGTTTGTTAAGACCGACCCAACCTTTGCGCCACACTATGTTGTCCAGCAATTAAAAGGCTACACATCTTTTCAACTGCGCAAGGAATTTCCTTCGTTGGTGAGCCGCTTGCCGACGCTTTGGACACGCTCGTACTATGTAGAAAGTGTTGGTCATATTTCTGAGGCAACCGTGAAAAAATATATCGAAGAACAAAAAAATAAATGACCATCGTGAAGACATATC
>RDXM01000192.1 GCA_004292595.1 Candidatus Kapaibacterium sp. | reverse complement strand
GTTCAGTGTAACTTATCCCCTGATTATCCACAATGACTGACGCTGAACGGGACAGGTAGCTGAATACAGCCTAAACTATCGTACCACGTATGCAATGCGTTAAAATAGTAAGATCTTAAGTGAAAGTATTACCATGTCAAACCACACACCAGCTACGCATAACGACGCCACCGAGCACTCAGAAGACGTGATTGAGGTCGTCGCGCACAAAATGTCTTACATGCTGCCCATCGCAGGCGGAATTTTGATTTTTTTACTCGCATTCATCGCTGTAAACGTCGCTTGAATCGGTAAAAACGCTTTAAAACGGCTCAAAACGCCAGTTGCCAGCATTTTTACTGCCTGGTTAGCTATTAAATAAATAGCAATTTTATTTCTGTAACCGGCGGATTCAAGCACGAAGTGCAACACGGTTTAAAGACTGATGAAACACCTCGTGCGGGGTTTTAAATCCCAATCGTTTACGAGGTCGATAATTTAAGCGGTTTTGTATCATTGTAATTTCTTCATCAGTAACAGTTGATAATGATCTCTTCTTGGGTACATATTGACGCAACAAGCCATTAAAGTTCTCATTTGAGCCGCGCTGCCAACTGCAGTAAGGTTTAGCAAAGTAACCCGTGCTACTGAGTTTTTTATCAACCCAAGCATGCTTTGCAAACTCCTTGCCATTGTCATAAGTCAGGGTTTTAACCTTGGCTTTGTAGGGCTCTAGCAGTTTCACAATGGCTTTGCTGACTAATTTTGCAGTCTTGCTCTGCACTTTAGCAATCAAGCCATAGCCACTTTTGCGCTCTACCAAAGTCACGATGGCGTGCTTGTGGTTTACGCCAATGACGGTATCAGCCTCCCAGTGTCCAATCTGACTGCGGTTCTCAATATGCGCTGGACGCTCTTCAATAGAGCGCCTGCCTATGATTTGACCGCGTTTCTCATAACCTTTGCCGTAGCGCTTGCGTCTTTTCTTTTGACAGCGTAATTGCTTATAAAGCTGCCCCTTGCGAGCCTGATCGGCATAGATACGCAAATACAGGGTTTCGTGGCTGATGGGCAGTTTGCCTGCAATCTGTTCAGGACTGAATTGAAATTGAAGCATATGGGTCGCCATAGCCAGCACCCAAGGTGCTATTTGGCTTGCATTGCGGCTGCTCTGAGCCCGCTTAGCCGCTAAGGCGCAGGCTTGCTTGGGGCGGTAGTTGCACAGACCCGTACCGAGCTTGAGTTCACGACTGATGGTGGATTTATGGCGTCCTAAGATACTGGCTATCTTGGTTTGCGTGTGTCCAGCTCGCAGTAATGCGTAAATCTGGTATCTTTCGTTCTGGCTGAGGTGTTTGTAATTCATGGGGCAACTTTGACTTGCAGGTCTTGAGATGCTTTAGATGCTAAAACATCCTCAGCCACCTCTTAACCCTTAGTTATTCAAAGTTGCACTTCGTACTTGAATTCGCCCCATCTAAGTGCAAAAAATGTGAGACTTTAAGATTCTTTGCTGTTTCCCCACTCACTGCAATCGCTAAAACATCAAATCCTTTGGCCAGACATGAAGCATAGAGTAGGACACCATCAACCGCATACTCGGAATATTTATCACCAGTACTACTTGCATGCTTGAGATGATCAGCCTTGCACTCAATAACAATCAACAGATTAGGATTTTTTTTGTGATGAATTAGAAATTCTGGATAGCCTCGTCCAGCGCCTTGCTTAGAGGCGTTCTGCAATAATTTTTTAATCTTGGGCTGTTCACTTTGCTGCTCATCAATTTTGAAGGCCTCAAATTTTTGAAAGTGCGCACGCACCAAATTTTCGGTTTTCGTTCCGGGTCGATATCGCAATATTGCTGGAATCATCCCGTCGCGCACGGAGTTCACATCGGGCAAGCTAACCACCTATCTCGGCCGTTATCGCCATGCGTCCGCCGCGCTTCGCGGCATGCTGGATTACTCGATGGGCCGTCAGGATATGAACCCGGAATTGATGGTATTCTCCACCCCCGAAATCACCCTGCGCGCCAGACGCCGCCGCCGCGCGAATGGGAAGCATGAGCGACCACCTCGCCGACGCGCCCTTGGGCCGCTCGCACCGCGCTGCTGTCGGCAAGGCGAAGCTGAAGGA
>RDXM01000191.1 GCA_004292595.1 Candidatus Kapaibacterium sp. | reverse complement strand
GAGTGGCTTTGCAGCCTTTTTGAATTCCGCAAAGCTGCGTTGTTTGCCATTTTCATCTGTCAATAGCGATGCTATTTCCTCATTGTTTTTATACTGCTTGAAGGCTGCAGCTGTGTAGCTGTTTACTTTCAGCTTGTTTAAGGTTTCATTGCTCAGGTTCGTTCCCGGGCCCTGCACACCATCCTTCCGGTAACCTACCTTCACACCTTCATAAATTTTAGTGGCGTTGGCTCTGAAGAGGTCAGCATCTATGTCGCCTGCTTGCAGCTTCTTTTTGTAAATCTTGCTGATACTAGCCTCTATCAGTTTGTCGATATTCACCGCAGCGGAATAAAGCCTCACACCCCGCCCTTCTTCTTCTGAGAGGGGTGTGTGAATTTGCCCACAACTGCATGTGTACGCTTGGTCGAGTTGGGCAGCTAGACTAAGCGTAAGGGCTTTTTTTTTACATCGGGCTTGGGTTTTGGTTTCGGAGCAGGACTATTAGGGTCTTCGCCTGTTTTGCCTCCATCGGTACCGGGTTCTTTCAGATACTCCAGTGGCATCCATGACATGCCTTTGAGTGCTGAATAAGCGGTGTTTCCACCATTGCAGTTGATGAGATATGGCAGGGTAACATCGTTGTGGAAATAATACAGCGAGCGAATCCGTGCTTCTGTGAGGTCGTCTAGTATCCGCTCTTGCACCTCGGCACTGCCCACGAAGCTCTTTTCATCTGCAGTAGCCGTTTGCCCGTTGATGCCCTTGCTATTTTCCTTGTCCATAGCCTCGGCAAAAAACTTATTGATTTCGTATCCTTTCTCGTTTTTTCGCTCCAAAAGCTCTATTTCATCATCTTTGTCAAGGATGGCATAGCCGTTACTGCCAAAATTGGCTGCAAACTCTTCTTTCTTGTCATTCTCTTTGTCATCGCTGCTGGCCGAGCGGATTACTAGCAATGGGTCTCCCCATTTTTCGCCACTGCGAGACCAATCTGAATAGGCAAATTTCTTATAGATGCTGTACCTAGCAGCTACATGAAGCAATCCCAAATCGTGTGTTTCAGGGGTTTCTATCAGCCATTTATTATAAGGCTCTTCACGGTAGTAAAGCCCGCTGATGTCTGATGGATTGAGCAATATCATGCCTTTTTCGGGCGATACATGTTCACGGGGAAATAGGATTACATCTTTAAACACCATTTTGTTGGTTTCAGCATCTTGGGTAAGCTGCCCAAACTCAATGAGCGAATGCCCCCAATATTCAGCTTCCAAGACATACTGGGTGATGTCTTGAAACCATTTTTTTTGCAAGAGCTCGGTAGCTTCTTTGTTGATGGTTTTGGTTTTGGCATCTACCACAGCCCAAGGCTCTTTGATTATCTTGAAAATTGCCGTGCGGATTTGGCTGCGGAGATGAAAATCCTTCAAGACCTCTTTGTAAATCTCATAGAGGTAGTAGCGCACGGGGTTTTCGGGCTCTTCTGCAAGAACGATGGCTTGCTTCAGTTCATCTTGCCCCAGCGTAGCGTAGAATGTTTTTTGCCTGCGAATGGCATAGCTGAGTCTTTTTTTATCGTTGCTCCCAGCTTCTTTGAGCGTGGGTTTAGGCTCGCTCAAATTGAGCCTTAGCGATAACAGGCTGCTACTAATTATTTTGGGTAATTTCATCATTATGAATTATGCATTACTAATTACACATTAATTTAATGGCTTCTTTTTGGCACGCTCCCCCACTTAAATCTTGTTTTGGGGTCGGGCTTTCCATCCCCGTCACTGTCGGTCTCAAGTCGTGGCAAATCCACGCTTATTTTGCCCTTAGCGATGTCTGTGAGCACCTCGCAAACCTCTTTGTAATGAAATACTACACGCTCAGGCACTTGCTCATCGGGCACACGCTCGTAGAGGTAGTAAATGGTGAGATGCCTTGACCAAGTGAGTACGTTCTGTGGTCTGTCGATTCCTGTTTTGCCAAATATGGCTGTCACATCGTAGTACTGGTAGAGGGCATCTATTATCTTAGCTTCTGCCATAGAGGCAGCGGTCTCGATGAGTACATCGTTCTCATCGGTTATCTGATTGAGCCTGTACGTGCGAAGCAATATTTCTATATCTGACTTTATTAAGAATGCCATTCCTTAC
>RDXM01000050.1 GCA_004292595.1 Candidatus Kapaibacterium sp. | reverse complement strand
TCTTTCGAGCGAACAAATGACCAAAACTCATCCAATTCAGCCGTGCGTACCACGCGGGCTTTGAGTGCTGGCGTGCTGGGCATGGCATCGGCTGCACGGAGGATTGCTGGGCATGAGACGCTATCACGGTGAATATCCTATGCCATACACGATAATTCACGATGAAATTGAGATGGCACAACGTATTGTCCCTCCAAGCTACGACGTGTTGCTGCGCATATGATTCCGCAATGGAGAAAACATATGCAAGAATAGTCCGATAGCGAGCTTTTATGCTGGCTGTCGGATTTTTATTTTGAGCAAACATCATCCTGTTTTGCTGTGCTTTTGCCAAAAAAATATTGTAAATTTAGAGTGAATTGTTGCTCCAACAAGGAATATTGCAAAAGAAAATAGCTATGCTGAAAATATACTAACAGCGGGTAAGAATTGCATATCAAAAAGTGAAGGAAACGAGATGTAGTCCACCCTTGAGGTGGACTACACCTGACAGACCTTTTTTAGTATATTATCCCCAATCCGATGGAGAACCTGTGGCGAATAATACCGAACACTACGAACTGATTTCCATAAATAAAGCAGAGGCGACAAAAAATCAAGCAGAACACGTTCGTGATAAAGCACTCCATGATTTAGCTGCCGAGCAAGAACTGGTGCGGCTTCTCAAGGAAAAACTCCGCGCTGCTGGGCTTGAATAATGCGCCAATCTCGCAAATTTTTCGTACATTATCGCCAACCGCCACCTGTTTCGCATGGGGCAAGCATTGAAGCAGGGTATAGCGGAGCTTCGCCCCAGAGGTTCGACTCCTCTCCGCAGTGGTTTGCTAACTCTTGGAGAGTTTACCTTTCCCCATTGTTTGCGGCGAAAAATAGAACTGCTTGGTAAAATCCCTGATTTTATCGGTAGTTCAAGCCCGACCTGCGTTTGCAGTCTTTAAGATACCGCATTGTTCCTTGCTTGCAAGCGACGCTGCTCAATAAAGATTCCCGCTTTTTAGGTATTTTTCGCCGCTCTTTTTTTGTTCCATTTCCTTTGAAGGCTAGATGTTATGAGCTTTTTCCGCAAACGTTACACCGTTCCGCCGAACACGACTGGCTATTTTTACAAAAACAATGTTTTGACGAAAAAGCTACCGCCTGGAATCTACGACGTGTGGGACTTGGACGACCGAACTTCGCTTCTGACCTTGCCAGAAACAAGCAAACTCCTGACGATTGTCAATCACGAAGTATTGACGAAGGACAACATTGCGCTACGTTTTTCCTTCACACTGTTGTATCGCATTTCCGACGGAGAGCAGGTTTTACGCAGCTTTCCCGTAGATTATGGCGTGTATTACATCGAAGAACAGTTGCGGAATATCGCACAATTCGCGCTGCGCCAGAAAATTTCCACACTGGAAAGCGAAACCTTGAACGATGAGCGAAGCAATTTCAATAACTTTCTCACACCAGAAATGGTGCAGGAAGCAGCGCGTTTTGGCGTGGAATTGCAAGAAGCGTTGCTGCGCGATTTGACATTTCCTAAAAACATCCAAGATTTATTTGCGAAGCATTTGGAGGCAAAAATCCGCGCAAAAGCCGACATCGAAAACGCCAGAACCGCCGTCGCTACTGCCCGTGCGCTCAAAAACGCTTCCGAACTGATGAAAGGCGACGACAACATTAAGTTTTTTCAGATGTTGGAATTGCTAGGTAAAATTGCCGAAAAAGGAAAGCATACTTTTGTGATTGGCGACGTGCAGCAACTCTCAAAGCGTCAGGATTGATGCAACTTTTGAGCTTTTTTTGTTGGGATTATTGGTCAAGAACCTTGAGCATATCGTTCGCAATACGCTTCCACGAATAGTATTCACGCGGCTCGTGGACGTTGTCTTCGACGTATTTTTTCATTTCTGTATTGTCCAGAACGTTTGCCATAAGCTCGGCAAGCATGGTTGCATCGGGTTTGTCGAGTAGATAACCGTTTTTTCCGTGCTGGATAATTTCTGGTGTCGCATACAACCGTTGTCCAATCGGCGGTACGCCCGCGCATAGTGCTTCGGCAAAAACAACGCCAAAGGCTTCAAAATGCGACGGCATACAGAAGGCATCCGCCGTTGCAAAATATCGCTGCAAGTCCTGAAATGGTGCGGCTCCGACAAACCGAACTCCTTCGGGAATCGGCGTGGAAAGGGGCCACGTTTCTGGTCCTGCCACAACAAGCGACACATCTTCTCCATATCCCTTGCGAAAGCGCGTAAATGCTTCGACGGTGAGGTCGCCGCCCTTGCGAAAAAAATCTCTTCCAACAAACAAAATGAACTTATCACGCTTGGTTTTCCGCCACTCCTGAGCCTGTGCGTCATCAATACGAAGATTTGCCGCGCAGTGGACGGTGTGAATATTGCCAGACGGCACAATTCCTTGCTTCCGAAGGTATTCTTTCTCCCAATGACTCATCGTGAAGGCACCAGTAAGCGTTGCATAAATTTCTTTCTGATACGCACTGCGCTTCTCAAGATGCCGCACAGAATATGCCTCGTAAGAATGCTGTTGCCGCCCATGTTCACGGTAAAACTCTACAAGACATTCCGTGCTAACATCGGTGTAAATGTACGAAGGAATACCACCTCGAAATGGAACGGTATCGCCAATTTGCAAGAGCGCGTCCAGTCGTGGAGCGGATTGCATCGCTGAAAAAAAGTTCTGTGCTATCTGACGGCGATAGCTCACTGCTTGGCGGTAGGTCGAGCGGATGCCGTGCTTGGAAATACTGATGTGGCGCAGCTTCTGGAGCATTTCCGCTCTTTGGCTGATGCCACAATCTATATCGTGAACCGTGATATTCCGCGCCCGTCCTTCTTCTTCCAATGCTTTCATAAGTAAGTACGGCACATATGACCATGTGCGCTGCTTGTTTTCAAGCCATTCGCAGGCATAGCCAAGAATTTTTGATGATGAATGAAAGGATGATGAAGAAATATTCTGCTGCATGAAAGTAGATAATTTTTTGGAGTGAGAAAAAGAGAGGAGAACAACAAAGCGGAGGAAAATAAAGGAAATATTTTTGCACCGAAAAATGATACAAAAGTACAGAAAAATGCACTGTTTGGCAAGTTCGTCTGCACATTCATCTGCGCAAATGTATTTTCTGCATTTCTTTCGCTACTATTTCTTTCGTACCTTTGCTCCCGTAAACACGACGTGTTTCGCGCTTTTTTCGCGCTTTTTTTCGCGCTTTTTTTTGCACTATCTCTTTTTTCCAATACTATGAAAAATGCTCTTCTGTGTGCTTGTTGTTGTCTGCTTTGGGCAGCAAATACCGCACAAAACCTTGTTGCGCAAGATACTTCGCAAAAAGATACTTCTCGCTTCAAAAACATCAAGTTTCGCAATATCGGTCCCAATGCTGGCGGGCGCGTCTCGCGGGCGTGTGGTGTTGCTGGCGACCCGCTTACCTACTACGCTGCAACGGCTTCGGGCGGCGTGTGGAAGTCCAGCGATGGCGGGAAAAACTGGAAATCTATTTTCGATGACCAGCCAATTTCCTCCATCGGTGCGATTGCCGTTGCACCCTCCGACCCGCATATTATCTACGTCGGAAGCGGCGAGGCAAATATTCGCGGGAATGTGGCGGCAGGAAATGGCATTTACAAATCCACCGACGCAGGCAAAACCTGGAAGCACGTCTGGAAGCAAGAAGGACAAATCGGGACAATGATTGTCCACCCCAAAAACCCAGACGTAGCCTTTGCTGCGGTGCTTGGTCATGCCTTTGGACCGAACAAAGAACGCGGCGTGTATCGCACACAAAACGGCGGAAAAACATGGGAGCGCGTTCTCTTCAAAAACGAGGAAACAGGCGCGTCGGACGTATGCTTTGACCCCTCGAACCCGACCATTTTGTTTGCTGGACTCTGGCAAGCGCGGCGCAAACCGTGGGAAATGACAAGCGGCGGCGCGGGAAGCGGTTTGTACACCTCGCGCGACGGCGGCGACACGTGGAAACAGCTTACCGAGAAAAATGCCGATGGTCTTCCGAGCGGCTTGCCAAGCGGGATTTCGGGGAAAATTGGCGTAGCAGTCGCGCCGACCAATGGCAATCGCGTCTATGCGCTGATTGAAAATGAAAATGGCGGCTTATTCCGCAGCGACGACGGCGGCGAGGCGTGGTCTCGCGTGAGCGAGGCTCGTGCTTTGCGCCAAAGAGCGTGGTATTATTCCACCATGACCATTCACCCGCAAAACGCCGATGTGGTGTTCTTTCCGCAAGTGCCGATGCTCAAAACGATTGATGGCGGCAAATCGCTTCAGCGCGTGGACGGCATTCATCACGGCGACCACCACGACGTTTGGATTGACCCGAAAAATTCTGAGCGTATGATTACCAGCAACGACGGCGGCGTAGATATTACCATGAACGGTGGCGTTTCGTGGTTCGCGCCCGCTTTGCCGATTACGCAATTCTACCATGTTGCGACCGACAACCGCACACTTCCCTACCATGTTTCGGGCTGTGCGCAGGACTTAGGCTCATTCGCCGGACCCAGCAATAGTCTGCACTATGACGGTATTCCGCTTCAGCTTTGGTACAACGTCGGCGGCGGCGAGGCAGGACACACCGCGCATCATCCTGTGGATTCCAACATCGTGTTTGCGGGCGAATATGGCGGCATTATCACGCGCTACGACCATCGCACGCAGCAAACCCAGAACGTGAGTATTTATCCCACGAATCCGTCGGGTCATGGCGGCGAAGATTTGAAAGTGCGTTTTCAGTGGACTGCGCCAATCCTCATTTCTCCACACGACCCGAACACGCTCTACCACGCAGCAAACGTGCTGTTCAAGACCACCGACGGCGGCACAACCTGGACACCGATAAGCGGCGACCTCACGCGCAACGACAAATCCAAGCAAAAATGGTCGGGCGGTCCGATAACGGGCGATAATACTGGTGTGGAAATGTATTGCACCATTTTTGCGATTGCCGAATCGCCCGTAAAGCAAGGCGTACTCTGGTCTGGCAGTGATGACGGCTTGGTTCATGTTTCGCAAGATGGCGGAAAAATGTGGACAAACGTAACGAAGGGAATTGCGGATATGCCAGACTGGGGAACAGTTACAACCATTGAAGCATCCAGATTTGATGCGGGTACAGCATACCTTGTCGCCGAAGCGCACCGCATGGACGATATGAAGCCGTACCTGTGGAAAACCAGCGATTACGGCAAAACATGGAAAAAGCTCGGCGCAAAATTGCCGCAAGACGTATATTTGCACGTGGTTCGGGAAGACCCAAAAAAGCGCGGAATGTTGTACTTGGGAACAGAGCGCGGTTTGATGTACTCCACCGACGACGGCACAAGCTGGACACCGCTTAAACTCAACTTCCCAACGGTTGCAGTGCATGATTTGATTGTGAAAAATAACGATTTGGTCGTGGGAACGCACGGACGCTCGTTCTGGATTTTGGACGACCTCACGGCACTCCGCGAAGCGGGCGAAAAAGCTCCAAGTGCTGATGTAGCCTTGCTTCCCATCCAAAAAACAACGCGCTGGCTCTACAGTTCGAGCGGAACGGGTTTTGAAGGTTTTGCCAATCCAAATCCACCACAAGCCGTAACGCTGCATTATTGGCTGAAAAGCGCACAAACACAAGCAACGATTGAAATTCTTGATGCAAAAGGCTTGGTCGTAAACACGCTCAAAAATACGCCGAATGAAAAGCCTGTCGTGGAAGTGGGCGATTACGGCGGCGGCGAGGAACAAGACACTCTCTCGGTGTTGGCAGGATTGCACAGAGTCTATTGGAACATGGCGCACAAAGGCGCAGAGTTTATCAAGGATGGACGCACCGATGGCGGCAACCCAGCAAGCGGACCCCTTGTCCCGCCCGGCACCTACACCGTGCGCCTCACGGCGGGTGGAAAAACCTCCACGCAAGAAGTGGTCATTGCCCAAGACCCGCGCCAAACCACGAAGTTGGAAACGATTCAGCAATCAACAGCTTTTTCGCTCGTGGTGCGAGATAGTATCACGAGTTTGACAAAAAAAGTGCATCAGCTTCGCACGGTGAAAAAGCAGCTCGAAGCGCGGAATGAACTTTTGGAAGAATTGAGCGAGAAAAACCCAGCAATGGCGGCACTTGTCAAGCAATCGAAAGAACTGATTGCGAAATGCGATTCGCTCGAAAATACCTTCCACAATGCAAAAGCAAAGGTGAATTATGATATTCTTGCAGGCGTGAACAAGACCGGAGCGAAGTTGTATGCGATTTTGTGCTTTATTTACGACATCAGCAAATACAGCGATGAGCGCACCACGCAAGGCATCCGCGAGGTTTTTTTGGAAGAAAACAAACGCTTTGAGCAGCTTTCCAAAGAGCTTCAAACCCTGCTTTCGGGCAATCTTGCCGAGCTGAACAAAGCAGCGCAAGCAAGCAATGTACCGATAATTTTTGTGAAGTAAATGAAGCAAATGCGGCTCTTTTTGTCAAAAACTTCTCGGTGAAAGCTCTTGGAAAAATCTTGGAAAAATCTCACGAAAAGCTCGTAAGTTGGAAGGTTTTGAGGAAGTATGCTCAAAACGACTCGCCGTCTGTGATATGGAACTTTCAATCTCAAAACGAGTGTTTATGCTGTATTGAATGTTAAACGCAGCTCTACATTTCTCGAACCTTCCAGTTTTTAATCCTCATCGCGCATGAATACCCTACCGACTGATGTTGCTCACGCATTTCAAACGAATGAAGATATTGTGCAGTTTTTACGCGCTGTCCACGACACACTTCCGCATGAAATCCCGCAGATATGGTCGTCGGCGCGTTCCTTCAATACCACCAATACTACCTTTATCCGCATTTCTCTTCCACTGCCAGCCGAAACGGATGTTGCTCATTTTTTTTCTGTTTTCTCAACACCGCATAAAATCTACTGGAAAAGTAGAAATAGCAAGGAAGAAATAACGGGAATTGGTATTGGGCATAGGGTGGAAACGACCTCAAATAATCTTTCTTCCACGCTACGCACTATTCATGCAATGACCAGTGATGCGCCAGAGAATGTGCGCTTTTTTGGTGGAACAAGATTTCATGCCGCTCGCAAGACCGATACTCTCTGGCATACCTTCCCCGAAACCGCTTTTACCTTGCCTTTTTTGGAATGTGAACGCATTCAGGACGACGTAGCCTTGCATTGCACTCTTGCTGTTCCCGACGCAATGCCGCTTCCGCAGATGCTTCGTGAGATGCAGCAACAAATACGGCAGATATTGAATGATGTTGTCCCCTCCGAAACTACAGAAACGTTGCCTTCGTCAGAACATTCGTCAGAATACCGATTGCACGTGCAGCAACGCAGCAACACACCGCCCTTTGATGCTTGGAAAGGCAGTGTTGATGCGGCACTGAGCGCATTTGCAGAGGAAGATTTGGAGAAAGTCGTGCTGGCACGCCGTGTGAGCTTGCAATGTGCCGAAACGCCCGATGCTTTCTCGCTTCTGCAAGAGCGGATGCGCCATGCAGAGCATACAACAGCGTTTTTATTTCAGGAGCATTCCACAACGGCATTTTTTGGCGTAACACCCGAACTCCTCTACGCCCGCACTGGACGCAGCATCACTACCGAAGCGGTTGCTGGCACACGAAAACGCGGCGCAACCTCTCAGGAAGATAACGATATTGCCAATGAATTGCTCCACTCCGACAAAGACCGCCGCGAACACGCATCAGTGCAGCGTTTCATTGCCTCTGCGCTGGATGAACTCACGGAAACCTTCACCATCGGCACGGTAGATGTCTTACAACTCCATCATCTTCAGCACCTCTACGCCTCATTTCACGGGCATTTGCGGGCAACTATCGACGATGCAGCAATTTTGGAACAGCTTCATCCCACACCTGCCGTTGGCGGCACACCGCGCCGTGAAGCACTTGATTTTCTGTGCTTGTGGGAAGATTTCGACAGAGGCTGGTATGCTGCGCCCGTCGGCTGGGTCAATGCCCACGCCGCAGAATTTGTCGTGGCAATTCGCTCGGCACTCATTACGGAGCGTTCCATACATTTGTTTTCTGGAGCGGGCGTAGTAGCTGGTTCGGAGGCAGAAAAAGAGTGGCAAGAAATTGAAATGAAAATTGCGCCATTCTTGAAATTATTTCACTGCGACTGAGTCCAACAAGAAATAGACATTAGAGTTTATCTCGAATAAGGTTTTTAGGGTTTTGGAGCAAGGCAGCATGCTGCCTTGTTTCGTAAAAAAATCTATTCGGAATAAAGTCTATTATGTAGATGAGTGATTTTTGTTCTTTAATAGTGGCACAGACATTCTTGTCTGTGAGTGTTGGTGCGGGGTGTAGTCGATACACACAGACAAGAAGTCTCAAGCCACTGAAGCCAGTATGTACGCCACTTCCAACGTCAAAGAGCTTAATCTACATAATGTCTAATACTTAGTCATAGCTATTTTCAAACTATCTCGCAACGGGGAAACCGCATGAATACAGGCATGAAAGCAGAAAATATTACGTTTCTTTGGGCAAGATTGATAATTGAAGAATGTCTGCGCAATGGCATTCGCGTTTTTTGCATTTCGTCTGGTTCGCGCTCCACGCCTCTTGCCTACGCGCTTGCGCAGGCTTCGACCACTCACAACCATCTGGAAATCATTCACTGCGCCGATGAACGAGCTGCTGCCTTTTATGCTTTGGGCTATGCTCGCGCACAGCGCATTCCAGCGGCTCTTATCTGCACCTCTGGTACGGCAGTGGCAAATTATCTGCCCGCAATCGTCGAAGCCGCGCAAGATGCAGTCCCGATGCTGGTTTTGACGGCAGACCGTCCGCCAGAATTGCTGGACACGGGAGCAAATCAAGCCATCAAGCAACACGCTATTTTTGGCGAATACGTGCGTTGGTATTTTGATATGCCTTGTCCAAACGAAGCTATTTCCCCCGCTTTCGTGCTTTCCACCATCAGCCATGCCTGTTTTCGCGCTGTCAATACGCCAAGCGGTGCGGTGCATATCAACTGCCAATTCCGCGAAAGACCTCCGTCGCAGCAAGAAATGCCAGCGCAAGAAACAATACCAGTATCATACATGAAGCCGCTTCAGCACTGGCTTCAACACACATTTCCCTTTACGCGCTCGCCTGAGCATCATACCGTTCCGACAGCAGCAACAATACACACCATCGCACAAATACTGGCTTCGGCAAAGTTTCCTCTGCTCGCCGTTGGAAGGCTTGGCAGCCGCGAAGAACGCGATGCCGTCATGCAATGCGCCTATATGTGGCGTGTGCCGATTGTCGCCGACATCGCATCAGGACTGCGTTTGCACGACATTCCCAATACCGTTACCTATTTTGACCAAATTTTACTCCACGCCGAATCCTTAGAAGCCGTCAAGCCAGATGTGGTGCTGCATATCGGCGGCTCGTTTGTCTCGAAGCGGCTTAGGCAGTGGTTCGCTGCACTTCAAGCGCGTCAATACATTCTTCTTGACGAAACGCCATTCCGCCACGACCCGAACCACCAAGTAACCATGCGGGTTCAAAGCCATATTCCTAGCGCAATGAATATGCTCTACAAAGCGGCAAACAGCTTTCATACCGAATCGGATTTGGCAGTGCAAGCCTTTCATCTATCGCAGGGCATTGAAGAACATTTAGAAAAATACCTTGCCAAAGCATTGGAAGACGACCACGACATTTCCGAAATTACCGCAGCAATGCTGGTTTCCAAGCATATTCCCAGCGAACACGGTTTGTTTTTATCGAATAGTATGCCCATTCGAGATATGGATATGTTCGGGCTGACACAGCACGAAAGCGGGTACATCCACGTTGGAACAAATCGCGGCGCAAGCGGCATTGATGGTATTCTCGCAACAGCAAGCGGCTTCGCGCTTGGCGTACAACAGCCTGTAACGCTGATGATTGGCGACCTCGCGCTCATTCACGACATCAATTCTACGCTGCTTGCGGCAAAAAATCCCGTTCCGCTCATTATCATTGCAATCAACAACAACGGCGGCGGAATTTTCTCTTTTTTGCCTATTGCCAAAGAGAAAAATGTCTCGGAAGAAGCATTTGAGCGGTTCTGGGGAACACCACACAACGTAGCATTTGACGGAATTGCGCACTTTGCTGGGCTGTTGTATGAAATGCCCAGAACAACCAGAGAATTTGCAACGGCATACAAACAAGCATTGGCGAATGCGACGAGCGATTCTCCGCAATCAACGCTTCTTGAAATCCAGACCAATCGCCAGAACAATGTAGAAGCGCACAAACAGCTTCAAAGCGAGATTATATCGCTGCTTCGGGGTTGATTTTTACATTTACTCCATTTACGTCCTTACCAAAAACTTCCACAAACACCTTTCAATGACTCTCACCACACGCCGCTTTGAGCTTTCCGTTACACTCTTGGGAAAGCCCACCTGCCCGCCGCTCTTGCTCTTACATGGGTTTTTGGGCGAAGCGAGTGATTGGCTGGGCATCGCACAGCAGCTTGCTTCTCGGTATTTTGTCATTATACCCGATATTCCCGGTCATGGTGCAACGCGCCTCTTGCCACAGCCCTCAACGCCGCATTCGACCGAGCCATATTCACTGGAAAGCGTTGCGGGAACAATTCTTGAGCTTCTTGCTGCTCTCAAGCAAGACAGAACCTATCTTTGTGGCTATTCGATGGGTGGAAGACTCGCATTGTATCTTGCCTTGCGCCACCCGACACGCTTCCAAGCAGCGTGTATTCTTTCCAGCACAGCAGGACTCCGCACGGATGAAGAACGAAAAGTACGCTGCTTGCACGACGAAGAAATAGCCCGAAAGCTCGAAACAATGCCGCTCCCAGAGTTTTTAGAGTTTTGGTATAGTCAAGCCTTGTTTACCTCATTTCGACAGCATCCGCAGTTTGCACAAGCAACAATGCGCCGCCGAGAGATGCGGACGCAGGAAGCAGCCGCTTCGCTGCGCGGCATGGGAACAGGTGCGCAAACACCCCTTTGGGATATCCTTTCCACGAACCGTGTTCCTATTACGTTTGTCGCTGGAGAGCGCGATGCAAAATTTGTTGCATTGGCACAAGAAATGCAGGTAAATACGCCATTTTCCTCGCTTGCCATTATTCCGAATGCTGGACACGTACTGCATTATGAGGCAGGAAGCAGTGTTCAAGTATTATTAGAAAAAATTTTCACTTAGTTTTATTCACATACAACAAAACTGTTTATGTCTAAACCCCTTCCCCCAAGCACAATACAACGCGCTCTCAACTGGGAAAATGCGGGCGATTTCACCGATATTGTCTATGAAAAAGCCGAAGGAATTGCGAAAATTACGATTAACCGTGCCGAAGTGCGCAATGCCTTTCGTCCGCAGACCGTCAAAGAAATGATTCGCGCACTCGACGATGCCCGCGACGATACAAAAATTGGCGTGATTATCCTCACGGGCGCAGGCGACCTCGCGTTTTGCTCTGGCGGCGACCAGCGTATTCGCGGCGATGCTGGCTACAAAGACGACGAAATGCACGTCGAACGCCTCAACGTTTTGGATTTTCAAAAAGATATTCGTGCTTGCCCAAAGCCAATCGTTGCTATGGTTGCGGGCTTTGCCATTGGCGGCGGACACGTGCTGCACGTGATGTGCGACCTTTCTATCGCAGCCGATAATGCCGTGTTTGGACAGACTGGTCCGAAGGTTGGCTCTTTCGATGGCGGCTTTGGTTCGAGCTATTTGGCGCGTATTGTCGGGCAGAAAAAAGCGCGTGAAATTTGGTATCTTTGCCGTCAGTACAACGCCCAGCAAGCCCTTGAAATGGGACTTGTGAACACGGTTGTTCCTTTGGAAGAGCTTGAAATCGAAACCGTGAAATGGTGCAAAGAAATGCTCGCAAATTCTCCGATTGCCCTTCGCGCCCTCAAAGCCGCTCTGAATGCGGACTGCGACGGACAAGCAGGCTTGCAGGAACTCGCCGGCGTAGCAACCATGCTCTTTTACATGAGCGAAGAAGGTCAGGAAGGGCGCAATGCCTATCAACAAAAGCGCACTCCCGACTTTAGCAAATTCCCGAAAAGACCGTAAGAAATCAAAACGTGGTTGTGAGGCTCTCGCTTTTTGATGCCATGCCGTGCCGTCAGCGAGGGTCTCACATTATCCGATTTGCCGTAAAACCCCTAGCTTTAGCTATGGGGATATACGGCATTGTGCTTCAGCCATGAGGTAGTGTCGGTTTGCGACGCTTTGGGCGCA
>RDXM01000049.1 GCA_004292595.1 Candidatus Kapaibacterium sp. | reverse complement strand
TCGATTGTAAAATGAATAGTTTCAATTCTCCGAAACAAGGCAGCATGCTGCCTTGCTCAAATCAAAGTATTCAAAATACAGTCAAAACGGTATAACATTAAGAGGATTCTTCAGATTTTCATTTTGCCTCAATAAAGATATTTTTTATTGGCTGCTCCACATTTTTCCCGTAACTTACAGCGATAAAAACACGAAAGGCGTTGCTTTGCTTGAAGTAACGCCTTTTGTGTATCAATTTTTTTCATTTTTCAATTTTTACGGAGTCTCTTGTAATGAACATATTCCTGAATGCTGCTCGTTGTGGGGTGGCGAAAAGACTGGGCTTGCTGGCACTTGCTGTTAGTGCAGTCTGTGGCACACTGGATTCTGCCTTTGCGCAAGGAAAAGTCTTCGAGAAGGGCGGAAAATGGGGACTGATGAATGCCGCCGATAACAAACTGCTCGCCGAAGCGAAGTATGATGAAATGCGTAATCTGGACAACGGATGGCTTAAAATCAAGCTCGGCAACAAATATGGCTTGATGAATCCTGTGGGCAAAGAAATTATCACGCCAAAATTTGGCTCTCTTGACCTAAAAACACTGAAAAATGAGAATTTCTTAGTCATTGGCGATGGCAAAAGTGGCGTGGTTTCTACCGCCGACGGCAAAGAAATTATTCCTACCAAATACGATGCGATTGACCTCTACGCAAACGGAAAATACGAAATCACATTGGCTGGAAAGTCAGGAATTGCCGACGCTTCGGGCAAAGAATTCATTGCGCCAAAGTACGACGAAATCCAAATGGGCGACGACGGACGCGCCTTTGTGAAACTTGCAGGAAAGACGGGCATTCTGGATGACAAAGGCAAAGAAATTATTCCGCCAAAATATGAAACCGTTGAAATGCAAAAAAACGGTCGCGCGAAAGTAACCGAAGGCGGTAAAATCGGCTATTTGAACGAAGCTGGCAAAGAAATTATTCCACCAAAATTCGATGCCGTGAAGTTCTTCACCAATGGTCGTGCGGAGGTGAAACTCGGCACCAAAACTGGCTATTTCACCACCGATGGCAAGCAAATTGTTCCCGCAGAATTCGACGAAGTGAAGTTCGTAGCCAATGACCGCATTGAAGTGAAAAATGGTGGCAAAGTTGGTTTTTATGACGTGCAAGGAAATCTACTTATCCCCTGCAAGTACGATGGAATCTTGTTCGCGCTCGATGGTCGTGCGCAAGTGAAGTCGGGCGGCAAGTTTGGTGCGGTCTGTCCACCGAGCGGAACGCTGAGCGCAGGCAAGGAATACAAAGAATATCTTGCACCAAAATACGACGATGTGAAAATGATGAAAATGGTCGCAATGGCAGTATTGGCGGGCAAAGCAAGCTATTTCACCAATGAAGGCACAGAATACACCATTTTCGATGAACCTGCGCAAGGCGCACCAATGCTCTATCGCGTGAAACGCGGCGGAAAAACAGGCTTCGTGGATGGAAATGCGAAAGAGCTTGTGCCATGCCAGTACGATTCCTTGCAAGCCTTTTCCGAGAACGTTGCACTTGCGCAAAGTGGCGGAAAATGGGGCTTCGTGGGTGCAGATGGCAAAGAAAAAACGGCGACGAAATATGACGCTGCGGAAGCCGTCAAAGGTGGCGTTGCGCGTGTGCAAGCGGGCGGAAAATGGGGCTTGGTCGGCAAAGACGGTGCGGAAATTCTTGCGCCGAAATACGATTCTGTGAAAACCTTTGTAGAGAACGTCCTTCCCGCGAAACTCGGCACCACGTGGGGCTTTGTTGCGATTGATGGAAAAGAACTTGTTGCACCGAAATACGACAGCGCAGACCTGATGAGCGAAGGTTTGGCGCGGGTTACACTCACAGGAAAAGTTGGCTTTGTGGATGCGATGGGCAAAGAAGCGATTGCGCCGCAATTCGACGAAGCAGAAGCATTCAAAAACGGCGCTTCCAATGTGAAACTTGCTGGAAAAGCCATGATTATTGACAAAACTGGAAAGGAGAAAAAATAATGACACATTTTTCAAAAATATCAACACTATTGCTGCTCGCAAGCCTCACCATTGCCGAGGCGCAGCCACCGCAAACACGCGCAACCTTGGACAAAGAACGTGCAAAAATTCAAGCACAAAAAATTGACAGCATTGTTGTCTGGGAATATGCTCTGAAGGGCAACAAACCTGAGAAAAAAGGCAGAATGGATATGCTCATTCGCTACGATAAAAATGGCAATAAAACGCTCGAAGGACGCTACAACAAAGCGGAAATTGACACGAAGCAGGAATTTGTGTACAACGATAAAAATTATCTTGCCGAACAGACATCGTTTATGCAATATAACACGCCCGGCTTTACATGGAAATATCAGTACGACGACAAAGGTCGCCCCACCGAAGCCGTGTATTCAAGCCAGATGAGCAATGCAAATCAACGCCAGACGTTCAAATACCGCGAAGGCTTGTTTACCGCAAATGACGGTGTTCTTTTGGAGGTAAAATTTTACATCACCAAAGATAAAGTTGGCTACCGCGATGTGTATTCTTACGACGACAAGGCGATTTGCGTAAAATCTCTACGGTATCGCATTGACGACAGCATCGAAAAGAAAGAGGAATATAAGTACGATGCAAGCGGCAGACTCACGGAAATCGCGGTCTTTGGCGGTATGGAGTTCGATGAAAAAGCAGCGAAACTTGTGAGCAAAAAAGTCTTTACCTACGACGATAAGGGTAATCTCATGAGCGAAGTAGAAACCAATGTCAAAAGCCAACTTACATCTCAACTCGTCCACACCTACGACGCGGACGGACGCATCACCGAAAGCACCGTTTCTTCTGGCAAAAAACCACCCGTGAAGCCTGTAACGGTGCGGAAGTATGTGTACGCGCTGTTTCCGTAATTTTTTATGATTTTTTTTGTGATTTTTCCTTTGTACACGACAAAACCTCTGGACAGCGTATAAAATCTGGTTTCGGTGGCACAGACATTCTTGTCTGTGGTCGTCACCTGAGACCCGCACCAATACTCACAGACAAGAGTTTCTGTGCCACTATTGAAGAATTTTTTGTCGTGTACAAAGGATTTTTTCGTAGAAATCTTTCGTACAACCTCAAAATCTCCGTTCAGTAATCATCACAATACCGACCATGACCGACCTCACCATACAACAATCCACGCGCAAACGCCTCAGCGAAATTGACCGCGACCTCGCCGAACTCCGTTCCACGCGCGACGGCTTAAAAGCTCGCTGGAAAGTGGAAAAAGAAGCGATTCAGCGCATTCAGGGCTTGAAAGCTGCCATCGAACTTTCCAAAAACGACGCTGCCGAATACGAGCGACAAGGCGACTTGGGCAAAGTGGCGGAAATCCGCTACGGGCGCATCACGCAGTTGGAAAAAGAAGTTGTCGAAGCAAATGAAGCTCTGAAAGCCGCACAACAACAAGGTACAATGCTGAAAGAACAAGTTGATGCCGACGACATTGCCGAGACCATTTCGCGCTGGACGCGCATTCCCGTCCAGCGAATGTTGGAAACTGAGCGCACAAAATTGCTCAAAATGGAAGAACGCTTGCACGAGCGCGTTATTGGACAAGAAGAAGCCGTGCGAGCCGTCAGCAATGCCATTCGCCGCGCACGGGCAGGCTTGCAGGACGCGAATCGTCCCATCGGTTCGTTTATTTTTTTGGGAACAACGGGCGTTGGCAAAACCGAACTTGCACGGGCTTTGGCGGAGTTTTTATTTGACGACGAGCAAGCAATGGTGCGCCTCGACATGAGCGAATACATGGAAAAACACGCCGTTTCCCGCATGATTGGTGCGCCGCCAGGCTACGTCGGCTACGACGAAGGCGGACAGCTGACCGAAGCCGTGCGGACGCGCCCCTACTCGGTGATTTTGTTTGATGAAATCGAAAAGGCGCATCAGGACGTGTTTAACGTGTTGTTGCAAGTGCTGGACGATGGTCGCTTGACCGACGGCAAAGGGCGCGAGGTGAATTTCCGCAATACGATTATCATTATGACCTCCAACATCGGCACGGAAATCATCCAAGATTCCTTGCAAAATCTGGATGACCGCAAAAGCCAATTTGAGCTTGAGGAAATGCTGGACAAAGTGCGCGACAAAGTAGTAAACTTGCTCAAAACCCGCGTCCGTCCTGAGTTCTTCAACCGCATTGATGATGTGATGTTGTTCCGCCCGCTCATGCGAAAAGATGTGCGAAAAATTGCGCAGGTACAAATCAAACGCTTGGAAGAACTGATGAAGGAAACCGCATTAACGCTGGATATTACCGATACCGCACTGGATTGGCTGGCGGTTCATGGCTACGAAATCAACTACGGAGCGCGTCCCTTGAAGCGGCTCATCCAACGAAGTATCGCCGACCCGCTTGCAATCAAGGTTTTGTCGGGCGATATTGTTTCTGGCGACACCGTGCACGTGGATATGAACATGAATGGTGAATTAGGAATCACAAAAGCATGAAACAGCGCATCAATGCAGGGCTTTCAACGCAACACAGCACACAATTTCTTTTGTGCGCAGTATGCTGTATTACCCTTTTTTCCATGCGCAGCGTTGCACAAGATTCCTCCAATGCAAGCATTTATAGCGGTCCGACGGTGCAAAAAATGAATGAACTCCCCGACAGTATTTTTTCAATTCTCTCGGCATCGGGCGCGAAAAGCGAGTATTTCTCAGGTTTGAAGCGGCGGAGTGAAGTAACGGCGACGCTGCCTGCGCGTGTGAAAATCATGCGCATCACGGGGAGAAATGTGCAAAATGGTGATTTCGCAAACCCGAATCCGCAAGCAACCGTGCGTCTTTCAGCGATTGTGCTGGATAATTTGGGGAATTTTCTGACGAGTCTGCACAATGATTCCGCACATCAATTCTCGCTTGTGGCGGAATGCGTAAAAGTGAAAAACCAGACTTCACCCACACCGCAAGCACTTTCCGCGCTTGGCATTCAGAGCATTCGTGAGCAATCGTTGTATAATTCCAGCGACCTTAGCATTGCACTTTGCGCCGACAAAGCAGGATATATGCAGCGTTTCGGGGCGCAAACGGAAGTGGCATACCAAGCATTTTTCTCAGCATTTGGTGAAAAGGTCGAAAAAATCCGTGTCAATTACGACCACCGCATAGCAACGGATTCGCTGGCAATGAAAGGCACAACCGCGCCCAATCTTGGCTTGACCGCACTCTACAAAGCAAGCTACAAAGCGGCTTCCCTACTAAAATACTCCGAGCGCAAACACAAAGCATTGGTCATTCTTTCGGGCGGCGCGGACGATGCCTCGATTGTCTATACCTTGCGCGATGTGTTAGAAGTGGTGCGGGCTTCAGGCATTACTGTCTATGCAATTGCATTCGGTTCGGGCGCGGACACCTACGCGCTGCGCACAATGGCGCATAGCTCTGGCGGTAGATTTTATGCGGTGGATGAATTTTCTTCGTCGAATATTACGCGCGAACTCATTGCCGTGTTGCAGGAAATTGCGAACTCGTATAAAGTTTTTTATGAAATCACGCCGAGCGTGGATGCCGCACCACATCAAGATTCTTCGAGTGATTTTTGTGCAGAATCCGACGTTGCGCTCACTGTAGCAAGCACTTCTCAATATACTTTACCGCAAAAAATCCGCGAAGCCGCACCGTATCTTGCTGCGCAGGAGGCGTATTTTCCCAAACATCAAATTATTGCCACATTCCCGCCGCTTTCGGCAACGATTCAAGACGACTACGAAGGGCTTATTTCCACGCTTGGCGAGACCTTGAAGGATAATCCCACGAAAGTTATTGAACTCATCGGACACACCGACCAAACGGGCAATGACGAAAATAATCGTAATTTTGCCTTGAAGCGGGCGCAAGCTGTGAAGCGATATTTGCTGCTTATGGGCGTGAACCCCGCACAAATACGCCTTCGCAGCGTTGGGCGCGAAAAACCAATTTTTTACTTTGAAAAAGAAGACTGGAAATCCCGCGCCAACAGGCGTGTGGAGCTGCGTTGGCTCGACCCCTCGCTTGTGCCATATGAAATTGTCGCACAAGCTGTTTCTACCGAAGAAGATGCAATGCGCCTCGAAGCCGAATGGAATGCGCGTGGCTACGAGGCATACTACGAGCCGTTTCTCATCAATCGCATTCCCGTCTATCGCCTGAAACTCTGGGGCTTCCCAACGCCAGAAAGCGCGGAAAAAGTGAAACGAGAGCTTCAGGAAAAGTACAAACTTCGTTTAACAGTACAGTAAATTCTCACATTCACACGTACCATCATGCAATTTCTCCTGTTTTTTCGCCCTCTCGTACTCCCTTCGCAAAAAGCTCTGCGAGTGTCTTGTTTCCTCGTTAGTTTTTGGCTTGTCAGTTTCTTGCTCACTAGTTGCGTTACAAATTCTCAGTACACATTTGATATTATTCTCAACAAGGCACTGGTAGATTCTGCCAAGCAAGTAATTGTGCGCTATTCGACCGATACGTTTCAGGATTCTATCGTTGTTGCGCCGATTGTTTCGGGTTCGGTCATTTCGAGTCGAAACCTAGCATTTGAGCGGATTCGTGGTAATTATTCCTATTATCCACCCGGTATTCCACTACCGAATGCTTCGACTACTGCACCACAGCTTCTCTTGGAAGAGTTTAATATCCCTGCTGGAAGTAGCAAAGAAGCTACGTTGTACTTAGGCGAGCGTGTGCGAAGTGTGGAGGTGCGCATTGATGGGATGACGACCTATCAAGCAAATTATGTCCGCGAACCAGAACGGCGTAAAGACTGGTATTCCGTTGATTATGTTCCCAAAAAATCTGCCACGCGCTACTGGGATTCTAAACTTTTTCTCGGTTTTTCGGATGTCAGTACGCACATTATGCTGGCGAATGAGACCACATCTACCTTTCGCGTGGAATACTCTGCCATTCATCCCGTGCGCGGCGCGTTTGATTCTAGCTTCACGTTGTCCCCCAGACAGCGTGCGATGCTGTTGCAATTCAACACGGATGTTGCTTCTGCTGATAAAAATTTCATTCAAGATATGCACCGCTACATCACATCCTTGCGTGTCTTTACCACATCCACCAATGAAAAAATTATTGAACGCTCCCGCGCTACAACGCCCTTTGGAAGCGGCGAATGGCAGTATTTTTACCTTCCGCCACCACGTCAATCAGCGCAATACATTCGTACTATTTGGCGAAGCGATAAGCATTGACAAGCCTTCCAAGCATTTTTCACGGATAGTTTCCTTCATTATTTTTTTGATTGCCATGAGTTTTTTCTTGATATTTCTTCACAGAGCCAAGTATTGGTGCGGCGTTCAGAGCAAAGAACGTCTGTATTTCTGCGTAATACTTTTTTGCTCACTGTGCTTTTGCTCTTGCCAGCAACGCACTGTTGTAGCGACGTACACCGTGAATCTTGACCAAAACCAAGCTCCACCGCGCGGTAGATACGAGCTTGCTTTTGTGAAAAATGGTCAGCAGGAAATTTTGTATTTTGCTCAACGTGAAGGATTTTTCGTTGTTGATACAATCAAAACAAGCTATGTAGAATTTTGGGGTTCGGGCGATAATCTCCCACCACCGCGTATTCCCTCGCTTCGCGTGATGTGGAATGATATTGTTGCCTATCACGCCATTTACGAGCAAACGCCTGAGCGTTGGAACGATTGGAAACTGGGCGAAACAGGGCTGGACACGGCATCAGGCGTTACGTTTCGGAATTACCGACTAAATTTCCGCTACACACCAGCGCAAGCATGGTTTATCATCGAAAACCTTGATTCTACGCGCTCCTACGAGGCACGCTTTCGCGGGAGCGGTGTGCGTGATTCCGTGATGAGCATTCCGCGCGGCATCAGCGCACGGGTGCTGCATCGCATCAGCTATCCGTTTTTTCAAGAGAATCGTTTTCAAGTCACCCAAGACGTTTTAAACCGAAATTTTTTTGCAGAAATCACCTTGCGGCAAGGACTGACGCGGCTTGACTCGGCAAAGTGGATTCAGGAAACCAATGTTACCAATAATCTTCGCGGCTCTCACGTGCAATACTGCCGCTTCCGCATTCCCGCGCAAGGTTTGGTGCAATAATTCTCACGTACACAAGGCAATACACCGCACCATTCCTCGTCTCTACACAAAAAAAACATCAACCAAAAACTAATAACCAACCACCATGAACGTAACTATTGATGCCAATTCTGGCTTTTGCTGGGGTGTTGTCCGCACGGTACAAATTGCGGAGCAGTACCTTGAGAAGTATGATTCTGTCTATGTTTTGGGGCATATCATCCACAACCCGAAGGAAATTGAACGCCTCCAGAACAAGGGTTTGCAAACAATTCACGTAGAAGATTTCGAGCGCATTTCCGCAGATGCCGCTACAAACGGCTCTACGCCTCGCGTTCTCATTCGTGCGCATGGCGAGCCGCCGCACACGTATCGCAAAGCATTCGAGCTTGGCATTGAGCTGATTGATGCCACCTGCCCCGTCGTTACGAAGTTGCAAGAGCGTGTGCGGAAGTTCTACGACCAAGGCTATCAAGTTGTGGTGTTTGGCAAAAAAGACCACGCAGAAGTCATTGGTGTGCGCGGCGTGTGCAACGATGAATGTATTGTGGTGAAGTCGGTGGAGGAAGGTTTGGCGAAAGTGAATGTTGAGCGAAAAACCGTTCTCTTTTCGCAAACAACAATGGACAGACCCACCTTTTACGCGCTCCGCGATGCCTTACAAGGTCGCGTGAAAGAATTGATTGTTGATACAATGCAAAATATCGCGGTAGAATTTCACGCCAAAGACACCATTTGCGGGCAAGTTTCTGGACGCGAGGACAAACTCGCCGCCTTCGCCGCAACGCAAGATATTATGCTCTTTATCGCTGGACACGAAAGCTCCAACGGCAAGGTTTTGTATAACGTCGCAAAAGCCTCAAACCCGCGTACATACTTCATTGAGGACGTTCAGGAAGTGCAGGACGAATGGCTGGAAGGCGTGAAAACGGTGGGGATTAGCGGCGCGACCAGCACTCCGCAATGGCTTATGGAGAAATTGAAAAAGTACGTGGAAGAGCGGTACGCGCTGGAAGCGGCGTAAAAAATTATCTTCATATGACTTTCGCAAACGAGCAATTTGGAGTGCGGAATGTATTCTGCAATCAGACGAGGAGCCAGTAACTATGCGGAATACATTCCGCACTCCACATATTTTACAAAAGTCCTATACCTGTTTTTTTTACCGTCATTCCAGCTTTTTTTTACCGTCATTCCAGCCTTTCTTGACTCCCTTAACACCAATAACAAACAAAATGAACGCCAACGGAAAGCCAATCAATGGAACAGTAATGCATAGACCGAAGGTAACTATAAGTAAAGCAATGACGGGGATAAGGTCGAGTGCGCCAACAATGATGCGGAACATAGCTAAGTCTTTCAAAAAATGGATATTGCGCTGAAAGCAAACTTGAAATTTCTTAAATGTACCTAAAATGATTGAAATATCGCATATTTTTGTAAAAAAAACCGCAAATAACCAAATGCACAATTCCCAAACCGCACCAACATTCGCCGACATCGAAACCGCCCATGAGCGCATCAAATCATATATTCATCGCACTCCCATTCTCACGAGCGGCATTCTGAATGAGCGCACAGGGGCGGAGCTTTTTTTTAAATGCGAAAATTTCCAAAAAGTTGGTGCGTTCAAGGCGCGAGGCGCGTTCAATGCGGTTTTTTCGCTGTCTGATGAAGAAGCTGCAAAGGGCGTGGTAACGCACTCTTCGGGCAATCATGCTGCCGCTCTCGCGCTTGCTGCCCGCACACGTGGGATTCCAGCGCATATCGTCATGCCAGAGAATTCGCCCGACATCAAAAAAGCGGCGGTGAAGAGCTACGGCGCGAATATCATTTTTTGCGGACCAACCCAGCATGACCGCGAAACGGCAGCAAATGAGGTTCTTCAGCGCACCAATGCTGCCTTTGTGCATCCTTACGACAACGCCCGCATTATCGCGGGACAAGGCACGTGCGCAAAAGAAACGCTGGAAGACACACCAAACCTTGATTTCATCCTTGCTCCCGTGAGCGGCGGCGGCTTGCTTGGCGGAACTGCGCTTGCGGCTACATCCATGAGCAAGACAATCAAGGTGATTGGCTGCGAGCCAGAAGAAGCAGATGATGCCTTTCGCTCCTTCCGCGACGGTGTGCGCTATCCCGCCATTACACCGCCGCGCACCATTGCCGACGGGCTTCGTACCTCGCTTGGCGAACTGAATTTCCCTATCATATGCGAGTGTGTTTCTGAAATTCACACCGTTTCGGAGCAAGCAATCACCCACGCTATGCGCACGGTGTGGGAAATTTTGAAAATAATTATTGAGCCGTCGTGCGCTGTGCCGTTGGCGGTTGTGTTGGAAAAGAAACTGGATGTGCGTGGGAAGCGTGTTGGCATCATCCTTTCAGGCGGAAATGTTGATTTAAACAAACTTCCTTGGCAGTAAAACTATTGTTGCAATATTTCTGAAATCCCTGATTTTTCCGTACCTTTGTGGCTTGGCTTTTCATCGTTTCAGCATCTCCCATTTCCCATACACCTCTCGCATTATGCTTTCACGCTCACCTTTCGGCGAACAGTACGAATACCGCATTAACGCTACACGGGAACAAGTACGCCTCCAAGAATTTACTGCAAACCCGCGCAAAACCGTCGTTATTCAAGGATTGGGGTTTGTCGGAACTGCTATGGCTGCTGCCGTTGCGAATGCCAAAGACGCAAGCGGTACTGCGCTCTACAACGTTATCGGCGTGGATTTACCGACCGAAGAACATTATTGGAAAATTGCACGAGTGAATGCGGGTTTGGCATCCGTCGTTTCCACCGATGCAAGTCTGGATGCGGCGTACAAGGCAGCTCATGCGCAAGGAAATCTCACAGCAACCTACTCGCCTTTTGCGTACACGCTCGCCGATATTGTCGTGATTGACATTCACCTCGACATCAAGAAAAAACAGCTTGGCAATGCCCGCGATTACGATTTTAGCTTCGACCGCTATGAGGAAGCAATCATGCCGATTGCACGGCGCATTCGCAACAACACGCTCGTTCTCGTGGAAACGACCGTGCCGCCTGGTACGACGGAGAAAATTTTATATCCAATGTTCGAGCGCGTTGGGCGTGAACGTGGCTTAGACACAAGCACCGTCCACCTTGCGCACTCCTACGAGCGTGTGATGCCGGGCAAAGAATATCTCAGTTCGATTACCAATTTTTTTCGCGTCTATTCTGCCATAACTCCAGAAGGCAAGCGGGTTGTACGGGATTTTCTCAGTTCATTCATCAATACCAAAGATTTCCCGCTCACCGAACTTCATTCCACAACGGCAAGCGAAATGTCGAAAGTGCTGGAAAATTCTTTCCGCGCTATGAACATCGCATTTATGCAGGAATGGACGGAGTTTGCGCAGGATGCAGGCGTGAATATGTTCGATGTCGTGCAAGCAATTCGTGTCCGCCCAACGCACAGAAATATCATGGCTCCAGGCTTCGGCGTAGGTGGTTACTGCCTTACCAAGGATTCGCTTTTGGCGGACTGGTCATATTCGACGTTGTTTGAATCCGACAAACGGCTTGAAATGTCGCTTGCAGCCATTAACACCAACGACCTCATGCCAAATGCGACGGTGGATTTGCTGAAATCCGCACTGCCCGACAATTGGAAAAGTCTTGCTGGGAAGCACGTAACGGTGCTGGGTGTATCGTATTTGAACGATGTCGCCGACACGCGCTATTCCCCCACCGAACTCTTTTTCGATACTTGCACAAAAGAAGGCGCGACGCTCCAACTCCACGACCCGCTTGTTTCCTATTGGATAGAAAAGAAATTACCTGTAGAAACCAGTCTGGACGCGCTCTCCACGCTACATCACGACGTAGCAGTTTTTGCCGTGCGCCACAGCGAATATCTGCAAATGGACGCAAGCAAGATTCTATCAGTCTTGCAGGGCGTTCGCGTCGTTGTCGATACCTTCAATATCATTTCCGACGCTACCGCCGAAGCCTTGCGTAAAGCGGGTGTGCGGGTTGTTGGTGTGGGGAAAGGGCATTGGATGGAATTGGTGTAGTTTGGAAAAATTGAGAACACGGCAAGATTCCTTGGTCGTGTCCTAAGAGTGTTGCTTTCGAGTATTGATGCGGTATATGTAGAGTTTTATGACGGCATCGTGCATGATTTCTGACGTGGAGAAGCAAATAGT
>RDXM01000094.1 GCA_004292595.1 Candidatus Kapaibacterium sp. | reverse complement strand
CGACATAATCAAGGCTATTCATGGCTTTGAAAGGATTTTTATCCCAAGAGTGTTGATTATTCTATGCAAAATAGTCAAAATACAATTAAATTGGTATTAGGATACGCCCGAGGTGTAAAAAAACTGGTGAAAAGAATAGGCTTCGTCAATTCAACATTGGGTACGCTTGTCGCAAACGGCATGAGCGATGTGCGCCCAGCACCAAGAGTTTTTGCGGTTTGGAAACGATGCGAGTTGTAGGAAGCACGCGGTCTCAAAAAGAAAGGAGGAATTATCGTGCATGATGAACACAAAAAACTCACCAATACTATACAAAAACTTACTCGTATATGTGATGCAGGTTGTTTTGCAAGCAAGTATTTATGCCATGTAGCTGAATTTTTTCTCATTGGAAATACCTATATTTTTCCTTCCAGCAGATTATGCAGTTGGAAACACAGTTCAAAATCATTCCATTGTAAATCGCCATTGTCCAATGAAAAGGATTGAAATGCCTGCAAATCAAGGTATTTTCGGGTCATTGGATTTTTTGCAGCCTGTAAAAATGGCTCAAAATCTAGCACGCGCTCCACGCCATTAGAAAAGGCTACGAATATTCGATACCCGCTTACATATTCAGCACGGGTAATATCAATTATTTCTTCTGCTGTTTCCATTACAGCCTTTTTGTGATGATTTGTGGAGAAATCTTTTTCTGCAAAACAAAATAGTCAATCCATTTTTGAACAATTTCGTCGGCATATTCTCGTACAAATGCTTCAAATTCCGCTCGTTGCGCTGGAGGAAGGTGTTTGCGATTTCGCACATTTTTGAAGACCACGTTTATTATCGTACCTTCTTCCAGCAGAATTTCTGCCCTACATTCAGCACCGTTGTACCGTCCGTGAACATGAATTGGCTCGTGTTCATCGCTATAAAACAGAATTTTAATACCAAGATATTCGTAGAGCGTGGGCATATCAATTACCAATTATCTCAAAACTTCTGCCAATCATTATTATCCAAATACTTCGTATCAAATTCGCCGCTAATGAAGTCTTTGTTATCCATCATTTTGAGATGGAACGGAATCGTTGTTTGGATGCCTTCAATCACAAATTCCTGCAAGGCGCGTTTCATGCGGGCAATAGCTTCGGTGCGGTTTTCGCCAATCGCAATCAGTTTCGCAATCATGGAATCGTAGTATGGCGGAATCGAATAACCCTGATAAATGTGTGAATCAATGCGGATGCCAGGACCGCCCGGAAAATGCAGAGCGGTAATCGCGCCTGGCGACGGACGATAGTTGTGGTACGGGTCTTCAGCATTGATGCGGCATTCAATCGCGTGACGACGCGGCACATCGTTTTTGATGGACAGCTTTTCGCCAGCAGCGACGCGGATTTGCTCTTTCACAAGGTCAATTCCCAACGCTTCTTCGGTAACGGTATGCTCCACCTGAATCCGCGTATTCATTTCCATAAAGTAGAATTTGCGGTGCTTATCCACGAGAAATTCAATCGTTCCTGCACCTTCGTAATTCACTGCCTGTGCGGCTTTGATGGCTGCTTCGCCCATTTGCCTACGCAAATCTTCATCCAAAATCGGCGACGGAGCTTCTTCGATGAGCTTCTGGTGACGGCGTTGAATCGAGCATTCACGCTCGTTCAGGTGAATGATATTACCGTGCTTATCGCCAAAAACCTGAATTTCAATGTGGCGCGGTTCTTCGACAAATTTTTCAATGTACAAGTCAGGATTGCTAAAGGCGGCTTCTGCTTCGGTGCGGGCTGTGACAAACGCTTGCTCGACCATATCCATCGAAGCCACAAAGCGCATTCCCTTGCCGCCGCCGCCTGCCGATGCTTTCAGCATCACGGGAACTCCTATTTCTTCCACGAGTTTGCGGGCTTCCTCCAGCGTCGTAACAACGCCTTTGCTGCCTGGAATCACGGGTACGCCTGCATCGCGCATGGTTTCTTTGGCAACGGATTTATTGCCCATTTTTTGGATAGATTCTGGCTTCGGACCAATAAACACAAAGCCACAATCATTGCAAATCTCAGCAAAATCAGCATTCTCCGACAAAAAGCCGTAGCCTGGGTGAATCGCTTCAGCCTCGCTAATTTCAGCCGCCGCAATAATCGAAGGCACATACAAATAACTTTGTTTGCTGGCTGCCTTGCCGATGCAAATTGCTTCGTCAGCAAAGCGCACGTGCAAGGAATTACGGTCGGCTTCGGAGTAAACGGCAACTGTTTTGATGCCGAGTTCGCGGCACGCACGAATCACGCGCAACGCAATTTCACCGCGATTAGCAATAAGAACTTTCTTGAACATAATTTTCTTAGTGTTAAGTGTTACATGATGAGTGTTGAGTTTTGAAGTGAGAAGCGCGATAATTCACCGCAGCATTCATCACTTAAAGCTCAACACTTAAAACGTAACATTATCAAAGGTTTAGTCAATTTCCAAAAGAACAAGCGGCTGGTTGTACTCAACAGGTTGTCCGTTTTCAACAAGAATTTTCACGACGGTTCCCGTTCCGTCGCTTTCGATTTCATTCATCAATTTCATTGCCTCAACAATACACAAGGTCGCGCCAACGGAAACCCGTGAGCCAACTTGAATAAAGGCATCAGCATCGGGCGCGGGCGCGCGGTAGAACGTGCCCACAATGGGAGAACACACTTGATGCGTTTTTTTACCACCTGCGTCGCCGCCTGCACTTGCTGCTGGTGCGACTGGCGCTGCGCTTGGAGCAGCTTGTGCGGGTGCGGCAGCCATTTGTTGTGGCTGCATCATCATTTGCGAGGGCATCATAATGTGCTGCGGCGCAGTCATCATTGCTTGATGCTCGGACACCTTCGACATTTTCAGTTTTACCCCTTCTTCTTCAATTTCTAAATCAACGGCGGTGCTTTCATCAAAGATTCTGAGTAAGCGGCGTAGATATTGTAAGTCCATGTTTGTCGAAGGCTTAAAGATGAAACAAAATTTTTGGTTGCGATGGGAAGATTGTTTTTCACGGGCGGCAATTTAGCGAGAAAAAACAACAGTACAAGAGCAAAAAAATGGCATTGCCTAAAAGAAATTTCTTCTCCCAAACAATACCACAACAACCGAGTATGCTAAAACACAGACGGCGTAGAATCAAGATTCTACGCCGCTTTCTGTGTTATTGTTCACTTACACTTTTACACGTTCCATGTATGCGCCCGTATCGGTATCAATACGCACAGAATCACCCTCGTTTACGAAAATCGGCACTTGGAATACTGCGCCGGTTTCCATTGTTGCAGGCTTCATAATGTTGTTCACCGAATCGCCTTTTACACCAGGCTCGGTTTGTGTTACTTTCAAGACAACGTGCTGCGGAAGCTCCACCGAGAGAATTTCCGTATCATTGAACGTGATGAACACGTCCGATGCTTCTTTCAAATATGCAGCATAGTCACCAACATTTTTCTCCGATACATTGATTTGCTCATATGTGTCTTTGTCCATAAACACAAAGCTATCGCCGTCTTTGTACAAGTATTGAAATTCTTTCTTCTCAACACGCAAAAAATCAAGCGACTCGCCAGAACGAAAGCGTTCTTCGATGAGCTTGCCGCTCCGAAGATTGCGCATTTTTACTTGGTAAAATGCACGAAGGTTTCCAGGTGTGCGGTGGGTGGATTCCAAGATGAGGCACGGGTCGTTGTTGTGCTTGAGGACTGCGCCTTTTCTCAAATCTGCTGTTGTTGCCATAGTGCGAAATATTGTACAAAAATGTGGTAATACCTGAGGAGACGAGCGGATTTGAACCGCTGTAAAAGGTTTTGCAGACCTCTGCCTAACCGCTCGGCCACGTCTCCATACTTATCTGTAACAATTTTTTTTGATACAGATTACAAATTTACAACTTTTGCAGATATTTACAAAAATCTTTTCGCGTTCCGAGACAAGAGAAACGACCAAACTTAGGAATGACGCTCATCGGGAAGTGTTGTTTGCAAAAATGTTGCCACCGAAAGTGAGCGATAATCCGTCTGCGTGGGCGCAAGCCGCGTGTAGATTCCACGCGCCTTTCCGCCGAGCAGATATACGCCGTAGTTTGGAATATAGCCATCCTGAGTTGGTGCGGCATCGAAAAATTCTTGCACAATCCAGCGTGTAGGAATTGCTTGCTGCACGGAGCGTTGCCAAATATCCGCCGTAACGTTTTGCCCTACAATCACTTCATCTCCTTCGCAGCCGTAGTCGGATTTTAGCACGTAGTTATGCTGTTTGCCGAGAAGATTTTTCTGCCTCGTTTCTTCGTCAATGTCGCATAAACGCTGGGTTGGCGGGATGTAGCGATGGATTGTTTCTTGAGCAAAGGAAGAAAAAAGTTCAGGAAATTGGTAAAAAAACGCCATCGTGATCTTGTTTTGCGTTAGCACCGCGCCAAAGGGATTCACAATGCGCAAACGCCCATTTGATGCGGCTTCGAGAGCAATCGCTAGCTCGCGGTGCAAGGGGTCGGGGTCGGGAAAATCTGCGCCGTCCAGCCACACAGATTCTCGCTCCGCCCACCAGTCCGTTTTGTAATGCCGCAAAAGAATATCTATTTTTTCGTCAAACATAGCCGCAGAGCTGTCTCCAAGCATATGAAGATTATACGGCGAACCCAGAACGACCTCGAAACCCGCAGCAGTAAGCCACTCGTGATAGCACAACATCATGGACAAATCTTCGGGCTGTTCGGTCGGGAACACAATACCGATGCGCTGTTTGGAAGAATGTCCCTGAGGCTGACTATCGTGTGGATATGTTGTGGAAAACGATTTCACCATTGTGGAAAAGCTGTGGATAAAATGTGCATTCGGGTTTACAAGTGCCTGTTGATGAGGCATTGCTGCAAAAACGATGTCATTGAGCAAGACCGCTTCGGCTTCGCCGCTTGGCGTGTCGGAATTCATTTCGCAGGTGCGAATAGTGCCATCGGCAAGGAGAAACAAGTCGAGTCGTGCGATTCCATGCCACTCTCCGCCAGAAGCAAACCACATCAGGCGCTCGTAGGGCGTGAGAGAGAAGAAATCCAGTAACGATGGCGTTTTGAGGATAATCGTGCAGAGTTCGTCGTATAAGGCTCCAATGCGCTCGGCGGCTTCGCAGAGGCGTAAATACGTGCTTTCTGGCAGAATAATTGGTGCAAGACGAAAACGTTCTTTTCCATCCAGCCACGGGTCGCTGATACGGTTGGTGCGCTGGAGTGCTTCGGCGAAAGAAGCATAGCTAGGAAAATTTGGGAGCATTGCCATAATTGCCATAGATGCAGCATTGAGGATTACTCTGTAACTTATTTTTGGACATTATTCCCCTACAAGCCGCATGATTGCTGATTCTACCTGTGTAAAGTTGAATGCAGCGTGATGTTCTGCGAATTGCGACCGAATTTCTTCCAAGCATAAATTCCCGATGCTGCCTTCGTGCGTGTGCTGAAGAGCATTCTGCAAAAATTCTGCTGAGGAAAATGTGCCGTGTTCGATCTCGTTGCCCACTTTTTTATACGCATCGCGGAACGGCAGACCGCCCAGCACGAGCGCGTTCACGGCTTCCACGCTGAAAAGATACGCATACAAGTCTTTGCCGCGTTCATCGCTCAGAATATCTTCGCGGACGCGGATATGCCGCAGCGAAAACTCAGCAATTTCTAAACACGCCGAAAGGCTCTCGAAAGCAGGAAACATCGCTTCCTTGAGCAACTGCGCATCGCGGTGATAGCCAGAGGGAAGATTGTGCAAAAGCAAGGTTATTTCGTTTGGCAAAGCAACAATGCGGCTTGCACGGGCGCGAATGAGTTCAAAAACATCAGGATTTTTTTTGTGCGGCATAATGCTCGAGCCAGTGGTGAGGTCGCTCGGAAAGCTAATAAAACCAAAGTTTTGGCTCATAAACAGCGTAACATCCATTGCCATTTTTCCTAATGTGGCTGCAACGCCCGCCAATGCTTGCGCTAGCACACGCTCTGCCTTGCCGCGCGTCATTTGCGCATAAACGACGTTGGTATGAATACCGTCAAAGCCCAGTGCGTCCGCCACCTTGCGGCGATTGAGCGGAAACGACGCGCCATAGCCCGCCGCCGAACCAAGCGGACTTTTGTTCACTAGTTTGTATGCCGCGAGCATTTGCGCAAGGTCGTCGGCAAGGCTTTCGGCATATGCGCCGAACCACAGCCCAAACGACGACGGCATAGCGATTTGCAAATGCGTGTAGCCAGGCAAAAGCACGTGTTTATGCGCTTCGGCGAGTGCAAGCAGACGTTCAAAGAGCCTGTGCATTTGCTGGACAATGTGCGTTATTTTTGCACGAAAAAAGAGCTTGCAATCCAGCGCAACTTGGTCGTTGCGCGAGCGTCCGCTATGAATTTTCTTGCCCGTATCGCCCAAACGCTCGGTCAGCAAAAATTCTACCTGCGAATGAACATCTTCTACGCCGTCCTCAATGGCAAAATCTCCTGCCAGAATGCGCTTGTACAATGCCCGCAATTCCGCTTGCAAGGCTTGCCATTCCTCGCTTGTGAGCAGTCCAATACTCTGCAACATTTCTCCATGTGCGAGCGAACCCTGCACGTCGTATTCGGCAAGAAAAATGTCGAGTTCGCGGTCGCGCCCAACGGTAAAGCGTTCAACGAGGGCGTTGGTGTCGGTATATTCTTTGCTCCAAAGTTTCATTGCATACAAAAATTTGATAGAAAAATCACATAGAAAAGACAGTTTTCATGCGGCATTCAGCCTTTTCTAAAACGGCTGTGGTGGCGGGTTTTTGAAATCAACGGTCATATCCGCTCGCACATCGCGCCCGTAGATGACAGGAACAGTGCCGAATTGACGGATGTTTGCAGTTGTCGAATGCACACCAATAACCCGCCAACCCTGCGTGGAAAGGAGCTTTGCGGTATCAACGAGCATTGCCACGCAGAGATATTCAATGCGCTGTGGCGGCTCGTCGGGTAAGATAAGCGAATAGCTGGTAGAATCGGCGTAGAGTGGCAGCGTACTGTCAATCGCCAGTGCTTGCGGCGTAAAATACGCCCGTCCTTGCAAAATATCGCCAATGAGGTCCATTGGTGGAAATTGACGAAATCCAATCACGCGCACCGTCCACACGCTGTCTCTGCGCTGGGGCCAAGCATTTTTGCCGCCTGCATAGCGAATTGTTCCTGAAATACTGGTAATGGGCGGCACGGGAGGTGGCTTCAAACCTTCATCGCAGCGTGTGCAACAAAGAAAAACAAGAAGATATGCGGCACACACACTTGCCACTTTTCGTAAGTGCAAACGCAAACCTAATGTACTCCAATCTCTGATAAAACCTTGCTTGTGCATGATATGTGGCAATGGAAATGGTAAAAATGACAGACGGTAAAAAACAAATTTTTCGGTATGATTTTGCACAATGACGTAGCACTATGCTGAAATACCATGCTGAAGCATTATGCTGCGAGGGCAATGATGCTAAAATACAACAGTTGCGCCCAGTATCCATGCCATGCTACACGCGGCATTTGTGTTTGAAATAAGCCTAAACGCACAGCACAATACGCCAAGAGAAAACTATTGCCAAACCACGCCAGATAATTCTGCAAGGGTGCAACAATAAAGCTATTTCCTGTTGCTTCCAACCAATGCCAATAGTGCAATTTCACGGAAACTGGCTCCATGAACATATCAAACACCGTCATGCACAGCGCAACACAAAAGGCACGAAGCCAAGGTGATTGCACCGAAGCAAGAGCGCGTTGCACCACCGCAAACGATGATAAAAGCATTCCTAGCCACGCAAAGCTAATGGCAAGCGGCACACCGTTCAAGGCAGGAACCCACACATCCATGTATTGATATTTCCCAAAAATCATCCCTGTTTTCACACCGACATACTCCAGCGCAAAGCAAAGAACACCGACGGCGAGATTCCATGAGTGAAAACGCACAGTAATCGAAGACTGATGCAATCGGGCAATTCCTGAGAGTGCTTGTCCTGAACGTGCTTGTGTTGGTGAGGTTTCGAGACGTGCTGCTGCTGTGAGATGACCATTGTGCTGTGTTCCGTCGTGGTCTTGAGGCATGGCAAGTGGCGCACGATGCGCACTATCACTCCGCTCACGGCGCAGAACTTGGTCGTAGCGATACGCAATCCAGAGGGCAATCATCACCACCACAGGACCAGAAAGCACGGACATTGCGCTTTGCAGCACACCCAAGACGTGCCAAAGACTGCCCGCCATAAGAAAAAAGTACAGCCCGATAATTTCCCAATCTTCGGCGCGAAGGCTGGTTAATACTGGGATGCGAGCGTTTGAAGTCTGAGAAGTTGTTTTGGGAGAGTTCATTCCATCTGCGGAAAAATCACGAAGTCAAATGATAGACCTATTCCTTCAATGCACCAATCGTCATTGCTTGAATAATCTGACGTTGAAAGACGAGAAATAGTGCGATAATCGGTACGGCAGCAATACTGGCACTTGCCATTAAGTTCGCCCATTCGACGGTTTGTTTACCATGAAAAAATGCCAGCGCGACAGTGAGGGTGCGGTGTTCGAGGTCGTTGGTGAAAAGAAATGGGAAAAGAAACGCATTCCACTGGCTGAGAAAGGTGTAGAGAGCCAGTACGACCAAAACAGGCTTACAAAGCGGCATCACCACACGCCAGACGATATACCACTCGCTTGCGCCGTCAATCCGCGCCGCATCTTCTACATCGGCAGGAATGCCCTGCACGTATTGGCGCACAAGAAAAATACCGAAGGGCGTTACCAGCCAAGGCAAAATGAGCGCGAGATAAGAATTTATCCAGCCAAACTGCACCATCATTCGATAAAGCGGAATCATAACCACGTGCGGGGGAATCATCATCACGCCCAAAACGCTGAGAAAAAAAAGCTGCTTGCCACGAAATTCCTTCCGAGCAAAGGCATAACCGCAAAACAAGCACAACACCACATTGCCCAGCGTTACTGCGCCTGCGACGAAGAATGAATTTGCCAGATATACACCGAAGGTATCGCTGGAGAGCATCTCGCGGTAGTGCTGCGTGGTGTAGGGAGAAACAATCAGTTCGGCAAGAGTAAAAGCGGACTGTGGCTGTTCTTTCACAGAAAGCAGCAGCATCCAGAAGAGCGGAAAGAGCATTGCCGCCGCAACAAGCAATAGTGCGGCATACAGAAAAAATATTGCAATGCGTTTCATATCAAAAGCATGGAAAAACCAGAGAGGAATCTGGGAAACCCGCTCTACGCTTAGGAAAGCGTAGGACGGGAAACCCACGAGCAATTATCAACGCGGTGTTATTGTTAGCCAACAAATCACGAAACAGACAAGTTTGCTGCCGCCGCGACAATCGCCGCGAAAGAATCCGCTTGCAGCGCGGCACCGCCAATCAAACCGCCATTAACATCGGGTTTCGACAAGATTTCATCGGCATTTTCGGGCTTCAAGCTGCCGCCGTAGAGAATGAAAATATCTGCACCAGTATTGGGGAATAATTCTTTCAACAAGCCACGAATTGCGGCATGGACTTCCTGCGCTTGCTCTGCTGTTGCCGATAGCCCTGTACCGATTGCCCAGACGGGCTCGTAGGCAATAACAAGCTGCGATGCGCTTTGCAATGTAACATCCAGCAATCCATCAATAAGCTGTGCGCGTACGACGTTGATTGTTTGGTCTTGCTGGCGTTCGGTCAGCGTTTCGCCGACGCAGTAAATCGGCACGATGCTTTCGTGCAGTGCCGCTTTGACTTTTTTATTCAGCAGAGCATTTGTTTCGCTAAAATACTGACGACGCTCCGAATGCCCGATAATCACGTGCGTACAGCCGATTGCCTTCAACATATTCGGTGCAATTTCGCCCGTAAATGCGCCTTTTGGCTCAAAGTGGCAGTTTTGCGCACCCACCAGCACACCGCTTCCCTGCACGCTCTCCAATGTCGCATGAATACTTGTGTATGGCGGACACACAAGCGTCTGCACACGCGCTGACGGCTTCAATGCGTGATGACGCTCTGCGATTGCTTTGCCAAGCGTGGTTGCCTCGGCGGGCGTTGTGTGCATTTTCCAGTTTCCTGCTATCAAAAATTGTCTCATCGAATCGCTCTCTTTGTAATTGTATGATTGAAAATGCTGTAATTAACGTGTATTAATGTGCCTTATCGGATATTTTTCAAAAAACTTGCGTTACTATACTAAAAACGGGCAAAAATTGCATACCAAAAAGTGAAGGAAATGAGATGTAGTCCACCTTTGAGGTGGACTACATCTAAAGCACCAAACCTTTTTTAGTATAGTCAGAAACGGTAGAACGGAAAAACAGCGTTAGCTCAAATCAATTTTTTCCAATAACATAAACTGCAACTCAGGAATCTGCGCCTTGTGATGCGAATAGTAGATGTTGTTGTTCCCTCGGTCGGTGTCTTCCCAGAAGGTTGGCTGGGCATTTTCCAAGCGTTTGCAAATAACATCCACCATGCCAGCAGCTTTCATGGGGTCGTAGCCTTGCAAGTCTTCGGAAATATCATCCACCACCATTGATGCAAGCTCGTATTCTTGTTGGTAAATGTAGAAGAGTGCCAGAACAGCCTGCAAGGTGCGTACGCCTGAGTTGAACACGACATCATGCGCCATATTGCCCGTCTTGCTGCCTGATTCGACAAGTAAATCATCCATTTCCAAGAGTTCGCAGAGCAAAAGGCGTTGAAGGTCTTGTTCCCAGCCGAGTTCGGCAATCAACACCAATACTTCTTTCATCTCGAATGTAAAAACGTCGTTGATGAAGGTGAGCGATTGCTCGGTTTGGCTGTTGCGAAATACCTCCGAACCGTACATTTTCAAGTATCGAATTGCTTTTTTTACGAGGTCTTTACGGTCATTGAGGGCAAGCTGCTTGATGTAGGTGCTGTAATGAAACGTAAGATTGTAGAGATTACGCGCTTCCTGATTAGACAAACTATGCTTAAAAGCAGAGCGCATCATCGTATTGAAGCGCACCAGCACAAATTCCATCAGGGAATCATCGCCTTGCTCCATAACGGCTTCGCCAATGAGATTCAGCTCCGAGCCGCAAAGAGAAGCCAAATCAAACGTATTTTCCTGCAAGCACTTGTTGTAGGCATCGCCCATAATACGCAAGCACTTGAGTTCGTAGAACGTCTGCGTTTCTTCAATTTCGCGGAATTGGATTTCTAATGTTTGAAAAGAAATATCAGTAACAACTTGATGACTGAGCGCGAAAAATTCTGCGTGGAATAATTCTTTTATGCGGATGTATTCTCTCAAAAGCGCACTCACATTGATAATAATTTGTGCTTGCAATTCCTTGAACGATACGAAATACATGATATTATCAAGCTGATTCAAGTAGCGAAAAAGCTCGCCCTGCGCCATAAAGGTATTCTCGCGTTTCCGCAGCCAACGCCGCACATTCGGCGTACTCATGCGCCCCAGCAATGCAAAATTTTCTTTGTAAATGCGGCGAATAATCGTTGATGGCTTGGTCATTGCCAAGATGTAGAAAATATACGGGAAGGCAAAGAGCAAGCTCGTTGGCAGCAAAATAAACGTATTATACACTGCGCTCGAAGGACGCACACCAATACACTTGCTCACAACAATAGCATGAATCGTGGACAACACCAGCAACCATGCGTAGAGGAGACTACGCCAATCGCTCATATACACATCAATCATGCGCGGCACTACCTGAGAAGCAATCGTAATAATGACCACAAGCGTCCCGACAATCATGCTCACAAGCCCCATCCAGACTTCGGGCGAAAATGACATATCCAGAATACCAATTTTTGCCCATTCTTCCATCGGAAGCGGTAAAAGCGCAGCAATGACATCGCAGAAAACAATGCCCGCCAGCACAATAGCAAACGCCAACCAAAAGCGATTACGGCGCAAGCTCAAGACAATGGCATAGTATATATCAAATACATTCATAGTTATTTACCGATAATATAATTTCACCATACGAACATAAAAACACAAAAGGACGGTATAAAAAGGACAAAGAAGAGCTAAGAAAATACAAATGAAATAGTAACGCCCCAACATAATTCTCTTGCAGCTCTTCGCTTCGCAATATATTTCCTCCTGAATGTTTCTCAAGCTCGTATTGAAGCCATGTTGGAAGCGTTGAACAAAGATAAACAGAGGAAGCCATTTGCCCAAATTTTTGTTTGTGCAGTAGTGCTACGAGTTTCATGCTCCGTGCTTGCCCGATTGATAAAAGAATGCAAAACACACACGTTAATTTGGCATAATTCAGCAAACGATTTCGTAAATTATGCACACCAGCGCGGAAGCCCACAATCGTTCATATTCCGTCGCAGTCATAGTTTTCTCACTCTTCTTTTTATTCATTATGAACCCGCATCATTTCTTACGCCGCAGCACATCATTTGTTAGAAAAACTTTGCTTCCACAAAGTCTTTCGGCAATCGTATTGCTGGGGCTGACCACCTTCAATCATACGCCGCTTTTAGGGCAAGCAACCGACAAACTCCGCACCGAGATTGACAAAAAAGCCACGGCGATTGAACCCAAGCTCCTCCAGTGGCGGCGCGACTTCCACCAAAATCCCGAACTCGGCAACCGCGAAAAACGGACATCGCAAATCGTCGCCGAACACTTAAAAAAACTCGGCATCGAAGTCCAGACGGGCATTGCATACACGGGCGTTGTGGGCGTTTTGAAAGGCGGCAAGCCAGGACCAATTATCGCGCTGCGAGCCGATATGGACGCGCTGCCCGTCTCCGAGCAAGCAGACGTGCCGTTTGCATCGAAAGTGCGCACCGAATATAACGGGCAAAGTGTCGGCGTGATGCACGCTTGCGGACACGATGCGCACGTGTCTATTTTGATGAGCGTGGCGGAAATCCTTGCTGATATGAAGCAGAATCTGCCCGGAACCGTAAAATTTATTTTCCAGCCCGCCGAAGAAGGCGCACCCGAAGGCGAAGAAGGCGGCGCGGAACTGATGATAAAACAAGGCGTTCTGGAGAATCCCAAACCAGAAGTTATTTTCGGATTGCACGTCATGGCAGGCACGGAAACAGGGAAAATTACGTTTCGTCCCGGTCCGACAATGGCAGCAGTAGATTACTTGAAAATGGTCATTCGCGGGCGGCAAACGCATGGCGCGAAGCCATGGGGCGGCATTGACCCGATTGTCGCTGCCTCGCAAGTCATTATGGGCTTGCAAACGATTGAAAGCCGTCAGGTGGATGTTACCAAAGAGCCGTCAATTATCACCGTTGGCAGTATTCGCGGTGGTGTGCGAAACAACATCATTCCCGATAGCGTCGAAATGACGGGAACAATTCGCACCTACGACGATGCCATGCAGACCAGTATTCATGAGCGCATCAAGCGCACAAGCGAAATGATTGCTGGCGCGAGCGGCGCGAGCGCGAATGTATTTATCCGCAAGCAATATCCCAGCACCGTGAACGATGAACGCCTAACAGCGTATATGTCGCCAACATTGAAGCGGGTTGCGGGCGAAGAAAACATTATTTTTCCGTGTCAGAAACTCACAGGTTCAGAAGATTTCTCTTTTTATCAACGCAAAATTCCAGGTTTGTTTTTCTTTTTGGGCGTAACCCCAAAAGCGCAGCTTGCAAGCGCAGCCGCAAACCATTCACCGCTTTTTTACATTGACGAACCCGCTTTGCTGACGGGCGTTCGCGCACTTGCGAATCTCACGCTTGATTACCTGAACGAGCCAATGAAAGCAGATGCGGCGAAAAAATAAGCAACGCCAGTAACAGACTACCAGCAAGAAAAATACCTGTCGAGCGGCTACGATGCTGATAATGAATCAGAACGGCAGCCGCCCGACGGAAAAATACATCCTCAAAACTCCTGCAACACCACCGTATTGTAGGTCTGCACCGCCGCCGTATCTCCGCGTCGCGGCGTGATGGTCTTGCCAGAAAAAATGATAGTGTAGGCGCGGTTTGCGCCAAAGCTGTAATCCCGTAGCAGAACACTCATGGAATCTGCGGGGTTCTCAAAACGTCGGAAGCGGAGGTCGTAGGTGCGAGCGGCAACAAATGGCTTTGGGAAGCTGGCTTCGCCTGGTGCAATGGCTCGGTAGTTTACGGAGCCTGTGGAGGATAGCTTAAAATCGCCGCCATCGGGGTTTGGATCGACAAACATCCGCCCAAAATCTGACGACACATTCATGTAGCGAAACAGTGGTTGGATGTTGCGGTCATCTCTGTCTGGATTCACGCCAAAAAGTCCCAATGTACGCCACCGCGCATCATCCTTCATTCCTGTATCTACCAGCATTTGCAGCGCACCATCCTTATTTTCCCAGAACACCAGCACACGTCTCTCGCCTGGTTTTACGCCAAAGCTACCTCCGTTTGTATTTCGCTCCATGTTGAAGGCGTATGTGCCTGTGCGCAAGACGCTCATTTGCGGACGACCGTAAAAGAGCTGAACGTCGTCAATGCTCATTGGCGGTGTGGTATTTGTTGCCCTTTTCAGCACGTACGATGTCGTGCGGGCATTCACAAACTGCACAAATGCGCCTTTGTCCATCTGGCTGAGTACGACGTTTGCGGGAGGAGTTTTCGTGTCTTCGAGGACGTACATTTCAACGGGTCCTGTGCTGGAACTGCGCATGAGAATTATGAAATACGACCGTTGCCCTTGTATTCCAGCAAGCCCTGTTTGCAGCAATATTTGCGGTGCAAGGCTCGGCGGAGGCGGCGCACTAAAGACCAGAAGCGGAAGATATGGGTTCGTCGTTCCTGCCTTGACGGTCAGGCGTGGACTCATTGTTCCAAACGCCATTGTTCCCGTCAAAATCTGCTGTGGCGATTGATGGCTGAGTCCGCGCTGCACCTGCACTGGCTCATTCAAAAAGCTCACAATGCGGATATACGCGCTGTCGGAGGACAGGACAGTGGTGTTTTCCACGCGAGCAACAATCGTCCGCCCAAGCGACCGTGCGTCGTTTCTGCCCGCAATCATGGTGTAATCTTGTCCCGCCGCAAGCGTCGTTGTGTCGATTGCGGGAAGTGTTGATGCGAATTTCATCTGCACAACATCGCGCCCGATGGAGCGGCACGCGGACAGCGGCTTATAGCCTGTGGTTTTAAGCGGCGGCAGCTCCATGCCTGTATTCATGCCGCTTGTGGATAAATCAAGCGGCGTTGATTGCGTCGAATCGCCCACCGCAAGACGTTCTATCACGCTGCCCGACATATTCACCACGCGCACGTTTGTTTTGATGTCGCTTTGCGTCCTGAAGGAAACCGTTTCGCCACTCTGCTCGTTGATGGGCAAAAGGCTGATTTTACCGTCGTTGTCGCGGTAAATAAGCACGGCGTAAGACTGTCCAGAACGGACGCTGAGTCCAAAACTTCCGTTAATAATCGGCGGCGTGGGAACGCTTTGCCCCGTCGTTGTGCGGCTTTGTCCAATTCTCGTAATGAGCGACACCGTAACCGTATCGTTCAGACCGCCGGGCAAATTTTGTGTCCGATACGGACTAATGCCCAAATACGGCAAACTCGTGGCAACGGCATCACCACTGGGACAGCCGAGCGTGAGGTCGAAGGTAACGAGCGTGTCGGCAATGCAATTCACCGCACGAATACGCACCGCTCCCGCACTTTGAGCCCCAGTAAACCACCCCAAGGCAAGCACCGTATCCACAGGACGCGCTGGCTGAAGATTCGGCAAAAAGACATCCACAGCACTACTGCCCATCGTCATTGTTGCCTTCGTTTCAGTTTGCCCGCTTCCCGTACCACGACGCGAAGGCAGCGCAATCAAGGTGTAGACGCTGTTTACGCCAGCAAAGCGTATGGCGGGGCGCGTTGCGGTGGTGGTACCAGTGTACTCAGTGGTGTCTTTGCCCATTATTCCCATTATCAATGCCACACGAGCCCGCGCGGAGTCGCCTCTTGGAGCAATCGTATCGCTCAGTTCGGCAAAGGGTATCGGCGGGCGAACAGGGAAAAATCCTGCGGACGAGCCGCTAATCTGCATCAGGCGCGGCTGCTTGTCAGCAGCAAGATTGAGAAAGCGAATTTGAATTGTCGAATACGTGAGCGGAGTATTCAGGAGTCCAGGTGTAGCTGTTGGAAAACGGCATTGCGCACTCAGCAGCAAACACGCGATTGCGAGCATGGAAACGGCTTGCAAAGGGCGCGAAAACAGGCTGCGTGAGAAGAGAATGCGCAAAGAAAATATGCGAGCAAACAGGTCGGCAGGGAAAACACGGCTTGCGTACGCGCGACACCGCGCTACGCAAGCCTTCATCAAGTGTTGGAGCATTAGGGAACCTCAACAACGTTCAAAATTTCGTTAATTATCATTTCGGTTGTCATATTTTCTGCTTCCGCCTCGTAGGTAAGCCCTACGCGGTGGCGCAGCACGTCGTGGCAGATAGAGCGCACATCTTCGGGAATAACATAGCCGCGATGCCTGATGAAGGCAAACGCCTTCGCAGCACTGGCGAGCGAAATCGTCGCACGCGGCGAACCGCCGTAGCTGATAAGATTTGCCAGCTTGCCGAGCTTGAAATCTTGCGGCTTGCGCGTCGCAGCGACAATATCCAAAATGTACTGCTCAATTTTTTCATCCATGTACACATCCGCAACGACTTTTCGCGCTTTCAAAATATCTTCTGGTTTCACGACTTTGTTAATCACAGCAACCTCTTTCGCCAGATTTTGCCGCATGATGAGGCGTTCATCTTCGCGCGTCGGGTAGGTGATAAGTGCCTTCAGCATGAAGCGGTCCACCTGCGCTTCGGGAAGCGGATAGGTGCCTTCTTGCTCAATCGGATTCTGCGTTGCCAGCACCAAAAACGGCTCTTCGAGCTTGAAAGTTTCATCGCCAATCGTTACTTGGCGTTCCTGCATTGCTTCCAGAAGTGCGCTCTGTACCTTGGCTGGAGCGCGGTTAATTTCATCCGCCAAAATGAAGTTGGCGAAAATTGGTCCTTGTCGCACCGAAAACGCACTTTTGGCAGGATTGTAAATCATTGTTCCAACAAGGTCGGCGGGAAGCAAATCGGGTGTGAACTGAATACGGCTGAACTTCGCATCAATAGCCGTTGCCAGCGTTTTGATAGCAAGTGTTTTTGCCAAGCCCGGAACGCCTTCCAAGAGAATATGCCCATTTGCGAGCATTGCAATAAGCAGGCGTTCGACCATGTATTTTTGCCCAACGATACTTTTGCCAATTTCGGTCGTGAGAATTTCAATAAACGCGCTTTCACGCTGGATGCGCTCGTTGAGTTCGCGGATGTCGGTCATGTTTTTGGTTTTTAGTTGTTGGTTGGTAGTTTTTAGTGCTTATTTTACGCGCCCTTTGGTCGCTTTACGCAAATTTCTTCGGCTATGAATAACCGCTAAAATCTGAACAGTATTGCCAGAAAGTTCATAGAGAATGCGATAATTTTCAACAAGAATTTCACGCAAATTTCGAGAACGAAACTCAGGAATCATGCGCCCGCTTGATGGAAATTGCTCTAAACGGTCGGTACTCCAAAAGAGCCTATCGGTCAAGGCTTCAGCATATTCTTCGGAGTCGCGGCGCAAAAAGGTGTAGATTTCTTTGAGGTCATTTTTCGCTTGCTCTGCCCAGATTACGTGCGCCATGCTTGCATTTCCTTACGCATTTCTTCCTGAGAATACGTGCGCCCTTCTGCAACGTCGCGTCGTCCTCGTTCAATTTTTTGCAGTACATACACTTCGTGCATGATTTCTTCAAACGTTGCTGAATCATTCATGCGCGTAATTGCCGCCAATGCCGCATTCTTCGGCGCGTCAGAAGGAATATGAGCAGTTGAGTTCATAGACAAAATTTTTAGTTGAATTTTTTTCGTGTGTGAGGCTCTCAATTCTCGCCGAAATGCCAGTATTTACGTGCGTTTCAGCAAATGCGCCGTCAAAATATTTGCGGTGAGGAGAAGTCCATTCGAGGCAAAAGCAATGACAAGAAGCGTTTGTTTTTCAAGGGAAAGATTTGCAAAACCGCCCCAACCCCAGCGCACTACTATGCCCGCAAGCAAGAGCAAACTCGCCGAGCCAACCCAGAACGATTGCCAAAAGAGCGTATCTTCTTGCATTTCCACGAAACGCTTGTACAGACGCACCGTAGAACCTTGCTTTGCGGCAATAAACATCCCGATTGACCAGACAGTTAAGCCTAAAATGCTGCCCAAAAGTGCGAACATCATTGAGTGCAAACCAAAGACGGAAGCCCCGCCAATACTCACTTGTCCCAATGCAGTCGCAAGCCCCAGTACAAGCCAACTTGCGCACCAAAGCAGCGTTCCAGCCGTTGAGAAAAATTCAGGTGATTCGAGCAAAATTTGCAACAAATGGCGCATTCCGTCGCGCCACGTGCGCAGATGCGGGATGCGTCCGGGCTTGTCGGGCGAGAGCGACGCGGGAACTTCACTTAGCTTCGCGCCAGATTTCATCGCCTTTACGAGCATTTCCGACGCAAATTCCATTCCTGTTCCTTTCACGTTCCACGAAACGAAACTCGCCTTTTTGAAGGCACGAAAGCCAGAATTGCAATCACTCAGCCGATACGAACCGTCGGAGTAGAGCGCGTTGATGATGAAGCCGAGAACAGGCGTTCCCACGTAGCGATGCAGAAACGGCATCGCGCCATCGTGAATCGTGCCTTGCAAGCGCGAACCCAGCACCATATCGTAATTTCCCTCGTCGAGCTTGTGCAAAAGCGCGGGAGCTTCCAAGAAATCGTAGGTATCATCAGCATCGGCGAAGATAACGACTTCGTTTTCCGCACCGCGAATACCGCATTGCAAGGCAGCTCCGTAGCCACGCTGCGGGCAGTGAATTACCCGTGCGCCGAAGGATTCCGCGACTTTTACTGAGTTGTCGGTACTGCCATTGTCAGAAACAATAACTTCCACAGCGCGGTCAGTAATGATGCTGTCTTTGAGGGATTTGAGTTTTGTTAAAACAAACGGCAATACCTTTTCTTCGTTCAAACAAGGGACAACGAAAGAAACCGAGTGTTTATGCGTAGTTGAAGGTGTTTGAGCCACAGTATTATGAAAGTTTCGGAGAATGTGTTTTCAATTCCTTGCGCACAAAAAGAAACGTGAGCAGTCCTGCAAAAATAGCAAGAATACAGTATATCACCGCAAAATACGATGAATTATCTGAAGTTGGGTCGCCAAAACGTGTGGTCATATGGTGCAAGGAGCTTGAAAAAACAACGCCAATAAACCAAATTATCAAGCTACCTGCAATGCCTGAAAACGAGTTGTACTGCCGCATAGCAATCGCCAAGGCACACAACATTGCGGGAAAAGCGTGCGAAACATAGCGCGTTACGCCCGACATGAACAAGGTCGGTCCACCCAAAAAAGCAAAGCTGTACAAAGCTGCAACAAACAACAGCGCAAACCAGAAATCACGCGGCATTTGAGCAAAGAAGTTGCGCAAGGAAAGTCCGTTAAAATGCTGCGCAAAGGCGATTCCAAGCAGCATAAATACTGGGAAAAGGAGCGCAATAACAGTGCGCAAGCCGTATTCAGCAAAAACCCTCAATTTGCCTGCAAAATTCCCTTCACTTGGCGCAACAGCCCAACGCACAAGCCCTGTGAGCGCATCGCCTTCCATGCCTTGGACACTGAAGCTCGCAATGACGCGCCCAATCACGACGTAGAGCGCAATCATGCTCGCGGCGGCTATCGCACATTGCCCCAAACGCTTGCCAAGCGAGAGACTGCGCCACTTCTCGCCCCAAAGCATCCACGCCGCAAGCGCGGGCAAATACACAAGCGCGTTTTGCCGTCCCGCAATAGCAATGACGCTGCCTGCGAGAATTATCACAAAACCCTGACGCGCTGCACCACGCATCAAACCTAAGAGCGTCAGTGCAAAACCTGCCACAAACACAATATCATTCACCATCGCAGGAACGGTGAGGTAATAGCGAAACGTGTACGGATTCAAAATAAGTAAGCCCATGAGCGGGATGTACTGCATATCGTTCAAACCAAGTTCTGCAAACATTTGATAACACGAAATCACAATGATTCCACAAAAAAATGTCGTAAAGCAAAGAAACATCCAATGCTCTGAAACGCCGATTCCATGAGCGATTGCGCCCGCCAAGTACGGCACAATGAAACGAGCAGAATGATTCGTCGGCAGCATTGTTTCTGGCGTTGTCAGCATGGGCAGTGCTGGTGCGGCTTTGGCGATGGTCATGTAGCTGTGCGTGTCGGCGGCTTTCAGAATCGTGATGCCTTCTTCGTAGGACAGCCAACGATTTGAGAGGAGCAGCAATACGCAAAAAACAAGAGTGGTAATAAGGCGAAGATTCATGGAGTGAGATTTTGTGCGATTTTGATAGATTAACTAGCTTTGCGCCATACAAAAATCTTCAGTAGTGGCACAGACATTCCTGTCTGTGTTTGTCGCTTGAAACCCGCGCTAACACTCACAGACAAGAATGTCTGTGCCACTGAAGTTTATTCATTTAATTTTTCTGAGTCTGTTATTTGTAGCTTTTATCGTTGCACTGGAGCATCGCGGAGGATGAGATTTCCTTGCGCGGAATCGAGTTTGAGGGAAAGTTCTTCGAGAGGCTCTGTGGCTGGGAGGCGTGTTACTGTGCCGTTTGCAGCAAATTCGGCTCCATGACATGGGCAAAGGAATTTTCGCTCGCTTTCCAGCCACCGCACCGTGCAGCCCGCATGAGTACAACGGAGATTGAAGGCGCGGTGGGTTTTGTCAGGCTGAGAGGCAGTTTTATCGTAACGGAGAAGCACGGTTTTATCGCCAAATTTCACAATGCGCTGTTTTTCTCGCTCAAATTCTACAACATTGAGAGCAAGCGGCTGAGGAATGACGCGCCTCTCCGACGGCGAGCGCAAAAAACGCCACACCGCAAATGCGCCGCTTGCAGCATACACGCCCAAAGCAACACGCAAGGTATTCTTCAGAAAGCCACGTCGTTCCTCATGTTCAAGGCTTTGTGGTATTTCGTTTGATTGGGTTGTCATTGTGTTATTCTCGTTTCATAGATATTCCAATCATTCGTCAGGGAACGCGGATTTTGAGGACTTTTGAGGACTTTTGAGGACTGGTCAGGACTCTCTTTGTAATTATCTTTGAGTCCTCAAAATCCTTTTCAGTCCTCAAATCCGCGTTTCAAAACTTCATCCCTCATACTTCAAATTTCATCCTTTCCTACACTTGCCCCGTCCAGTTATTATCATGCTTCTGGAAGGTTTCGTGCAAGCGTTGAAGGAGCGCGGTGGGCAGCGCACCGTCGTTCACTTGTTCGATATTGCGCTGAAGATTGGTGGTGCTTGTTGTGCCGACAATCGCCGTTGTTACGCCCTCTGCGAAGGCAGAGAAGCGCAGAGCGAGATTATCCCACGACAAGCCGCTCTCCTGAACGATAGTGTGCATCTGCATTGTGGTCATGCGCTCCCAATAGGTTTCGGCGTAATTTCCGACGGGACGCTCATTGTACCGCCAAGGTGCATTACCCAAAGGACGCTTGGCAATCACGCCTACGCCCGCAGCCTTTGCTTTTGGAAGAAGCGAGAAAATACCGCGTTGGTCGAAGGGATTCACCGACGTTTCGATAACGTCAAAACGCTTCAATGACAAAGCAAATTCGAGGTCATCATTTTCGCCGGAATAGCCGATGGCAAGCAGCTTTCCCGACTTTACATTTTCTTCCAATGCTTCAATCAATCCCGGACGCTCCAGCGTGGATTTTGGGCAAGAATGCAGCAACATCACATCCAGATAATCCGTGCGCATAAGGCGCAGAGCCATGTCTATGCCCGCATGAATGCTCATTGGTGTCCAATCTTCATAGCCCGGAATGCTGTACCCGCACTTCGAGACCAGCACAACATCTTTCCTCCGATACGACAAATGCCGACCAATGCGCTCTTCCGACATACCATAGCCGCGAGCAGTATCTATCAGGGTTACACCCAAATCAACGGCGCGGTTCAGAATCGTTCCCGCCTCATTTTCCGTGATATTCGTGCCACCGATATGCCCCGCACCAAAGCCGAGTGCAGAAACGGGAAGTATTGAACCGCTTAAAAGCGGGCGTTTGGGAATGGAAAGTTTTGTAAACTGCATAGAATCTACCTTTGAAAAGTGTTGAAGAATTCTGAAGAAGTAAAAATGCTCGTCGTCGGCGGCGGCGGCTCATTCGCCATCAAGCTCAAAACGTTCATAAATTTCATCCAAATTGATGTCGCAATTCAGGGAATCAAGGTGGATACTTGCCGCACCGTCAAGCATCGGAAGAAACACCCACGCACCGCTTGAATCCTTGCGCCAAACATCAACGCGCTCTTCATCTTGCTCCACAACAACGTATTCTTTCAGCGTTGGAATCTCGGCGTAGAGCAGACGTTTTTCGTTGCGGTCATAATTGCGCGTCGAAGGCGATAAAACCTCAACAATGAGAATCGGATTACACAACGCATTATTCACAATTTCTGGCTTGCCACAAACCACGCTCACATCGGGATAGGTGTACAAGGTGTTTTGCGGAATGTGAATCTGCGCATCGCCTGAATACACGCGGCATTGGCGCGGTTTCTTTCGTTTCAAGGCTGCGCCAAACGACATCGTAATTTCCGCATGGCGCGGCGTACCACCCGCCATTGCAAAAATTTCACCCCGATAATATTCGCTCTTGAAGGGCGACATTTCCTCGCGCCTGCGGTATTCTTCTTCGCTGAACAAGCGTTGTGGTATTGCGCTCATAATAGAGTTTCTCTCAAAGTATTTGCTGATGAAAGCCTGTTTGTATGGGGCTTTTCAAAATATATTTCCACAAAATTTGACCACATACTGAGGCGGCAAATATACGAAGCCGCATACTTTTGCGCACCATGAAAACAACAAAAACCCAATTACCGCAAGAGCGCAGTACCGCTTGCGGTGAAGGACTCCTGCATCCATTGTGCCATGAGCGCACTCGCACCATTCAGAACGAGATGTGGCTCGTGCAAGGGTGCGATGTGCCACGTTTCCAACGCCTTCAGCACAATCGCCGCATCGCCGCCCGTGATAATCACCATCGGCACTTCGCCCTGAAATTCGCGCTCAGTAATCGTCTGCGTAATTTCCTTCAACGCGCCCGCCACGCCGCGCACAACGCCAATGCGCATTGCCTGAGCGGTGCTTGTGCCTACGACAGCATCCTCGAAGCCGACTTCCACTTCGGGCAGTTGTTGAGTGAAATGGTGCAAGGCGCGAAGCTGCGTTCCCACGCCAGGCAAAATCGCTCCGCCCAAGCATTTACGACGTGTGCTGAGGGCATTCACGGTTACGGCGGTGCCGCAATCAATCGTGATAATCGGTGCAATGCGCGAGGGAAAATGCTCCAAAGCGTGATGCAATGCGCCAATCAGACTCAAAACGCGGTCGGTTCCAATCCCTTGAATGCCAGAAATATCCACAAGATTCTGCTCGCGGAATACGTCTGCAAGAGCCTTCCAGCGAATATTGCTGCGCTTTTTCAATTCCATTTCCAATGCTGCAAATGCTTCGGGATTGACCGACGACACGCCCAGCAGCACACTTTTGCCAGAAAAATTCCACAAATACTTGTGCATTGCTTCCTGCCAAGCACTCGAAAGGTCGGCAGCAAAAAATTGATTATCAGCAAGAATTTTTATCCGAGTATTGCCGATGTCGATTGCTCCGGCAATGATTGTGTCAGCATTCATGCGATGTTTGGGAAGAGTGGGAAAAGGTGAATCACGATAACTGCTTGGTCTGTGATTTTTTTGGACGCAGATGAAGATGATTGAATTGATGAAGATGATTTTTTGCTCTTTAATCTTCGGGGATTACGAAAATTTGTGTTGAAAAACTGCTGAAGACAAAGCAAGAATCACAACTTGGTTGTTACTTAATTACGCGACTTGACCAAATTATCCGAAATCATCTTTATCAATCCAATCATCTTCATCTGCGTCCAAAGAATCAACACCTGACAAAATCTACAAACAGACTTCGGGGGCGCAATCTAGCATTTTTTTACCAAGTCTCGTGCGCTAATCTACCGTAAAAATGCGTATTTTCGTGCGATGCAGAATTGTTTGATGACATATTTTTTATTTATGAACCCTCTTTCTTTCTTCCCGCTCTCCCGCATGAAATCGTGCGTGGAGCTTGTCCCTGTTGTTCTTTTTCTCCTCATTTCCCATTGCGCTCTTCTCTCACAGCAACGCGCCGACCCGCTTACGGTCGCAGTTGTACGGGATTTTGGCGGCGAGTTGTTTTTGCTCAACAGCGTCAAATACTTGAATCCGCTTGTGCAATTACTCAATTCCAACGTCAATGCGCGTACCTACCAAAGCGCAGAAGTGGCGCGGAAAAACGGTTTTTACATCCGCATCGGCGTTCACGGCATGGTGGGCGCGGTAAATCCTGAGCAATTCACGTACACGCCCGAATTGCCCACCGCGACGCTTGATTTGGCGCGTGTTGGGCAATATGCAACCATCTTCCCAAGCGTGAGCATACGCGATACGGCGGGGCTTGTCGGCTACGCATTCCGTGTGGTGCTGGGCGATGGCATTCGGGAGAAAAAAATTGAACTTCCAGCAAACGCGCCAACCTTCTTTGGCAATACGCAGCAACGCTTCAGAATTCCCAAAGAATATTTCCGCCAACGCCTTCAAAACCCTGCGGCTGGCGACCCGCTTCTGCTCTTGCCCGCAGCGACGCGAACCTCCGTGCTGCCTTATATTGAGCGGTTGCCAGACGAGTATCCGCTTCCGAGCGGTCAGAATCTGCGTTTCTTACCGCTTGCCATGCCGCAAATTGAGATTGGCTCGCTCTTCGGAACGGAGCTGCTTTTGCGCTATTTGCCGCAAATTAACTGGGGCAATAACATTGGCAATTTCGGTTTTGCGGCGGTGGGACTAAAACACAGCCTTTCGCAATACATGACAAACCCGCCTCTGGAACTGGCTCTGCAAGCCGTCTATCAGACAACAACGCTCACCAACACGATTGGCGTTACAGGCGCACGCCTTCGCGCAGATGCGAACATTTTCACCGCAAACGTCCATGCCAGCAAGCGTTGGGGCAATTTTGAAGTCTTCGGCGGGCTTGCCTACGACAATCTCAACATCAATGCGTCGTACACCTTTGTCATTCCCTTTGAATTGCAAGGACAGCTAGGTTTGTTGCAGCTTCAGCGCGATGCAAACGGCACGTTTTTCTACGCTGTTAATGCCGCCGAAGGTTATCCAGGCGACACGCAGCCGCAAACAAAGACCGTCGCGCTCACGGATGCGGCATTGCGCGGAACGCTGGGAATGTCGTATTATCTGGGTCCAGTGGTGGTTTCGGTGGATTACAACCGCAGCACGTTTCACTTGCTTTCGGCAGGCGTGGCGGTGAAATTTTAAGGAAAAATATTTTGTAACGCTTCAGGTCTTCATCTTCCCGTCCTACCGTTTCTTAACGGTAGAACGGGTTTCAAGGAAAATATTACCGTGAAACCCGTGCGACGGCAGCGTTTACGCACTCCTTAGCCGTCGGACGGGGAAGACTCAAGTATATTGCAATAAGTACGTCGCTCAATATAGTTTGCATGATACCCTTCGACAAGCTCAGGGTCAAGACCGTTTCCGACCTCATGCTGAGCCTGTCGAAGCATCCTCAACTATATTTAGTCACGTACTTACCTTTATTCTCACTCATTTTTGTTTGTTCAAGGAGCATCGTCATGAATTTTGGGGCATTGATTGCAAAGCATCAAAAAACGCTGGAAGAGGCTATTCACGCCAATTCCACACGCGAGTATTACGCGCATTGGAACGAATCGCCAAGCAAAAAAATCTATGGCGAAACGGCGGCAGAAGAAGGCGAAAGCCGCTTCAAATCTGCCGTGCAGGGAAAATTTACCCGCTTGCTACAAACAGGCGAACAGGGCTGGCACGGCGAAGAATCCTCACCCTTTGGGCTTCAGAACAGCACAGAATATCCCATTTTTGCTGTCGAAGATGTCATTGCAAACGCTCACAACGCCCGCCAAGACTGGCAAAAACTCACACCAACCGAACGGGCTGCCATACTGATTGAAGTGCTGGAACGCGCTGGAACAGGCAATAACTTTTTTGAAATCGCCTACGCAACCATGCACACATCGGGACAAAGTTTTGCGATGTCGTTTCAGGCTTCTGGACCACATTCCTTTGACCGCGCTCTTGAAGCTCTCACGCTCGGATACAGCGAGCAAGCGCAGTTCGTCGGTGGCGCGACGTGGGTAAAACCAGCAGGCGGCGCAGGAAATCTGACCGTGAAAAAAGCCTTTCGCATTGTACCAAAAGGTATCGGCGTGGTGATTGGCTGTTCCACGTTTCCCGTCTGGAACACGCTTCCGGGCTTGTTTGCGAGCCTTGTTACGGGAAATGCGGTGATTGTGAAGCCGCATCCGAAATCGGTCTTGGCAATCGCTGTCGTGATAGCGAGTATGCAAGAAACCTTGCGCGACTTAGGCTTGAATCCCCACCTTGTGCAAATGGCAGCCGATTCCACCCAAAACCCGCTCACACTCACGCTTTCCGAGCATCCCGACGTGAGCATTATTGATTTCACGGGCGGCGCATTTGGCAATACGATTGAGGACGTTGGGCGCAAGCACGGCAAAGCGGTGTTTACCGAAAAAGCTGGCGTGAATGGCATTATCTTGGAAAGCGCACCAAACCTTGATGCAGTGCTGGATAATCTTGCCTTTACGCTGACGCTGTATAGCGGGCAAATGTGTACAACCTCGCAAAATATTTTTGTGAATAAAGACGGCGTTTTGCAAGGCGACACGCGCGTTCCTTTCGCAGAAGTGGCTTCACGCCTTGCTTCCAAGATTGATACGCTCATCAATAATCCAAAAATGTCGTCAATCACAGGCGCAATTCAAAGCGAAGCAACCTACGAGCGCGTGAAGACCGCACAAAACCTTGCTTCGACGAATACAGCCGTTCAGATAATTCGTCCTTCTGCGCCTGTGCCGCAAGCAGGTTTCGATGGCGCGAGAACCGCATCACCACTGGTCTTGCAGGCAGACGTTGCGGCGGCGGATGTGTACGAACATGAGTGGTTTGGTCCGGTGAGTTTTCTCATTCCCACCGATGGCTTTGCGCATAGCCTCCAGCTGCTGTTGCGGAGTTTGAAAGCAAAAGGCGCACTCACAACGCTGGTTTACACGACAAGCGCAGAAGAGCGCGAGCAAGCCGAAAACGCAATTATTTTCGAGGGAAAAGCTCCGATTGCGCTCAATTACGTGGGTGGAATTTTTGTCAATCAATCCTCTGCATTTAGCGATTTTCACGGCGCGGGCGCGAATCCTGCTGGCAATGCCTCCTTCGCCGACCCCGCCTTTGTTGCGAATCGTTTTAATGTGATTGGTTCGCGTGAGGTTATTGCCTAAACGACTATTCTCGACAGCGCAGAGAGAGATGAAGAGAAGAACTTTCCTCGCCTCTCTGCGCCTATCAGAGGCAAAATCATGCTTCTTCAAACACCATGCTTCGGCACACTGCGCCAAAATTTCTTTTGCAACAAATACACTGGATACGACAAGGCAAGCGCACCAAGCGCGTACAAGCTGCGTTCTGTGTCGCCAATGGTTGAGCCAATAAGAAACATCACCGACACCGCGAGCGAAATTCCTGTGGTGAGCGGATAGGCAAATGCCTTGTACGGACGCGGTGTTTCGGGTTCGCGGAAGCGCAAAACAATGACCGACAAAAAACAAATAGCGTAATTGACAACAATAGCAAAGGTAAGAATTGCTAAGGCGCGTTCAAATGTGCCAGAAAGCAGGAACGCCAGCGCGACAAGAATGCTCAAACCAAGCGTGATTGTTGGTGTGCCGCCTTTATTGACTGCCGCCGCACGCTCAGTGAGAATACCATCGCGGCTCATGGCAAAGAGCGTCCGCACGGCAAACATGAGAAAAGCATTCATCGTGGAAAGTTCGCACACAACAATTAAGACGCGCACAATCGCATCACCATATCTGCCAAAGGTCAATTTCGCCACCGCTCCGCCAATAAAATCTGACGAGGCAATTCCCTGAAGCGGCATAACATAGACAAACGCAATGTTGAGCAAAAGATAAATCGCGCCAGAAATCAGCACACTTGTAAACATGGAGCGTGGAATATCGCGCCCAGGATTCACCACTTCCTCGCCAAAATACACCACGCCGTAATAGCCATCGTACATATAAATCACGACCTGAAAAGCAAGGATTGTCGCCATGAAAAGCGAAATACCCGTTGCGGCGGCGGCTTGTGGTGCGGCATTGAAGAGCATTACGTTGTCTGTTACGTGTCCGCCCAGCACAAAAGCGGCAATCGCAACGACGAGCAGCGCAGTAGATTTCAAAAAGCTCGTCGAGCTTTGCACAATGCTGGATAAACGAATCCCCATCCACTGAAACACGCCGAACATCAGCACAAGAATTGACGACAGCAGCAAGCCTTTTCCCTTCAATTCTGGGAGCAAACCCGTTAATACATCGCTAATGAGCAGTGCGGATGCGCTGACGGTGCCGCAACTCGTGAGCCAATCCGCCCAGCCAACCACAAAGCCCGCATATTGCCCCAATGCGCGGCGAGCAAAGACGTAGAAGCCGCCCGAATGCGGTATCATCGTGCTGAGTTCGGCAAAAGAGACCGAGCAGATAAGTGCGTACACCGCCCCCAGAACCCAGATACCAACAAACATCCACGTTGTTGGCAGATGCGCAGCAACTTCTGCTGGCGACCGCAAAATACCGCCGCTCACGGTCGCGCCGACGGTTACGGCAATGCCAAATCCCACGCCCAAGACCTGCAAGAGGCGCGAGGCTGGTGCGGGGCTTGCCTCTACGGAGTTTGTTCCTGTGGGGCTTACGTCTGACGATGGCGTATTTACTGGTTGTTCGGCGTTATTGTGGTCGTGATTCATGGTGTCATTCAATCATGAAAGAAAAAGTAATGAACGAAGAAAAGGCATGAATGCTTGGCTGCATCATGCCTTTCGGGAATCACACACACTGCTTGCTGATACTTGGTGCGCAGACAGGAGTGTTGTCCGCGCTACTATCTTTCTGCAAAAAACTTTATCCTTCCACCCTCTTGAGCGTTACGCTCAACTTTCACCCTGCTCTTTAGACCAACGCTTCGCCTTTTGGCAATATCACGATAAACGTTGCGCCTTTACCGACCTCGCTTTCTACCCACACTTTACCGTTCATTCCTTCCACCATTTTTTTCACAATCGACAGCCCCAAGCCCGTTGAATGCTCGCCTGCGGTGGGTTTTGCCGAAAGGCGGGTGAACTTGCCGAAGAGTTTTGCTTTGTCTTCTTCGGTCAAGCCCGGACCTTCATCCTGCACCTCAATCCGCACGTATTCTTGCGGCGCGGCAAGCAAACCTTGTGGCGGTGTGGAATCGTTCAACACCTCGTATTCATCGAAAAGAACACGCACCCACACGTTTTTGTTGTAGGGCGAATACTTGATAGCATTGGAAAGAAGATTGTCTAAAACTTGTATTGTTGCATTCTTATCGGCATATGCAATGACGGAATACCGCTCTGAACCGTCTTTGTTTTGGTTCTGCTCAAAATGTAATGTGATGTCTTTTGCATTGGCACGAGATCGGTAATTATGAACCAAACTTTCGGTAAACGAGGCAATTTCAAACACAGAAAAATTAAAGCGAATCGAACCTTCTTCAATCGCATTCACATCCAGAAGCGTGGTAATCAGTTCAAACATCCGCTCTGAAACTGTGTAAATATCGCCCGCAAACTCGACCACTTCTGATTCTGTTAGCGTTGCTGCGTCGTCGCGGAGGAGCTTGGAGAGCATACGGATATTGGAAACGGGATTTTTCAAATCATGCGCTACAATGCCCAAAATCTCGTTTTTCTCGCGGTTGAGTTCGGCGAGGTCGTGATTGCGCTGATTGAGCGAATCGTTGGTGTTCAGGAGTTCGGTATTGGCAAGCTCAATTTCTGCTGCTTGTTTTTCCAAAATATTTTGCTGGCGCAAGATTTCATCATTATTGCGGCGTAATTCATTGGCAGAATTGCGCTTCAAACGATAGCGATTGGCAATGAGCAAGGCAAAAAACACGAGCATTACCACACCGACAATCAGCGAATTGCGCAAAAGCGCGAGATGCTTGATTTCTTGCTGCTGCGTGGCAGTGGCAAGCTCCATTTGGGCGTGCATGATGTTGTTTTGTATTTCCATCGAAAAAAGCGAGTCTTTCAAGGATGAATACATTTTGAAGTACAGCAGCGCACTATCGCTTTGTTTGCGCTCGGCGTAAAGTTCGGAAATCTGGAAGTAGCTTTCGCGGAGTTCATCGCGGAAGCCATAGATTTGCGCCGCGTTGCGGGCTTTGAAAGCGTAAAACAAGGTAGAATCAGCTTTGCCGAGCTTGTCATATGCTTCGCCAATATTTTGCAGCGACGAAATGATATAGCGTTTGTTGCTATTTTTCTCAGAACCTTCCAGCGCGAGGCGGGCGTATTTCAGCGCGTTTGGAGCGTCTTTCTGGGTGAGATAATAATCACTGATGACAAGCCACGTCGAGAAAACCGTCGGGCTGTTCACTTGTAAATACAGCTTTTCTGCGTAAAGTAACGTATCAAGCAAGTGCGTATATTTTCCTTGCTTCAGGTAGCAAGCGCACATATTCGTCATCACGGTGGCAATGCGGTCGGGATTGCTCATTGCTTGGTGAATTGCCAGCGAGCGGCGATAGTATGTGATTGCCTCGTCGTACTTCTGCTGGCTACGGTATGCCTCGCCAATGATATTGAGCGAACTCGCCAAACCTGATTTTTCACCAATGTCCTCAAAAAGCGTAACGGCACGCAAAAGATGGTCTAATGCAAAGTCGTATTTCCCTTGATTTTCATATACCATGCCGATACTGCGCAGCGCGTTTGCCGTGCCGAGTTTGTTACCGAGCTTTTCTGAGAGCGTGAGAGCTTGCTTTGCGTAGAGAAACGAGGTATCAAGGGCGATGTAACGATATTCGCGGGAAAGCTGGTTTAGTGCGCTGATGCGCTCGGTGTCAATCGCGGTGGGAAGCAGATTTTTTAAACTGTCAATGCGCTGCTGCGCCGTAGAAGCCTGCAAAAGCAAAGGAAATGCACTAAAGAAGCAAACAATGAATACAGCCAAAAGCCGCATCATTCCTTGCACAAAACTGTGTGAGGAAAGAGGTGAGGCAAAGGCAGAAACCGCGAGGCTTCGTGCTAATGTTTTTGCTGTATGCACTGCTGTAAAAACCGATACCATACCGAACAGAATTTTTTCGGGAAACCCATTTTTTAGCGTGAAACCTGTCCTGCCGTTCAAAAACGGCAGGAACGGAAAAGCCTAACTGGACTCATTATTCATTGCTTACACATTCAATGCCGCAACACCGGGCAGTTCTTTACCTTCCAAAAATTCCAACGACGCGCCGCCGCCTGTGGAAACGTGGCTGACAGCCTTCGCAAAGCCGAATTGCTCAATCGCTGCTGCCGAGTCGCCGCCGCCGACAATCGTAATCGCGCCTTTTGCGCTTGCATCGGCGAGAGACTGCGCCACGGCTTGCGTTCCATCGGCGAAGTTGCTCATTTCAAATACGCCCATCGGACCATTCCAAACGACCGTTTGGGAAGAAAGAATGACATCGCTGAAGAGTTTAATCGTGTCAGGACCAATATCCAAGCCGCGCCAGCCTTTTTCGATGTTGTCCACGCTGACGGTCTTGCGAACCGCGTCATTGCTGAAGGCATCGGCAACAACGGCATCGGTAGGCAAGAGTAATTTCACATTTTTCGCTTTTGCTTTAGCGAGCGTTTCTTCTGCAAGTGCGATTTTATCTTCTTCGACGAGCGAATCACCAATTTCCTTGCCCATTGCTTTGTAAAAAGTGAAAATCATTCCGCCGCCAACGATGATAGTATCGCACTTGTCGAGCAGACTTGTGATAACATCAATTTTGCCAGAAATCTTCGAGCCGCCAAGAATCGCGGTAAAAGGGCGTTTCGGATTGGCAACGGCATCGCCAAGATATTTCAATTCTTTTTGCATCAAATAGCCCGCCGCACGGGAATTGATAAACTTCGTAACGCCGTGCGTACTAGCATGGGCGCGGTGTGCAGAGCCAAAGGCATCATTCACGTACACATCGCCGAGCGCGGCAAGTTTCCGCGAAAATTCTTCCTCGTTTTCTTCTTCCTGCGCATAAAAGCGGACGTTTTCGAGCAAGGTAACATCACCATTTTCCATAAGCGTGATAATTTTCCCCACTTCATCGCCAATGCAATCGGGAGCCATTGTAACGGGCTTGCCTAGAAGCTCGGCAAGGCGCGTGGCAGCAGGCTTCAGGGAATACTTTACATTCACTTTGCCTTTGGGTCTGCCCAAATGCGACATCAAAATAGCTTTACCGCCAGAGTGGATAATTTTTTGAATGGTAGGAAGTGATTCACGAATACGAATATCGTCGGTAATAGCACCAGACTCGTCTTGCGGCACATTGAAATCAACGCGGACAAGCACACGCTTGCCAGAAAGGCTGAGGTCGTCAATCGAATGAATCATAAAAAGGACAAGAAAAAATGAAACAGAGCGTTTGAATTTCTGGTTTAGAACGGCATAATATAATCATTTCTTGCAATCTGCAAGCATGGATTTCATGCCAAAAATGGAATATTTCCCAAGCATTTTTCAGTGAATAAAAACCCCTACAAGGCGCATTCCCGCTTGATAATTCCCCATAAATTTGGACGCGCTTCGTTGGTTTCGGAGGAATAGGGAAGCACATCCACGCAGCCTTGACAAAATTCGATTGCCTCCAAAAGCTGGGCGCGGCGTTCTTCGCTGGCTTTGTTGGAGATTTTATCTTTTTTCGTGAGAATAATGACGTACTTTTTGCCTGATTCTTCAAGTTCCTCAATCATGCCCATATCTTGGTCGGATGGGTCGTGCCGAATATCGAACAGCAAGCAAATAAGCCGTAACTGCGCTCGTTTTTGCAAATAAGAATTGATAAGTATTTTCCATGCGGCGCGGTCTTTTTGCGAAACTTGTGCATAGCCGTAGCCCGGACAATCCACCAAAATCCAGTCGTGATTTATCCCAAAGAAGTTGATTTGCTGCGTCTTTCCAGGCGTTGCCGAAACGTGTGCAAGATTCTTCCGCCGCACAATACTGTTTATCAGCGACGACTTTCCAACATTGGAACGCCCAATAAATGCTACTTCTGGCAGCGTTGTTTTTTCTGGAAAGTGGTCGGGCGTGGTCGCGCCGATGAGAAATTGTGCGTCGAGAATATCCATGATGTATTGTAATAAAGTGTCGGTTTTGTACGGTATTGGTGAGGGTGCGCAGCAAGTTTTTCTACATTGTTCTACAACATCATTCCACAAAAATCTGCTCCGCAACAGCACTTCCCACGACGTGTTCATTCGCGCCAATGCGCAAGCGAATGGTTTGTGTAGAAGGCGTATGCGCCACCAAAATCACGCGAACACTAGGAATCATGCCGATAGAAGAGCAATAGCGTAAAAACTCAGGGTCGGCATCGGAAACGCGGGAAACAACCGCACTCGCGCCCGCCGTGAGCGAAGAAAGAGGCGTTTTAGAGGTAGGAGGCACGATACCGTTTTTCGTAGGAATAGGGTCACCATGCGGGTCGTGTGTGGGATTGCCAAGCATAGCACTGATGCGGTCTTCAAACTCTTCGGAAATATGATGCTCCAGCGTTTCTGCCTCGTCATGCACCTTGTCCCACGAGTATCCGAGAGCCTCTTGCAAATAGAGTTCGAGCAGCCGATGATGCCGAATTATCTCCAATGCGGCTTTCTGTCCCGCTTCCGAGAGCGTTACGCCTTTGTACGAGGCATATTCGGCAAGTTTCATTTCGCTGAGGCGTTTCAGCATATTTGTTACCGAAGCAGGTGCGACTTTGAGTTCACGGGCAAGGTCATTCGTTATAACCGTCTTGCCGTGTTCGCTCAGTTTGTAAATCGCTTTCAAATAATCTTGAATGGCTTGTGTGAGCATAGCGCATCAATATGTCGTGAATCGGGTGCGTGAATCGTGGGGAATAGTGCTAGCAAAGCTATGTATATCCAGTTTTTCTGCTTCAGTCTCAAGCATTTCCATTTCATCTTTTTTGCTGCAAAGATACAAAAAAAGCGTATGGTTACTGATGTTCACCATACGCTTTCTTCTATTTTGTTCGCGGCACATCGCCGCGAACTGCTAAAATCTACAAACAAACCCAAAAGGACACGTGCATTAGAAACGCTCGCGCTGACCTTCACGCTGACGGTAGCCACCGCCGCCGCCGCCGCCATTACCACGCGGACGGAACTCACGGCGAGGACGCTCTTCACGCGGACGAGCTTCATTTACCACAAGTTCACGACCATTTACTTGCATACCGTTCAAAGCATCGGTAGCCGCTTTTGCCTGAGCTTCGTCGTTCATCTCGACGAAACCAAAACCACGTGAACGACCAGTAAATTTGTCCATTACGACGGAAGAGTTATCAACCGTGCCGTATTCGGAAAACAAAGTTTGGAGTTGCTCCGAACCATATGAGTACGGCAAGTTGCCGACATAGATATTCATAACGAAAAACCTTAATGCTACAGCGCAGAAAAACAGAAATTGCACACAGGAACTTCCTAAGAACGTAACTAAACGAAAGTCATGCGGTTCACATCGCTGCGCTAAAAACCGATGGTGAACAGATGCAAATTACAATTATTCAACTGCTTTACAAGTATTTAATTTTCTTTTCGCAAATTATTCTGTATTCTTGCTCTGCCTTGATTTGTCAATGTGCCGTTCACTTGTATTCTTCATTATTTTCTTTGTTGTTTTCTTCTTTTTTGTTCATGCACACCGAATCCATTCGTCTTACGCAATACAGTCATGGTGCGGGCTGTGGCTGTAAAATCTCGCCCGCCGTACTTGACAAAATCCTCCACTCCAACGAAGTCTTTCCAAGCTCCTTTCATGCTGGACGCTTGCTTGTCGGCAATAATTCCCGCGACGACGCGGCAGTCTATGACTTAGGCACAGGACAAGCACTCATCAGCACGACCGACTTTTTTATGCCGATTGTTGATGACCCGCGCGATTTTGGGCGCATCGCCAGCGCAAATGCCATCAGCGACGTGTACGCAATGGGCGGCACACCAATTATGGCAATCGCTATTTTGGGCTGGACGATTGATAAACTTCCGCCAGAAATTGCGGGCGAAGTCATTGCTGGAAGCCGCTCCCTGTGCGCTGAGGCGGGTATTCCGCTTGCGGGCGGGCATAGCATCGACAGCCCCGAACCAATCTTCGGACTTGCCGTGAACGGGCTTGTTGCCATCGAAAACATCAAGCACAACAACACCGCCGAAGCAGGAAATATGCTCTTCCTGACCAAAGCTCTCGGCGTAGGTATTCTCACAACCGCAGAAAAACGCGGCATTTTGAAGGAAAGTGACAAAGGTCGTGCCGCCGCGCAAATGATGCAACTCAACAGCATTGGTGCGGACTTGGGGCGAATAAAAGGCGTACGCGCAATGACTGATGTGACGGGCTTCGGTCTGCTCGGACACCTCAGCGAAATGTGCGACGGAACACGACTTCGTGCCGAACTGTTCTTCGACAACCTTCCCATTTTACCGAATGTGAATGAATACATTGCCGCAAAATCTATTCCAGGAGGCACAAATCGAAATTGGGCAAGCTATGGACACCGCGTCGCACCTCTCTCCGACGAGCAACGCGCCATCCTTGCCGACCCGCAAACAAGTGGCGGCTTGCTGATTGCCGTAGAAGAAAGCGCAGTGAACGATGTGCAGCAACTCCTGATTTCACGCGGCTTGCAGGAGTTTACTCGCCCGATTGGACGCTTCCTCGTGCCTGAGGCGGCAAATTCTCATGCTATTCGAGTTGTGTGATTTTTTCAATGTACGTTCTCGCTCTCGCTATTTTTACTTTTGATACACGACAAAGTTTCTGAACAGCAGTAACAATCGGGCTTTAGTGGCACAGGCATTCTTGCCTGTGTTTCTTACCTGAATCCCGCACTAACACTCACAGACAGGAATGTCTGTGCCACTATTGGGAGAATTTTGCCGTGTACTGAGATTTTTACTTTTTCTTTATGTTGCAATCCCACCAACAGCAGATAAATACTCCTTTCTCCAATATCACACCACACGGAAACGTCTGCGTCATTGTCAATCCCGCCTCTGGCAACGGGCGCACGGGTGCGGCGTGGAACGCGCACGAGGACTACCTTCGCTCGCTCGTAGGTAACCTAGAAGTGCATATCACCCGCGCAGCCCGCGACGCAAGCATTCTCACGCACACCGCACTGCAAGCGGGCTGCGAGCATATTATCGCCGTTGGTGGCGACGGAACAATGAGCGAAGTCGTGAATGGTTTTTTTCTGAATGCGCATCCTATAAGCCCAAAGGCGCAGCTTTCCTTTGTTCCGAGCGGTACGGGCAGCGATATTGCACGAACACTCGGTCTGCCAACCGATATTCGCCAAGCAATCAAGCGCATTGCACAGCACAAAGCAGTCGGTTTGCAGCAAAAACTGGATGTTGGAAAGATGGAATATCACCGCTTTGACGGAAGCCCTGCGACGCACTATTTCTGCAATGTTCTGAGCTTTGGCATGGGAGGAAACGTGGTGAAGCGCGTAAATCAAGCATCGTTTTTGAAACGCTTCGGCGGCAAAACTGCCTTCTTTGCCGCGTCATTACTCACGATGCTGGAATATAAAAACAAAAAAGTCCGTTTGCAGGTGCTGCGTGACGGCGAGGAAGTGTTTCAGGATACATTGCAAGCCCGCATCGTTGCCATTGCCAACGGGAAATATTTTGGTGGCAGCATGATGATTGCCCCAGAAGCCTCACCAAATGACGGTTTGTTCGATGTTGTTACTGTCGAAAATTTATCGCGCCTCCAAGCACTGCGCAAGTTTCCGCTTATTTATTCGGGCAAGCATATCGGCGATGCTGCCGTGCGCACCGTGCGTGGAAGCCGCATCATTGCTCATTCGGAAGAGACAGTTTTGATTGATTCCGATGGCGAAGGTCCAGGAAAACTACCGCTCACGATAGACCTGTTGCCGCAGATACTTTCGTTTATTTGATGAAAAATCTTTGATGAAAAATATACGTCATTCAATGCTGCCTCATCTGTCGCCACCACTGGGCGCATCGTTTTCCTGCTTCAATGCCAGGCTGTTCAATAAAAATATGGGCAAAACTTGCCACACAAACCGCACCAACACTAACTCCGCAGGCGCAAAGGCAAAACACTATCGGATTCGGCTGCTCAGGAAAATCCGAGCAGAAGCGCACCAATACTTGGCATCCGAACCATAATACTATTCCATGCAGCAAGTATATACCATAGCTAATTTCCCCCAACCACAGTATTGAAGCGGGTTTCAAGAGTCCAAAAAGTCTATTTCCCGATGCCACCGCCGCAAAAACCACACTCAGCAAGCACAACGACACGAGTGAATACGCCGACGACGCAAAACACAAAACACCAAGCAGCGCACCAAGCGCAAAAATACTACTTACCCAGTGCTGAAGCCATGTTCGAGCTTGTACGAAAAAAGAGTTTGTGCCAAGGGAAAGATAGGCGGCTGTAATTCCCCCCAAAAAAGCAGCGCATTGACGAGGAACGAAGCGGTGTGCAGGGTCGAATACTGCAAGGCAGCCCATGAGAAATATTCCCGCCAAAAGCCCGTAGTAATGGCGTTTTGTTGCCGAAAAGACCACTGCTGCAACAGGGAGCATTCCATAAAAAAACCATTCGTAGCGAAGCGACCATTCCACGCGGGCAATAAGGATACTGGTATTGGGGAGGCGATTCAAATCGGAAGCATAGAATGTACACCAACGCACACACTCACGCAGGGTTTCGGCGATTGTTTCTCGGTGTTGCCAATCTTGCAATGCAAAACTCAGGAACAATACCAGTACAAGAACAGCGAGATACAACGGATAAATCCGAAAAATGCGCCCAATCAAAAAGACGGGAATATCAAGTCTCCCCGAGCTTTTCAGGAGCTTCTGCCAAAAAAGAAATCCCGTGGTCATGAAAAATAATGCCACGCAGACTTCTCCCAAAAGCGCGTACACGTTGGAGTCGTTCAAAAAAAACCACTTCCCGCGCGTGATGTACGACCATGTAATAGGAACGTGGCTCGCCATTACGCCCAGTGCCAGCAGACCACGCAGGGCGTCGAGTGCCTGAAAGCGGGATATTTCCTTGCGTTCCAGAGTGTTGCGCACTGGCGCAACAAAGCGCACTATAGCTGCCGAAGCCGCCACAGCAATTCCTACAAGCAGGAGTGCGAAGAGTGGATGCCCTAGCAACGTCAGAGCATATCCGCGAAGAATAGGCGCGTTCAGCATACAATACACATACGTTCAAAACGGTTATTTCTTTTTCAATGCTTGTTCTAGCGACGAAATAATATCTTCTGCATTGGTGTAGAGTTGTTGCATTTCTCCCGCAGCGTGTGTGGGCGCGAAGCGAGCAAATTCGCAGGTGTCTTGAGTTTTAGCAAAATTTGAGCGTACTTCTTCACTTACGTTTTGTTCCTTCAATGCCGCATCAACACTCTCGCGTGAGAGATTCGCTAGAGGAATCGTGAGTTTGTCGCTCATATAGCCCCAGAGAGCTTTTGAGATTTCGTCGTGAAATCTACTTGCTTCGCCGCTTGCTAAGGCTTTCTTTGCCTCGCCCAAACGCTTTGCTGCAATGCGGGTTGCGGAGCGATTTTTCATGAGTGCGACATCACCACGAAGCTGCTCATCGCGACGGCGGTAGAAGATAAATCCTGCGAACAGAACAAAAGGTAAAACCAACAATCCAAACATTCCTGTGCTTCCGTAGAAGCCTTCACCACGACGCGGCAGACGTTCCCCGCTTCGCCCAAGTTTGATAAAGCGAATATCGCTATTGAGGGCATTCACATTTTCCTGCGTGTATTTCCCACCCACAACGGCAGCTTCATCCTTGCCTTTCTCGACAGCAAGCGTGTATTCTTCTGATTGAAGCGTGGTGTAGCGTTTTTTTTCAAGGTCGAAATACGCAAAACTTACTGGTGGAATTTTGAAATCACCCGCAAAACGCGGAATGAGCAAATACTCGAATGTGCGTGTGCCAGAAGCCCCGCTCTCGCTCACATCAATATTATCTTTCGTGGTCGGGTCATATGTTTCAATATCTGGCGGAAGCTGGAGTTTGATAGGGTCAATCAATTTCAAATTTCCCTTGCCACTAATTTTTACCACGAGTTTCACTGGTTCGTTTGTTTTTGTGGCGCGTGGACTAAGGGTTGTTTCCAAGCTAAATGAACCCACAGCACCAGTAAATTCTGCTGGAACATCATTTTGCGGCAAAGCACGAACTGTTATTTTCACGGGCAAGCTCCGAAGCGGTACGCGAACTTCTTGTACATTACCAAAGGGGTCGCTGAAAGGGTCGCCATGCCGAAAGAAGGCATCAAAGGGGTCGTTGGACTGACCGTTTCCGTTGCTTCGTCGTGCTGGAACTTGCACCCGCGCAAGCACCTCGGCTTCCATTGGGTCTAATTCCAACGCGCCACTTTGTTGAGGAAAAAGAACGAGTTTTTTGACTGCCGCCACACGATAGACTTGCCCGCCAATGACTTCATCATTAAAAAGAAGCTGTTGTGGACTGTCAATATCTTGATTCCAAAATCCCGTGAGCGCGGGCATTTTCTTGGGTGTGTAATTCGTGAGCGTCAGGCGTGTGTAGAGTTTGTAGGTTGCGACAATCTGCTCGCCGCGCAACACGGAGGTTTTATTGACAGAGGCTTTCAGATACACACCTTTTTGTAATTCTCGCATCAGGACTGCTTCTGCTGTGCGTTCTTCTTGTTGCTGTTGTGCGTGCACTTGGCTTATTTTCAGCACGTTCACCGTTACTGGCGGCGACTGCGCACGCCTTCCAGCAACATCCGCCGAAGCCGCTTGAATCGTGAATTTGCCTTCGCTTTTGGCTTGCAAAATATAGGTGTAGGAAATGCTTCGCGTCGTTGCACCGTTCACAATTTGCATACTTTGCGATTGCATGGGACCATTCAGGAGCGTGAAGCCCTCGAAGGAAGGAGCGCGGAAATTAGTCATCACGTCGCTGCTCGTAAAGCTGACCTGAAATCGCTCGCCGACCGTGATGGGATTTGGCTGTACAATGGCGGTTATTTCCTGCGCTACAGCCCGCTTGGGAGCAAGCACGAACAAACACACAGCACAGAACACAATGATCGGGGCAAGAAATGAAGAGGTAGAACGAGAATAAGCAAAAAAAGTATTCATAAAATTCTGCGGAGATGATGATTCAGCGAGGTAAAAATAAATCAGTTTCTGGAAAACTATCTTTATTCAAAAACACGTATTCAAAAGCAAGATTCTACGCGCCTTACTGCCAAACGATAAACATTCCCAGCAAGAAACTGAGTCCCGCTAAAGAACGCATAATCAGCAAGAGCGAGCGGTGGTCGAGTGTTATGCTCAAGAAGCGATAGAGCAAATATGAAGAATTGTGGTGCATAGAAAATCGCAATGCTTGATTTTCTACCGACCATGTGCGAATGGTGCGTACTTGAAAAGGCGTATTACCAAGAATACTTGCCCAAATGAGCGCAAATGCTATCAGAAATAAGAGAAAACCTGCTATGCGGAACAGCGGTCGCGCTCCAGTGCCAGTAACCATGAAACTACCTCCTGTTGGCTTGCTTTCGATGTTGAACTCATCAATGCTGGTCAGTCGAAAGTAATATGTGCCAGAATCCAATCGTACAGCAAGCGAATCATTTTTTGAAAAGACTTGGCGGGTAATAATCTCAGCAAATCCAGCATCAGTAGCAATTTCCAAGCGCGTGAGCGGCGCACGGCGCGACCACTGGAACACAACTGGTGTCGGCAGTACTAGCATTTCGGACAAGGTAATGTCAGGCGATAATAGCTGCGGCGGCGGCGGGATGCGGCGTTTCGATGAGCCACCGCCCTGCTGCAATGCCACACCAAAGCCCTCTTCTATCTCAAGCTCGGAATTGCCTTGCGTGGTGTCATTCAAGCGCACTTTGGCTGTTCCACCAAACACCGATACCGTCGAGCGTCCGCCATTATCAATGCCAATTCGCGCCGAACTTGTGTCCAGTGAAATTGAGGATTGTGTTGTCTTCACAAGAAAGGGCGACGTTCCAGCAGAGTCACTGCCATGTAATTTCACAAATAAATTTCCTTCGATGAGCTTTACGTTTTCACGAGGTTTATCGCCAGAGCGTCCGCTACTGGGACTGTAAATAATCATCGAAGTATTTTCATAGACCTGAATTTTGCTACTATCGAAAAAGGTAATTTCCGCACGAGAATTTTCGCCCGTTACAATGCGGTGATACTCAAAAATACGCTCGCCAACACGTGTTATGTGAAAATCTAACTCCCATGGAGCGCGTATTTGTACGCGCCCAAGCATTGAGGAAATACGCCCATCACCGCTTGCTGCTGTGCCAGATTCCGTCGTCAGACTTTTTTGCGTTGCCGAAGACAAACCAACAATTTCTACCCGCCGATTTTGAGAGCGTCCGCGCTCGTTGTCGTTCGAGAGAAGCGGAGCTGTATCGCCAAAGCCGCGTATTCTGATACGGTTTTCAGGAATGCCATAGACATCAACCAAGTATTTCCGCGCTGTCGCGGCACGTTCTTCGGAAAGACGTTGATTCGTGGCGGGGTCGCCTTCGGAGGAGGCGTGTCCACGTATTTCTACTTCGAGTTCGGGACGCGCTTTCAAGTATTCGCCCAACGCCTCAAACCAAGGCATAATCTCGGGTTCGATAGCAGCGCTCCCATTTTTGAACGCAGAATCTTTAATGGTGAGTCTGCCACCTGGACCAAGGTCGAAGGTTGGGCGCACAATCGTTTTGGCTGTCTGAATTTTTGCTATCGGCACCTGTGCATTTGCGCCTTGCTTTGATAATACTTGTCCTTGCGCTCCTTTTGTGCTAGGAACATTTCCCACGCCCTGATTTTGTGTGCTTGGAGAGGGAGGAAAAAAGCCTTTGGATTGGGCACGTGCGCTCTGTTGCCATGCAAGCGGCACAGAAAAAATACAGCACAACAGCACGAACACACTGCTCTGCGAAAGCCGATTTTTGAACGTATTGCTCACAGTATTGAAAAAAAAACAGACAAAAGAGAACAAAGAACATGGTACTTGACAGTTGAATTGTACTCACGTTTGACGAAGAACGACTTCCTCTGCCAACAAAGATAGGAGCTTCCAGAGGAATATCCAAAAAAACAAAAAGCGCATAAACAAGTGCTTATGCGCTTTGTGATATTTTCTTGATGCTCATGCCGCCCAGCAGTGTTCCTGCTGTAATCGCTCTGCTGCGTAGGCATTAGGCTTTAGCGGCAGCCTCGTCTTCAGCACGACCTTTTTTCGCATGAACGGCAACGATACTGGTGGTGGGGTTAATCATAAATTTCACGCCCGGTACTTTGAGGTCGCCAACGTGAACAGATTTCCCAACTTCAAGCGAAGTTACGTCAATTTCGACGTGTTCTGGCAATGCTGCTGGCAAGCACTCAATCTGTATTTTGTGCAACGTGTGTTCGAGCAGTCCGCCAGCAAGAACAACACCTTTTGCTTGACCTTTCAAAATAATCGGCACTTCGACGTGCAAGGTTTGACCTTCGATAATACCCAATACGTCGAAGTGAACGATTTCGTCGGTAATGGGGTCGAAATCTACGTCTTTGATAACGCAATCCATTGTGCCTGCGCCCTCAACGTTCAAGGTAATAATGTGCGTATCAGCAGTATAAACAGCCGGACGGAGTTGTTTGAAGGTCGTTGCAATCGCAATCGGGTCTTTGCCTTTTGCGTAGAATACGCCCGGAATCAATCCAGCGTTGCGAACTGCTTTCGAGGCTTTTTTGCCGAGTTCGCGTTTTTTTGCGTCAATGGTGAGCGCGCTCATAGTGTTCTCCAGTTAAAAATGATATAAGATGTTGTTTTTCGATATTGTTGTACGTCATTGTACGTCTTGTTGTACGTCATCCCTCAGACTTCATTCCTCAGACTTCATTCCTCAGACTTCATTCCTCAGATTTCATCCTTTACGTCGGAATAAGGTCAGTTTCAAAGAGGGACGTGATAGATTCGTTATTGTGTGTGCGGAGGATTGCCTCAGCAAAAATGTCCGCGACGGATTGCACGACAATTTTACTGCTATGGACAAAGAGCGGATGTTTTTGGTAGATTGAATCGGTAACAAAGAGCTTAGAAACAACGCTATTTTCAATTTTTTCTAACGCTTGCCCAGAGAAAACTGGGTGCGTACACGCACCAAAGATCTGCTCTGCACCTGCGTCTTTCAGAGCGCGAGCGCAGGCAACAAATGTGCCGCCTGTATCAATAAGGTCGTCAATGATGATAATGTTTTTGCCTTTGGGGTCGCCGATGATATTAAATACTTCGCTGACGTTGTGCGCGGGACGGCGTTTGTCAATCAGAATCAAGCCTGCATTCAAGCGTTTCGCATATGCGCGAGCTGTTTTTGCACCGCCCACGTCGGGCGAAGCAACAACAAGATTTGGAAGGTCGAGCGAGCGTAATTTTTTAACAAGAACGGTAGAAGCGTAGAGGTGGTCGAGCGGCAGGTCGAAAAATCCCTGAATTTGCGGGACGTGTAAGTCCATCGTAATCACGTGGTCAGCTCCAGCATTAGCAATAAGATTTGCCATGAGTTTTGCCGTAATGGACACGCGCGGCTGGTCTTTGCGGTCTTGTCGGGCATAGCCGAAATACGGAATCACAGCCGTGATACGAGCCGCCGAAGCACGCCGCGCTGCATCAATCAGCATAAGCAACTCTACCAGATTATCGCCAGGCGCGTGGGTTGATTGAACGATAAAGAGGTCGCCCCCGCGAATACTATCTTCGTATTTCACCCAAATCTCGCCATCGCTAAAATTGCGGATAATCGTTTTGTCGAGCTGTTCAGCAAAATTGATTTCCGCTTTGTTTTCGCCCGCTTTTTTTTCCAGTGCTTTTGCTATTTTTTGTGCAAGGTCAGTGTTCGACCGCCCCGCAGCAAGACGGAAATTTGATTTGATTTTGAGTTTTTGCTTTTTCGCCATGATATTTCACTACTTCACGTGAGGAAAACGTGCTGTAATCGTAATAATTACTTACTTTTCAGCATCCAAAACTATGATACACATATAGACCAAACCGACTATAAACAATTCAAGCGCTTTCGCAGAGTGAGCCGCGTGAAGCGCTTGAAGAGAGCTTGGTAGCTGAAAAGCTGTGCTGGGGAGGCTGGATTCGAACCAACGAATGGCGGAACCAAAAACCGCTGCCTTGCCACTTGGCGACACCCCAGTCTGAAAAGAACTGCTCTGAAAGAACTTTCAGAATGCTTCTCCCTTGTCGAGAAGCGAACAGATTACAAATTTACGGGTTTCATTTTATTTTTGCAAATTTTTTTTATCATCTTTTTATGAGAAAAATTTCACGAGAAAAATTTTGTGGGAAAATTTTGTGGGAAAATTTCACAACCCACGCTCTTCTGCCTCCATTGCCGAATAATGCGGACCCACGCCCACGCTTAGGCGCAAAAACACGCCTCCGCCATCACCAATATTGCCGAAGTTGGTATTTCCGCGCAATTACGGGCGCACAAACACCGTCCTTTCCGTAACACCAATAAACATCCCGATTGCATCGCCTTTTACATTCCACGAAACGTTTTCATTCGCGCCGCCAAAGATGTTTGTTGCTTGCTGTCCGCGCCCGCGCGTGAGGAAATACGGGTAATACGCTTCGTCAAAGGCATAGACAATGATTTTGTAGCGAAAGGCTGGATTCCGCAGCAATACTTGTGTGTTGCGTGGTAATGCCGACGAATTTATTGTGCGTTCCTGCGCCGCGCTTTCAGTGTGAAAGAGGACGCTGCTTTCATACACCTGCGTCAATGCTTGATTTTGCGACGTGTCTATGGCTTGCAGCCCAATCCGATACGCTACACGCGGCTCGGCTTCTAACACCACTTCTGCCGCAAAGACCGTATCCATGCTAACAATCGTAACAGGCTGTGCGCCCGGAATCGGCGTGGCGGTCGTTACGCTGAGGACGGTTTGCGGAATAATGCGCACGCCGCGAATCACGGGCTGAGACGGAATGCGGGTTTCGGCGGAGGCAGATTGTACCGTGCCGTTCGGAAGTTTGCGCGTGAGATTCAGCGTGAGCAGCATCCCAGAAGCCGCACGAATACTGGGCTGCTGGATGCCGTATAACATGGGCGATTGCTGCACAAGCGGATATATTTGTCCATTCACGGCAATCGTTCCTTCCACACCGCTTACCTGAAGCCCAGCATTGGTAGGCTCTTCAAGCACGGGCAATGATTTTGTGATGCTGATATTCTCCAACGCCTCGCCAGAGCGCACCACGCCTCGCACGACGAGCTTTTCTTCAAAGGAAATGTCGAGCGGTGCGGTAACGGTGGTGATGCAGGAATTCAGGAATGAAGCCATGCAGAGGAGTATGAGGAGTGTGAATTTTTGTTGTGTCATTGTGATTGGAAATATCTGATTTTTATGGTAACTCTGCTTTTAGTGGCACAGACATTTCTGTCTGTGTTTGTCGCTTGAAACTCTCTCCAACACTCACAGACAGGAATGTCTGTGCCACTATTGTTTTTCTGGAAAACCCGTTCACCGCTTCAGAAAGCGTAGGACGGGAATATATTTGTGTCCACAACCTATCAATATTCTGCATCGGCAAAATTCGGGTCAATACCACTATGCAAGCCGATACCAACGGTTGCTCGTGTTACAAAAACACCGTGAAGGGATTCAAAATTGAGCCGAGAAAGATGCCAGTTATAGGCACTTCGCACCGATACATAGCACGCAAGGGTAGAAAACGCATGAGTGTCAGGGTCGGTATATTTCTCGGTGAGCGGGATAACGCAACTCACATCCAGCGCGGGACCTACTGTCGTGTAGCTATTACTGAAGTTGTTTGGTAAAGTAATTGTACCAAATCCCAATTCTACGGCGGGTGCAAAACGTACACGCAGATTGGTGTTTTCAGGAAGTATTTCGTGGGCAACGTATCCAAGACTGCTGGATAAAAAGCCAGAGTACCTTTGAAGCTGGTTTTGTGGGTCGCTTACGTTGCCTACTTGTCGCAGCCCTAAGGACAAGGATTGTGAAAAAATAACCTTGCCATATGCAAAGGTCATACCAAACGTTGTTTCCGAGAGTTGATTGACTTCCTTCGGTAAATTTACAGATGGAAGCGACGAAGAACGCGCACCATTCGGAAAGACGTAATAATTCCCACTCACTGTTGCGTACATATCAACCGTTTTGAGCAAACGATAGAAGTTCTGTGCCGCTCGGATGGATTGCTGACTTCGCAAAGAGTTTTGCATCACCATTTGTCTCACAGAGGGAGAATTTTCTTGAGCATTGGCGTTGGTACTCCCTAGCAGACAAATTGTGAGGAGTAGTGGAAGAGGAAAAGTTTTCATACTATCACCAGGAAGAGAAGGTTAGGAAATATTTTGTCATTATTCAGATTTTCTCGCTCTAACGCTCTTCCCGTCTTATGGCTTACGCGAAGCGCAGAGTGCATGAACGCTGCCGTAGTACGGGTTTCACGGTTATTATTTTCCAAGAAACTTTTCTGGGAAACTTTTCTGGGAAACTTTTCCGGGAAACCCGTTCACCGCTTCAGAAAGCGTAGGACGGGAAGGCGCATCAAAACTTAATTCGCACACCAAAGGTCGGAATAATCGGAAACAGCGTAATTTGCTGAATGCTCGGTTTTGTGCCAGCTTGCGGGGTAAGCGGATTCGTTGCATCGGAAATAATCCATGCAAACGGGTTCATGTTGTTGTAGGCGTTGTAAATGCTAATATAGTATTCTCCTGGAAATAAGAAAATTACGGTGCGGGCAGTGATGCTAAGGTCGAGCTTATGAAACGGGGTCATGCGAGCATTGTTGCGCTCTCCGGTGTAGTAGCTGGGCGTGTTTGCGCTGAGAGCTGGTGCGCCGTTGATGTCGGGAAAATTCGCTTGTCCTGCGGGCAGCGTGATAGGTTGCCCGCTCACGTACGTCCACGTCGCGCCAAACTCCCATTGCTCGTCGAGCAAGTAGGTAAGCGCGATGGAGAGGTTGTGCCTACGGTCGTAGCGGGGCGCGAAGGTTTTGCCGTTGTTGAGTTCAGGAAAGGTACGATTTGCCCACGAAAGCGTGTAACCAAGCCATCCAGAGAACTCGCCAATGCGCTCGCTAGATTTTTTCTCCAACAACACTTCCACGCCGTAGCTTTCGCCCGAACCGCGTGTGAGCTGCTCCTCCAAACGCTCGGTATTGAGCGTGTTCAGGAGCGTTCCGTCGCGGTATTCGTAGAGATTTTGCATCGTTTTGTAATAGCCTTCCACCGAAGCATTGAGTTCGCCAAATGCGCCAGCATCAATCGGCATTTCCATTCCCAGCGAACCCTGCATACTCCGCGCGGGCAGAATGGTGCGGGTTGCGGGCAACCACGTGTCGCTGGGCAAAGAAATATCATTGCGCGTGAGCAAATGCACGTACTGATTTGCGAGCGCGAATGAGCCTGTTAATTTTAGGTCGCTCGTGAGCTTGTAGCCCGCACTAATTCTCGGTTCGAGGTTAATTTGCCCGCCCGATTGAAACCACGACAACCGCGCACCGAGATTCACAAGCAAGCGTTCATCCACTGTCCACTCGTCTTGTGCGTACAACGCGCCTTCCAAGCCCAGTAATTTCCCACCTGTTTCGCTCGGCATGAAGCCCACAGGATTAGGTTCGATGCGGGTTCCGACATTATTGGTAAATTCATGGCGAATCGCTTCCACGCCTGCTTTTACGGCGTGATTGGCGGAGGGAAGCCATTCTACTTCGCCGCGCAGCGTCCAATCTTCAATTTGTGAGAGCGTTGAAAATGTTGTGCGAAGCCGACCAATCCTTGCTTCCAGACTCGAAGTGTAATCATATTTCGTGTAAATGAGGGAAAAATTGGTAAACAGATTTGGCGAAACCACGTGCGCCCAGCGCAGATTCCCGCTTAAATTGCCCCAGCCGAGACCGAATCCCAAGCCCGACGCATCGAAACCTAAGTTATCGCGCCCCGTGTAGAGGCTCAAATACAAGCGGTCTGTGGGGGAAATGCGGTAGTTCAATTTTGCATTCACATCGTAAAAATAGTAGAGCGGAAGCGGCAGATTTTCTGGCACTTGGTCGGTGAGTTCGCGCTGGGCGAGAATGAGCCAATCCAAGAGCATACGCCGCGCCGAGAGCATGAAGGTTACGTTGCTGTCGGTGAAGGGAATCGGTCCATCCAGCGTGGCTTCGGCGATAATCGTGCTGAGATTTCCGCTAAACTTCAGGCGTTTTGCGTTGCCTTCTTTCATCGTAATATCAATCACGCTGGAAATGCGTCCGCCGTACTCGGCAGGAAACGCGCCCTTGTAGAGGCGAATATCCTGCACAGCATCAGCGGTGAAGGTGCTGAAAAAGCCCGCCAAATGGGACGGATTATAGATAAGCGCACCGTCCAAGAGCGTTAGATTCTGGTCGGGCGAGCCGCCGCGCACGTACAAGCCGCTTGAAAGCTCGCCCGCCGACTGAATGCCCGGAAGAAGTTGCAAGGCGCGAAAAACGTCGGTCTGCCCGCCAATAGACGGCAAACGGCGAATCGTCTCCGCGCTAATATCCACGCGGGAAATGGACTCCACCGCCGCACGTAAATCACGCGGAGCGCGGACGGTTACTTCTTGGGTGCGGCTTGCGAGATGTGGAACGAGGATGTTTAATTGAATTGGAGAAGATGCGGCTGAATAGCGCGTAAATACAGTCTTGTAGCCGATGCTGCGCACAACAACGAAGCATTCTTCGCCATCGCGCAGAGGCACATCGGGTAAGGAAAAGAAGCCGAATTTATTCGCCCGCGCACCTCGTAGAATGGTGCTTGCAGCGATGTTGTTCGTGTCGCGCACAACAAAGACCGTTGCGCCAATCAAGACTTCGCGGCTCTCTGCATCGCGGACGGTGCCAGAGATATTGATGCCGCCGCTTGGTGTTTGGGCAAGAAGTATGTGCGGTAAAAAGCAGAATAAAGCAAGGAATAGTGCGGCTTTGCGGGGGAAAGTGCGATATTGAAAAGTCATGATTGCTGTGTTGTCAAAGAGTTATGTGTGATTTTTTTGGATTTTATTCTTGCCTTAATCCCATCCCCAAAAATTCTTCTTCTCCCGAATAAAAATAGAAATCTGCGCTTTCACACACACGCCGCCCACATTATTCGCCACATCCTGCGCCGCGCGAAGATTCCAACTATGATTGTACGAGGCTTGAATGCCGACGAGAAGCGGCGTTTGAGGAATAAACCAGTCTGCACCTGCGCCGCCGTCCACAGAAATAATATTCATGCGAACACCGTTATCCACGAAGTAGATGCTTGAGGAAAAACCAAGAAAAGGATAGGCTTTCAGCCCTTTGCGCGTGGTTTCCTGCTCGAAAACGTAGTAGCCAAACTGGATTGGAAAACGAATATTTTCCAAAATACGCGGTGAAGGATAGGCATTCAGGAATTTCTCAATGCCAAACGAGGTGCGGAGTTTGTTGGTTTTAAAGAGTAAATCTCCCACCCACACGCCATAAAAACCAACACTCACAAGCGGTGCGTCTCCGAACTGCGCGGCAAACTCTGGCGGGATGCCGAGTGCGCGATGTGCCGTTGTAAGCGTGGAACTTGCGCCCAAGTATTGATACATTCTCAGTTGTGTGGAGTCAGTTTTGGTGCTGTCTGTACCTTCGCCCAAAGCAGCGTATATGCTTGATGGTAGCACGATTGCTATTATCCAGAAATAAAGGAACAAGCGCATATTGTGTTCAAAAAGAAATGAGTAAAAACGGGATTTCTGGAATGACACGTGAGCGAGGAATTTCTTTCAGGTGGATGTCATTTTTTCAAAACGAGCCGTTTTGATGTTTGTCTTTCCTTAGTTCCAGCCGAAAGGATTTTTTTTCTCAAAAATAAAAATTGCGATGTGTGCTTTAATAGACAAACCACTTACATTATTTACTACTTCCTTTGCAGCACTAAGATTCCAACTGTGATTGTAGGAGGCTTGAACGCCGACCAGCACTGGGGTTTGGGGGATAAACCAGTCAGCGCCCGCCCCGCCGTCCACAGAAAGAATGCTCATACGAACACTATTGTCTATGTAGTATAAATTCCAGCTATACCCAAGGAAAGGATAGGCTTTCAGTCCTTTAGGTTTATTACTCTCTTGTTCAGCGACATAGTAGCCAAACTGTGCCATAAAACGCCAGTTTTCAAATATGCGCGATGACGGATAAGCATTAAGTATTTTCTCAAAGCTAGCAGCCGTGCGGAGTTTGCTCGTTTTAAAGAGTAAATCTCCCACCCACACGCCATAAAAACCAACACTCACAAGCGGCGCATCTCCGAACTGCGCGGCAAACTCTGGCGGGATGCCGAGTGCGCGATGTGCCGTTGTGAGCATAGAACTTGCGCCCAAGTATTGATACATTCGCAGTTGTGTGGAGTCAGTTTTGGTGCTATCTGTGCCGTCGCCCAAAGCAGCGTATATGCTTGGTGTAGCAAGAAATATAATGGATAGGAATACCAAACAACGGAGATAGAAATGGTGCGGTATAACGATATGAGAATAGAGTACGGAAAACTTAAACTGAATGCAGAACATAGTCGTAAATGTATGGTGTAACAAAAGATTCAATTAAGGCGGCAATAAGTATTAATCCCAGTAGAAGAATATTTTTTTTGGCTGAACAACATCGAAAAAAAACGTTTGTTTTCCATATCGGACTGTAAAAACTCCATGAAAGCAATGGATATGCGCATTCCTAAAAATGCAGCAAATAAAATTGCTGTCATTTCTACGACACCATGCGGCAAGACTAATGCTAAAGTGGGCAAAACACCAATTTGGTTGCATCCAAGTTTCATGGTATAGCCAATCATGATACCATTGTAAATAATTATCAAAATTGGTATTAAGCCAAAAGAAAAAAAACTCGTAAGTAATAGACCAGCGCATAATAGGTTGTTTACAGCTATTTTTTGAAATGTTACGAAAGTGGCTCGTTCAACAATCTTAGCATCTCTACTTGCCCGTAAAAGTATTCTGTTACTTACACTTACCGAAGATTTTATGCCACAAAATAACCCTATCAATAATGCTCCTAATAAACAGAGTAAAATGATGTATGTTTGTTGCTGGTCTGATAGCTGCAAAAAGCGTTTAAAGATTTTCATTGTAAGAATAAACTTTGGGTCAGGAATTTTATAAATTCACTGACGAAACCGACAAGTAGAGTTGGCAGAAATGCTATAATTACGGCATATTTTGAAGATATTTTTTCATTGAGCATTAATGAACAGCAAATAATAAATAGCGTAACAAATTCACCGAACTTACCAATCATATTTCGCTCATAAGAATTTATAGAGATTTCAGCAAAATGTGAGATAGACATCACTGAGTCTAAGGTAAATAAACTCATCAGGAGTGCAATAAATATCGCAAGAAACACTCCTACCTGCCCTATCCCAACCGCAGAGACATAAAAATTAAAATTGTAGTGAAATATTCTGCATAAAATGATTTAATCTATTCGTTTTTTGCATATTTTTTGTATTTTCGCGCTTGTTTAATTTTGGAAAACAAGCATGAAAGCAAAGGAAGTCCTTCAATTACTGCGTATTTCACGCCCAACCTTGTCGCAATACTGCAAACAAGGAACTATCAAGTTTACCGTACTGCCAAGCGGTCATTATCGCTACGATGCTGATTCGGTCTATGCGCTCTTAAATAAAAATATCCCGCGTAATATCATTGTCTATGCCAGAGTTTCAACAGCAAACCAAAAGAAAGACCTTGCCGTGCAAGTAGAATTGCTCAAACAATTTTGCTTTCAAAACGGATGGCGTATTCATGCGGTGTACCAAGATGTCGCCAGTGGTATTTCCTTCAGCAAGCGCACTGATTTTTTTACCTTGCTGGATGAAGTGCTTGCCTATAAAGTTGCCAAAGTCGTTATCACCTACAAAGACCGTCTAAGCCGTATCGGATTTGAATTGTTTGCGCACTTGTTTCGGAAGTTTGGAACAGAAATCGTGGTAATTTCAGAAGTCGGTTCTGAAAAACTAGATGCGCAAGAAATCTTTGAAGAAATCGTCTCGCTCTTGCATTGCTATTCGATGAAACTCTACAACGGTCGCCGTAAAAAACTGGTTCAAGAACTCTGCACTGTTGAAATTGCCGATGATGCTGGTTGAGCGTCATATTATCCGCTTTGGCTCGAAGCAAGCCAAACGCGCTGAGGTGTTATGCCATTTGTGCAAGAATCTGTACAACGTGGCAAACTACATTCTGCGCCAAACCTTTATTGCCAAAGAAAAACTACCGTCGCAGTTTGACCTTATCAATCAATTAAGCCGTGAGCGTCAGGTGGACTACATCGCCTTACCGCCACACGTAGCGCAACAAGTCGTGATGCAGGTTCGGCAAGCATGGAACGGCTTTTTTGCCTCGCTCAAAGAGTACGGTCAGCATCCTGAGAAATACAAGGCTCGTCCGCGTTTGCCACGCTACAAAGACAAAGACGGCGTGTCGCTTGCGGTCTTCACCAATCAACAATCCACCATCAAAAATGGCATTCTTACCTTTGCAAAAAAGGCGGCTCTTTTGCCCGTCAAAACCGCCGTAAGCAAGCATCAACAAGTGCGTATTGTACCACAAGCAACGTGTTTTGTGGTCGAAATTCTCTATGAAAAGCCGGATGTGCAAGCCGATGTTGAAGCCTCAAATGTTCTTTCGATTGATTGCGGATTAAGCAATTTTGCTACGTGTATCAGCAACGTAGGCGCGAAGCCTTTCGTTCTCAACGGCAAGCCGCTCAAATCCATCAATCAATTTTTCAACAAAGCTCGTGCAACAGCGATGAGTGCAGTCGGTAATCGTGGAACATCAAAGCGTGTACAGCGTTTGACGCTCAAACGGAACTGCAAAGTGCAAGATTATATTCACAAGTGTAGTGCGTACATTCGGACATATTGCCTTGAACACCGCATCGGCACGGTGATTATCGGCAAGAATCCCGATTGGAAACAGAATATCAATCTAGGCGACAAGACCAATCAAAACTTTGTCAGTGTGCCGTTTGATACGTTTATTCGCCAGCTTCGCTACAAACTCGAACACGTCGGCATCCGCTTGGAATGTACCGAAGAAAGCTACACCTCAAAGATAGACCACTTAGCCTTTGAGCCATTGCAAAAGCAAGAGCAGTACAAAGGTAAGCGTGTCAAACGTGGTTTGTTCCAATCTTCGGTCGGCACATTACTGAACGCCGATGTGAATGGTGCTATCGGCATAGCACGAAAGGTAGTCGGGGATGTTTTTGTCAAAGAACTACTCGATAGAGGCAGTGCGGTTCTGCCCGTGCAGAAGATTACTTTTGCATAAAGAATTTTAATACTTCTGTATAGTTTTATTAAAAATCATATCGTGATGAATGTCAAGAGCTGTTGCCAATAGATACGATAATGCTGATAATAGCAGCCAATTTATCAGAATTCCTACTGACGAACCAACGATTGTAAAGAGGTATAGTAGTTTTTCAACATGAAGATTATCAGAGTGGTTTGTGAATTGAATGTAAGATGAAATATAGGTCAAATGAATAACTGTGATTACGATACAGGCAATGACGATGAGGACTGCAAAATTTTTAGAGAGCAAGCTATTATCACTAGCAATACCGTCATATAAGCCTTTCATATTGTTGAGAATACCTTGGCAGGCTTTATGTGAAAAGATAAGTATTAGACCGATAGCACAGACAGATTGGAATACTCCTATAAGTTTGTTTGCAAAAGGAAATCCAACTTTCGAGGATGTAAAAGCGTATGCAGAAAAACAAGCAAAAAAAACTGTTAATGCTATTCCATGAAATAAGATGTGATTTTTATAGGCTCGTATCATGATAGGTTGGCAATATGCACAAGATGGATATGTAGAAATTATTTATCCTACGCTCGCTTGAGATTTTGCATGGATTTTCAGTGAAAATCACACTTAAATTGTTAGCAAGCGTAGAGTGAAATAAGTTTGTGGTGACTATAAAAGAGCGACAGAAACCGGCCATAAAGGGGAGGGCTGTTGCATCTAAAAAAAGCGTATATTGCGTCAAAAAAGGCTTAAAATTTATGGAACGCGTATCCTTGATAGAACTTTTGGAGAAGAATCTG
>RDXM01000048.1 GCA_004292595.1 Candidatus Kapaibacterium sp. | reverse complement strand
TTGGGCTACTGTGAATATGATTGGTGTTGGTAACTCAAACATATCACGGGTGGGCGACAAATCGCTCACTTTTTTACTGATTTATGCAACAAAGCCTATTGGAATTATTGATATTGCCAAGAGATACGGAACTTGTCGCACGAAAAGCACGCGCAGTCTTGGAGCGGGCAGCACACTTATTATTCAAATACTGACGCAAAAATTTTCTACACTCAGTTATGCGGAGGCACAAATGCTTTTAGAACGGAACTTACCGAGCTTTGAAGAAACGCAGTTCTACAAAGATATTTTGCAGCGCGGCGAACAACGTGGCGAGCAGCGCGGCGAACAACGCGGTGTACGTAACACAACGCTCCGCGCCGTAGAACGAATGCTGCACAAGGGTATGGATGATGAAACAATAATGAGTATTATGGATGTTTCTGCTGAAGAGCTTGTGCAAATAAAGCAGAATGTCGTTTTGTAGGTCGATAATTTCGACCACAAGACCAGTACAATAATAACGATAACGGCGAGCGTGTTTATGGACGCGCTCGCCGTTGCTGTTTCGCGGGATATTCACCTTTCACCAAGAACGCCGAAGAACAAAACGTGAGCAATAGCCATGTCGATAGATTTTCTATGACTATTTCTGAAGCGGCGTAGCAATCACCACTTGCACAATGCGGCAATACGAGCGACCTTCGGGCGTAGAATTATCGTGCAGCAAGAAGTCATTGCCAATCGGGATAACTTTAACGTTGCTCTCAGGGATTTGCAAGAAATTCTTTACCTCCACACACCGCCGAAAGGCAAGGTCGCGGTTGTATTCCTTCGAGCCAACGCGGTCGCCGTAGCCCAGCACGGTTACGGTGGAATTTAGCTGGATGCGTTGTTTGATAAACGCGAGCAACCCCAGATTTTCCGAGTTGAGTTCTGCGCGGTCGAAATCAAAAAGCATCAGCGAAAAACGCTCCAAACGATTGTCGTCAAGCTGTTCGGCGCGTTTTTTCTTAATCGTTACTTGCTTGACCGTAATGCGCTCTTCCACGCTTGCCGAGCGTTCTTCAAGGTCGGTCGCGGTGAGCGTTGCCACAAGCGGAATTTCGGATTCGCCGAGTAATTTCTCCTCCATTCGCCATGTTTCTTTCTCGGAAATTTCGTTTGTGCCTGTCCACTGCGCAAGTGCAGAGCCGTTGCGGAGAAGGCGCATCGTCCAGGAGCGCGTTCCGGCGGGCGCGTCGATGACTGGGCGCAATTCCAGCGACGGCGGCGTGAGCGAGCGCGTAATAAGGCGGTTCACAACAGGCGCGAGAATGTCGGGCGTGGTTGCAGAAAGCTCCACGCGGCGGTTTTCCGCGATACCATCGGCAATATCATTGCTGGAAGGCTTTTCGGGCAAGGTGCGAGCTTGGAGGCGGATGCGGTCTGCTTTGATGCGCCACACCGTTGTAAGATAGGTTTGAACAGCTTTTGCGCGTTTCATGGAGAGTTCTACGTCGTCTCTTTCTGCGCCAAGATTGCTCGTGCAACCCGTGATAAGAAGCCGAGCGGCGGGATTTTTTGCCATGCGCTCCCCAACGATATTCAAAAGCTGACTATGCACGGAAAGCGCGTCGTTGCTGATGTTGTCGCTTGTCCATGCGTCGGCGGCTTTGGGCGTGAGCAACTGCACTTGGCGTGTTTGCCTCAGGTCAAAGGCATCATCGGCAAAGAAAATATGCGGTAAAAGTGGATGATAGGTTTCGCTTTCAAATTCTTCTACAACAACGGTCGGATTTACTTGACGTGTACCGTCCACATCAATACCTGTAACCGTGAGAACCATTTTCACGGCGGCGGTCTGCGGTACTTCGCGCACGTAGGATTCGTGAATAACGGTGCGCTCGACCACCAAGCCGTTTTGTTCGCCCACCACAAGCCCTTTTTCGGTCGAAACCCTGCGCACACGTTCTGTCTGGATGCCTTGCGCAATCGTGGTTGTGGTGTCGCGCTCGTACACGGTCTCGCGCACGATAGGATTTATCGAGCCTTCGCCCCACTGATATGCCACGCCCGCTTGCACCGAAGCCATGCGCCACGAGCCGTTTGTAAGGGGAATGGCAGCAAAATCACGCCCATTGCCCGTAACCACGCCACCGATGGAGGTCGGGACAACATCAGTTAAAGGATGCTGATAGCGCACAAACGGCGTAAGAAACGTGCTGCGCGTAAGCGGAATATACCATTGCAGCCCGCCAAGCGCGTAAACACTGAGGTTTTGAAGGCTCACACCCACCGAACCGCGCTGCGCCGCGAGCGTTGCTTCGCCATTTCTATAACGATGATTGCCCAATTCCGAGCGCAAGGAATCCGAATACACATAGTCCATCGCCACTGGGAGAGCCACGTTCACGCCAATATCAAGGAAAAGTTGTTCAAAAAGGCGAATGCCAAGCGTTGGTTGAAACTGCACGTTGATTGCGTTGATACCAAGTTTATGCTCGGCGAGAATTGGTACAACCCGCATACGCGCTTGGTCTTCGCCGAAACCAACGGTGTCGTGCGTGCCTTTCAAAAACGTTGTGCTAAGAAGCGACGCATTGAAGCGGGTTTGAATCTGGAATCGGTTAGAAAGGCGCAAATCAATCACGCCGCCCAAACCGCCGCCAAACGAGATGAAATTACCCGTCGCTTCGGGACAGCAAATCGGCTGCATATCGTGCAAATACGCGAAGTTCGCGTTGTGCATTTCATACGAACCAAATCCATAAAAGCCAAAGAGCCATTGATAGCCCGGAAGCTCGCGCCGGAGCTTCTCGGTGGAATCAGCAGTGCGTTTATTGGGAATGAGAATGTTTGGCGAATACGTGTTGATGGTTACTGTATCGGTGCGGTCTTGAGCGAACAGCGCGGGCGCGAAAAGAATGAAGAAGCAAGCAAGGAAAATGCTTGAAGTGTGCGCAGACAAGAGTGTCTGCGCTACGGATACATACTGGCTTCGGTAGGACAGGCACTCTTGTCCGTCCAATCTAAACGATTTCATAACACACCTTTTGTGCTGGGAATAGCGTTATTTCTTGCGTCGCGGCGAATTGCCACTTTTACGGCACGGGCAAATGCCTTGAACAAGGCTTCAATTTTATGATGCTCATTATCAGCGACTGAATGCAGATTGAGCGTACACTTGGCGGTATCGGTGAAGGACTTGAAAAAATGATGGAACATTTCCGTTGGCGTGTCACCAATCTTTTCGCGCTTAAAATCTGCTTTCCAGACGAGCCAATTTCTGCCAGAGAAGTCAATCGCAGCGTGGGTGCGGATTTCAGAGAATTGCTCCGAAGAATGCTCAGAAACTTGTTCAACAAATTCCACCGAAGCCTCTGCCAAAGCCTCATCCATTGGCAGCAAATAGTAGCCGTAGCGCGTGATTCCTCGCTTGTCGCCGAGTGCTTTGGTGAATGCTTCGCCGAGCGCGAGCGCGGTGTCTTCGATGGTGTGATGCTCGTCAATGTGCAAGTCGCCATGCGCGGTTAATTCCAAATCAATGCCCGAATGCCGCACTAACTGGTCAAGCAAATGGTCGAAAAATCCCAAACCCGTGTGAATACGCGCCTTTCCCGTGCCGTCAAGATTCAATTTTACCAAAATATCGGTTTCATTTGTTGTGCGATGCACTTCTGCAAGGCGCATCGGTGCTTGTCGCGTGAGCAAAAAGGCGTACACCTCGCGCCAATCCTGCGTCTCCAGCGCAATGGGCAAGGTGCGGCGGTCGTCGTCCGTGAGGGAGTTTGTATGTTTTGAATGCAGAATAATTGCCTGAGAACCAAGATTTCGCGCCAGTTTCGCGTCCGTGATGCGGTCGCCGATAACAAAGGATTCTGCAAGATTATACGCGCCCTTTTCCATGTATTTTCCAAACATTCCTGTTCCAGGCTTGCGCGTGGTCGTGTTTTCATGTGGGAAAGAGCGGTCAATGAGAATATCATTAAAAACAACGCCTTCGCCCTGCAAGACGCTTACCATCTTGTTCTGCGCGGGATGGAAGGTGTCTTCAGGAAACGACGACGTTCCCAAGCCGTCTTGATTGGTCGCCATGACGAGTTCGTAGTCAAATTCCTCTGCAATCTGCGCCAGAACAGTGATTGCGCGGGGAACGAACTCTAATTTTTCGAGGGAATCAATCTGCTCGTCGGGCGGTTCGAGAATAATGGTGCCGTCGCGGTCAATAAAAAGGGCTTTTTTCATACAAGGTAAAGTGTTGGAAGGCGCGTGGTTACTAGTTTTTTGGGGACAACAGATTATCTTTTATTATACGGCACAATCTTTGAAATACTGGTAAAATTCAACCTCAGTGGCACAGACATTCCTGTCTGTGTTTCTTGCTTGAATCCTGCACGAACACTCACAGACAAGAATGTCTGTGCCACTATAAAAGAACATCTAATTGTGTGTTTACTGATACATCTCCGGTCGGCGGTCGCGGAAAATATCATTGAGCGGATTGAAGGATTTATCACGTGTTGCGGCGGGGTCAATCTCTACCGACAAGATTTCGTCGGCAGTGTCGCCCGCTTTGGCTAATTCTTGCCCTTGAAAACCGTAAATCACCGAGCGTCCTGTAAATTTCACCGTTTCGCCTTCCGAGCCGCGTGATTCCTCGCCTGCTCGGTTTGGCACTGCCACATAAACCTTGTTTTCCAGCGCACGGGCGGGCATGGCGATATGCCAGACATTGGTAATCAAATTCGACGGGCAAACAATGAGGTCGGCACCCTTCAAGCCCAGTGTTCGTGCGGACTCTGGGAAACGCCAATCGTAGCAAATCATCACGCCAATTTTTGCATCCAAGCGGTGATGCGGCACAACGAAAAAGCCCGTATTGCCGTCGCTGAAGCAATGACGCTCTTTGTAGAAGAGATGCGTTTTGCGGTAAATGCGCACCTCTTGTCCCGGAGCAATTATTATTGCGGAGTTGTAGGCGTGTTCTTCGCCGTTTTCGATGGCGCGTTCGACAAAGCCCGCCACGACGAGAGCGTCCATTTTATGCGCCATTGCGCGAAAAAAAGCAACGGTTTCGCCGTCGGTGGTTTCAGCGTAATTCAGTGCTTCGTCGTTGGATTGAAAAAAATATCCTGTTGTGCATAATTCAGGAAAAACAAGTACGTCTGCACCGTCAAACTCAGTTGCAATGCGGTCTGCGTGTGCTTGGAGACGTTTGAAATTTTCCTGCTTATTCCCAAAAACGGGCGTGAATTGGACGATGCGAAGTTTCATGTACAACATTCTTTCACGAAAAGTGAAATAAAAGAAAGAGTGAAACAAAAGCGCAAAAAAACAGTATTTTAGCTCATGCTTGTTCATTGCGTTGGGTCAATGGTATTTCTCAACAAATGAAACGAGGCGAGCAAATTACTGTTTTTTTACGAATTTTTTCTGATTTTCTATGACGACATTTTCCATCACCACCACACGCAAAGCTGCTTGGTTTCGCGCTTTTGCTCTCCTTTTTGTACTGGGAATAAGCCTGAACGAGCTTGCTTTTGCCCAACAAAAACCCGCCAGCCCGCCAGCAACAGCTACCACAACGTTTGACGGCATCACCGCAACGGTGAATTACGGACAGCCGTCCAAAAAAGGACGTGAAATTTTTGGCAAACTTGTTCCCTTCGGTGAAGTATGGCGAACGGGCGCGAATGGCGCAACAACACTCACTCTTTCGGGCGATGCCATGCTGGGCGGAAAAGCTGTGAAAGCGGGAACATACGGACTGTTCACCATTCCCACGAAAGATAAATGGACAATTATTCTCAACACCGATTCTAAACAATGGGGCGCGTACGAGTACAAAAAAGACAAAGATGTACTTCGTGTTGATGTGCCATCCGCTGCAACGAAAGAATTGGTCGAGAGCTTTACTATTTCCTTCGAGAAAGCTGAGAAGGGCGCAACGATGACCCTTGCGTGGGATATGACCAAAGTGTCGGTTGCATTGACCAAATAATTTCGTCTCTGGTCAGTTCATGATTTTTGGGGACACAGATGAAGCCCATGATTGAATGGATGAAGATGATGGTATTGAAGTGAATGCACATTTACTCTATGCTAAAAATGGGTAAAAATTGCATATCAAAAAGTGAAGAAGTGAGATGTAGTCCACCTCAAAAATGGACTACATCTAAGCAGCAAACCTTTTTCAGTATATCATCTTCATCAATCCAATCATCTTCAATCTGCGTCCCCTTTTCATTGTTGAAATCCGACTTTTCCCCAGCACTATTTCCACTTCCGCAGCGCATCGGTCAGCAAGCGAACACCAACACCAGAGCCGCCTTTGGGGATATACGCGCCTTCGCTGGATGGCATTGCGGGACCAGCAATATCCAAATGCGCCCATGGCATATCGCCCACAAATCTCTTGAGAAACAACGCTGCCGTAATTGCTCCTGCATAGCGACCACCTGCATTTTTGATGTCCGTAATATCGCCTTTGATGAGGTCTTCGTATTCTTCGTACAAGGGCAGCTCGCAGACGTATTCATGCGTGTAATCGCCAGAGCTTTTGAGGCGATTCTTCAAAGTATTATCCGTTCCCATCAAGCCCGATGTTACCGTACCAAGTGCCACAACGCAAGCACCTGTCAGCGTTGCAAGGTCAATGCAGGCTTGCGGCTTGTACTTCTGCGCATACATGAGCGCGTCGGCGAGAATTAAACGCCCTTCGGCATCGGTATTATCTACTTCCACGCTTACGCCGTTGGTATAGACAATCACATCGCCCGGCACGACGGCAGTGCCGCTTGGCATATTTTCCGTTGATGGCACAAGCCCGACGAGATTCACCTTCAAGCCAAGATTTGCAACAGCAAGCATCGTGCTAATCACAGTTGCCGCGCCGTGCATATCGGCTTTCATTTCTGCCATGCCCGCCGATGGTTTGATAGAAATGCCGCCTGTGTCGAAGGTTACGCCTTTGCCGACCAAAACAATCGGTTTATCGTTTTTGCCCGCACCGTTGTATTCCATCACGATAAAGACCGGAGGACGCTTGCTGCCTTGATTGACCGCCAAGAGTCCGTGCATTTTCAGAGCTTCAATTTTTTTCTTGTCCAAAATACTCACGCTGAACCCCGCGTCTTTCCCTGCTTTGCGGGCTGCTTCGGCAAGTTTTTCGGGATACATATCGTTGTTGGGTGTTTGCGCTAATTCGCGGGCGAGCAGCGTTCCTTCGCAGACCGTTGCTGCGTATTCCGCGCCTGTTTTCACCTCAGCGAGGGCTTTTTTGTTGCTGCTGCAAAAGGTGATGTGTTCGAGCGTATTGCCTTTGCGCTCTTTGTCGGAAAAGTAGCGCGTGAGTTTATATCCAGCCAGCATCAAACCTTCGGTAAATGCTTCGCCACAGCCGCCGGCATCAATCGCCAAGCCGCTTGGAATCTGCACGGCAATGCTGGTGAATTTTTTGCCAGAAACCATTTTTGCTGCCGTTGCTGCTGCTCTGCGCAAGCCTTCGAGCGAGACTTTGCCCGCATCGCCAATACCGACAAGCAACAAACGGCTGGAACGCCCATCAACACTACGATACACAAGCGACGTACTCTCTTTTTTTCCTTTGAAATCGCCAGACACAAATATCGCGTTCGCTTCGGGAAATTCTGCGGTAATCGCCTTTTGCGCCGTTGTAAAATGCTTATCGTCGCTGGCAACAAAAATAACCAGCATATCAGCTTTTATGGCAGAGAGAGCGTCTTGAGAATAGGCAAGTTTCATAGTATTTGTAGGAAAAATTGAGGAGGAAAGTATTGAAATTGAAATAGTCGTGCTGGTGTTTTGTAAAAACTTTGTAGCCAAGTAAAAAATACAGAGCCTCACACGCCAAGAACAGTGCGTATTGCAGCAATATCATCAAGTGGCATACGGCACTGATAATTTTCGCAAATGTAGAGCATTGGTACGCCATTGTGCGAGGTTTGGTATTCGGCTTGCTCAATCCATTCCTTGAGTTCATGCGGTGTGTGGTTGTAGGCAACGACCGAATACGGCAAAAACGTTTCTGCCAGAAGGCGCAGAATATCGTATGTTGCGGGGTGCGATGCGCCTCCGGCAAGAATAATTTCTTGCGTTGAGTGCGTGAGAAAATCTGCCGCAATGAGCATTTGCGCGAAGCCCGTCGGATAGCGCTGCATAGATTCGGCAAAGTACGCAATGGTGCGCTCTGCCGAGCGAATATAGTGCGCACGGTTTGTGAGCTTTCCCAAGCGAGCCAGCACCGATGCGGCTACGGAATTTCCCGAAGGAATTGCGCCGTCATAGCCTTCTTGAGTGCGGAATATCAAGGTTTCGTTGTCCGAAGCGGAAAAATAGAAACCGCCCTCGTCCGTATTTTCAAAAAGGCGCAGCATCTCATCAGCAAGGAACAATGCGCTTTTCAGGTGTTTTATTTGAAAATGCGTTTGATAGAGTTCGAGTGCGCCCCAAGCGAGAAAGGCATAATCATCCAGAAACGCAGGAATGGCGGCATCTCCAGCACGGTAGCGGTGGAGGAGGCGCGGCATCTCTGCTGCATTAGCGGACGAAGAAGGGACTGACACGAACATTTTTTGCTGAAAGAAGCTCAAAGCCCGCTCTGCTACTTGCGTGTAGAAGGCATTATCGAAAACACGCCCACCAAGGGCAAACGCCGCAATCATCAAGCCATTCCAATCGGTCAAGATTTTATCGTCTTTCAGAGGACGGACGCGCTCTTCGCGGTGCATAAAGAGGCGTTCTCGAAAAATAGAGAGCCGCGCCCGCAATTCTTTCGCATCTATGCCGTGTGCGTGGGCAAAATCTTCCTCCGAAAGCCGAACATGAGGAATGTTCTCGCCTGTCCGCTCGCGTGTGGCTTCTTCCTCGAAATTTCCTTCTTCGGTGCAGTTGTAAAAAGCGGCAAACAAACGCCCATCTTCATCGCCCAAGACCTCGCGTATTTCCTTGCTTGTCCAGATATAAAACGTGCCTTCGTGTCCTTCGCTATCGGCATCTTCGGCAGAGTAGAACGCGCCGTCGTCATCGGTCATATCGCGCAAAACGTAATTGAAAATTTCTTCTGCAATGCGGCTATACGCCTCGTTTTTCGTGATTTGGAACGTCTCCAAGCACACCAACGCCATCATTGCTTGGTCGTAGAGCATTTTCTCGAAATGCGGCACAAGCCATTCGCGGTCGGTGCTGTATCTATGAAAACCATAGCCTAATTGGTCGAAAATACCACCCTTGCGCATGGATAGAACGGTGCGCTCTACCATTGCGAGCGCGGCTTTTTCGCCCGTGCGTTTGAAGTGGCGCAAGAGCAAGAGAAGATTTTGCGGCGAAGGAAATTTCGGCTGCGCAGCAAACCCACCAAACTGTGGGTCAAACACCTGCTCATACCGCGCAAAGGCTTGGCTCAGAAGGCTATTGATTATTTTATGGTCGAGAAGGTGATTGCTTGAAGCTGTCGTATTTTTTTGCTTTTTTGTCCCTTTGCCTTTGCTTTTTGCGCTGTGTTCCTTGCTCGTTGGAGCTTGTTCCTTATTTTCTTGACCTTTATTTTTTGGCGCGAGGTGTTCGAGAATTGCCGCGCTAGATTCTGTGATTTTTTCGCGCTCGGTACGCCATGAGTGTTCAATATGTTGAATCAGATACGGAAATCCTGGGCGTTGAGCGTGATTTTCTGGTGGGAAATATGTTCCAGCAAAAAATGGCTGCTTGTCGGCATCCATAAAAATCGTGAGCGGCCAGCCGCCCTGCCCAGTGAGAGCTTGGCAGACGCTCATGTAGATTGCATCAATATCGGGACGCTCTTCTCTATCAACCTTGATAGAAATATAGTGTTGGTTGAGAAAGTCAGCAATATCGGTATTTTCAAAGGATTCGCGCTCCATAACGTGGCACCAATGGCAGGTTGCGTAGCCAATACTCAGAAAAATTGGTTTGTCCTCGCGTCGTGCTTGTTCAAATGCTTCATCGCTCCATGCCTGCCAGTTCACGGGGTTGTGGGCGTGTTGGAGCAAATACGGTGATTTCTCGTGGATGAGTGCATTGGTGTAGGAATGATGCGGGTCTGTGGGCAATGAAGCCATACAACAATAGGAATGACGGCATGAAACAACGGTGAAGGGCTGCTAAGATACGAAAAAAATGCGGAACGTGTGCATAGAGTGAGGCTGTGCAAGATTTCTCAGCAAAATTTCCTAGCAAGATTTCCCACGCTCTTTCGGCGGAGTGCTAGCGTCCGCGAGAGTTTCCGCTCGGTTGCCCTCCGGACGAGCTTTGCGCATTATGCTCGACGATAAGCATGATACAGCGAGCCATGACGCGCTCTTGCGGCGTTTCGGGCAGTGCAATATCGTTTATCGCTTCAATCTGCGGAGCTTGCACCAAAAGCGCGGGAGAGAGGCGTTTGAGTTCGTCCGAAATAATCTTTGCATTCCGCTCCAAACCTTGCTGTGCAGATTTTTCTTCAAAGGAAAACGGAACAATGCGGACACTCAAGCCAGTGCTTTGACCTGCGCTCTGCGTCGTATTCTGAATGCCGATAGAACCAGAGGCAATTTCGCGGAGAATCTCGGTTTGCTCTGGGCTGAGAGCCGCATCGTTATCGCGTGGAAGAAGAAAACGATAGCGTTCAATGATTTTGTCTTGTACTTTTTGCGCCCGTTTTTGGTCGAGCGGTAAACGATAGACAAGCATTGTGAGTTCTCGTTTACCCGTGCGCCCCAGCGAATCTACCCCGACAAGCCGCGCTGTTACTTCTTCTGGCGCACTTACCCATGAATTTGCTTCCAGAGGCAGCGAGAGCGCATATGGCAGACGCGAGCCAGTTGTGCGGAAGAGCGTATCGCGGGCATCGCCAACGAGCGTGAATGTCCAAGAGCGGAGCTGCGGGCGCGGGCGAGCATCCAAGCCAACGTCGAGTTTGCGCGGCTTTGCAAGCAAATGTACGCCACCAATGCGCACCGATGCTAGTATTCGTGCGTCGTTGGTTTGAAATTCCACACAGCGCACGGCATCTTCGCCAGCGAATCCTTGCACACGCTTTCGCACAGAAGCCGCAGTATTGCTTGTGTTGTTGTTACTGGTGTTTGGCTCGGTCAGAAGCCGCTTTCCATCAATATCCCAAATATGTTGCAAATACTTCTGCACTGCTTCGACACGTTGCCGAGAAAGCGCACTATTACTTGCTTCTGGCGCAATAATGCTGAGAGTAGCAGTGGGAAACTCACGCAAGCGTTTGCCCACAATGTTCAGCGTTTCAGCATAGATAGTAAGCGGGTCGGGGCGAAGATTTTGCGGCGAAAAGCCCGATACTTCCTCGCTGGAAAGCTGCTTGAGGTCGCGGGGAAGCTGCGCAGAATTTGGTTCAAAAAAGAGACACGGTGCAAGCGGTAGCACATCGGTCATTAAAAACTCTTCGAGCGTGAGAAAACTTGTCTGCGTGGCAATTTTATATTCCACCTGCGAAACAAGCTGCGAAGCAGGCACCAAGCGGCTTACATACAAATCCAAGCCACCGCGCCCGCCTGCTCTGTTCGAGGCAAACACGCCGATATTTCCCGGGAGCATCGCAAAATCAGAATCATCATATTCGCTATTTAGCTCTGGAAGCGGCACAGGGGCTTGCCAGCGCCCATCAATGCGCACCGAAAGATAGATTTCAAAACCGCCTTTACCGCCAAAACCATTCGAGGCAAAATAGAGAGAATCATCGGACTGCAAGTGCGGTGTAATCTCGTCTTGCGAGGAATTTAATACTTCGCCAAGATTCACTGGCTGCTGCCATGCGCCGCTTTCATCACGGTTTGCTGTCCAGAGGTCTGTGCCGCCGCGCCCACCAGAGCGTGTTGATGAAAAAACTACACTTCTGCCCGATGGCGAGAGCGCGGGATGTGCATTAAAGTCGTTTGTGTTTAATGCCTCCAGTGGTGCGGGTTTGGGAAAAACGTTCTTGCGGTCGGCGGCTTGAAAAATATTCAAAAATGGGCGCGTTTTTACCATGCGAAAAGCAGACAAGAGAATCGTACCATCCTTGGCAAAGCTAATGTAGGACTGATTATTTTGTGCTTGTGCAAACGAGGTAGTAAGCCGCTCGGCAGCCAAAAAGCGCGGGCGTTGCTCGCCAGAAGCAGCATCGCGGCGAGTTTCAAATTTTGTGGTGCAAAATTGCGCCCACCCCGACTGCTGCGAAGAAAAGTATAACAGGCGCTCGTCGGGAGAATAACTCGGCGCAAAGTCGTCTGTTGGTGTATTCAGAATGGCGATATTTTGCGGTTCTTCCCACTTCCTGCGCTCTGCTTGTGCCGCCGAAGAGCTTTGTGCCTGTGCGGTCAGCATTTGCACAGGGAGCATCTCTGCTACAAGCAGCAACGACGCACACAAGAAAAATAATGGGCTAGAAAAGCGCATAGAATCTCGCTCGGAAGAGGAATTATATCAAGAAAAGAAAGAATGTTGTAATTACTGCGTAACTGGTCAGGTCTCAACAATGAAGAGGGGACGCAGATGAAGATGATTGAATGGATGAAGATGATACTGATAAAAAAAATCAGAGCGTGAATGCAGACTTCATCCGTTGTTGATGTTTTCTGCATTTTCATCATCTTCATCCATTCCATCATCTTCATCTGCGTCC